>NZ_JBFAUP010000005.1:0-426224 GCF_040679335.1 Streptomyces sp. NPDC052299 | reverse complement strand
CCTCTCAAGCCCCTCCGGCGATTGAGGAGCGGGGGCCCGGGGGCAGCGCCCCCGAACCCCCGCGAAACCCCGGCGTCAGCCGGCGAGCTCCGCCGCGACCAGCTCCGCGATCTGGACCGCGTTCAGCGCGGCCCCCTTGCGCAGGTTGTCGTTGGAGACGAACAGCGCCAGACCGTTCTCCACGGTCTCGTCGTTGCGGATGCGCCCCACGTACGACGCGTCCTTGCCCGCGGCCTGCAGCGGCGTCGGGATCTCGGACAGCTCGACGCCCGGCGCGTCCTTCAGCAGCTCGTACGCGCGCTCCACGGAGACCGGCCGGGCGAAGCGGGCGTTGACCTGGAGGGAGTGCCCGGAGAAGACGGGGACGCGGACGCACGTGCCGGAGACCTTCAGCTCCGGGATCTCCAGGATCTTGCGGGACTCGTTGCGGAGCTTCTGCTCCTCGTCCGTCTCGAAGGAGCCGTCGTCCACGATCGACCCGGCCAGCGGCAGCACGTTGAAGGCGATGGGGCGCTTGTAGACGCCCGGCTCCGGGAAGTCCACGGCCGAGCCGTCGTGCGTGAGCTTGTCCGCGTCGGCGACGACCTTGGTGGCCTGGCCGTGCAGCTCGGCGACCCCGGCCAGACCGGACCCGGAGACCGCCTGGTACGTGGCGACGGTCAGCGCTTCGAGCTCCGCCTCCTCGTGCAGCGGGCGCAGCACGGGCATCGCGGCCATCGTGGTGCAGTTCGGGTTGGCGATGATGCCCTTGGGGCGGTCGGCGACCGCGTGCGGGTTGACCTCGGAGACGACCAGCGGGACCTGGGGGTCCTTGCGCCAGGCGGAGGAGTTGTCGATCACGACGGCGCCCTGCGAGGCGACCTTCTCGGCGAGCGCCTTCGAGGTCGCGCCGCCGGCCGAGAACAGCACGATGTCCAGGCCCGTGTAGTCGGCCGTGGCGGCGTCCTCGACGGTGATCTCGCGTCCCTGCCACTCGATGACGGAGCCCGCCGAGCGCGCGGAGGCGAACAGCCGCAGCTCGTCGGCCGGGAACTTCCGCTCGGCCAGGATGCTGCGCATGACTGTGCCTACCTGACCGGTGGCGCCGACGATTCCGACCTTCACAGGAACTCCCTCAGACGTACGAACGGGCACGGTTGCCGGTCCATGATGCGTATGTCCACGCCCGCCTTGTCCAATCCATTGTCCGGCCCGCGGACGAGCGGCGCACAGCACAGTGGGGCGGGTGCCCGGTGAGCACCCGCCCCACTGTCGTACGGATCACATGTTCAGCACCGTGTGGCTACGGCGTGACCTTTTCGATCACGACGCTGCCGGTGCCCGCCGCGGTGCCCCGGGCGTTCACGAGGCCGACCTCGCCGAAGAACTGCCGGCCCTCGGGTGCCGCACCGGCCACCTTCACCTCGGCACCGACCTCGGCCGACGCGCCCGCGGCCAGGTTCACGGTCTTCGACTCGTCCACGGAGATCGTGCCGAGCGACGCGGAGTAGTACACGTCGCGGTAGTCGTACTCGGTGGTCCCGGCCGGGACGTCGTACCCGTCGATGACGACGGTGTACGTGCCGGCGGCCGGCTTCACCAGGCTGACGGACTCCTCGGAACCGGCCGTGGTGGAGGCGCCGACCTCGGCGCTCCCCTTGTACACGTACAGGTCGAGGTCGGCGTTGGCGTCGCTCGTGCCGCCGATGGCGACGTCCAGCTTCTCGACGCCCTCACCGATGGTGACCTCCTTGGTGTACGTGCCACCGGTGGAGATCGACGGGCGCTCGACGTCGGCCGAGCCCAGCGAGCCGCCCTTGAGCTTGGCCTCCAGGGGGCCGGCGTTGTTGGTGACCGTCCAGTCGACCGAGGCCGGGGTGCCGATCTTCGCCTCGGCGATGGTCTGCACGGCCGGGTCGAAGGTCGCGCCGAGCAGCGCCACGTCCAGCTTGTACGGGTTGTCCAGCAGCGGCGACGTGCGCCGGGCCTCGACCTCGATCTCCCAGACACCGGGCTGCGGGTCCGGGTAGGAGCGCGCGTCCGGGCGGCAGGTGTTGGACGGGTTCTCGTAGTTCGGGTAGCAGAACGGCGTACCGCTGTCCTCCATCTGCACCCCGTACGGGTGGATGGAGATGAAGCGGGTCTGGCTGCCCGAGCGCAGGGCGCTCATCGCGACCTCAAGGGTCTTGGCGCCCTCCGGCACGGTCACGAAGTACGACGTGGTGCCGTTGCGCTGCACCGAGCCGGACGCCTTGAACGCGTACGACGGCTTCGCCAGCTCCTTGGAGACGACGACCGTCGTCAGGATCTGCTGGTCGGTGCCGGCGGTCTTCCTGTCGTCCAGCTGCAGGATCGCGCTGTGCACGCCCGCGCTGCCCGGCTTCGCCTGGACCTTGACCGTGACCGGCTTGCCCAGCGGCAGCGAGACCTTCTTGGGGCCCGCCAGCGAGAAGGTGCCGTCGTTGTACTTCCAGGAGAGCTGGTGCTCGACCTTCTTGTCCGGGCCCGTGGTGCGGGTGACCGTGACGTCGTAGGTCTTCTTCTGGCCGGCCTTGAGGCCGCCCTCGCGGTCGTACAGGCCGGTGCCGAAGCCCGGGGTCTTCAGCGCGAAGTCGATCGCGGTGTCGACGGGGGCCTTGACCGTGTACTCGTGCGCCGGGGCGCCCTGCTTCGCGATCAGCTTCCAGGCGTCCACGATGTTGATCAGACCGGCGCCCTGGGCGTGCGCGGGCACGTCCTTGATCTTGGTGGCGGTGCTGGTCAGCGCGGTGCGCAGGTCGGCCGGGGGAAGCTCGATGTGGTTCTGCTTCGCCGCGGACAGCAGCAGCGCGGTCGCGCCGGCGGCCTGCGGGGAGGCCATCGACGTGCCCTGGAGCATGGAGTAGCCGGCCGGCAGGGAGTAGCCCGCCTCCTTGACCGGCGAACCGGGCAGCCAGGTCTGCGTCGAGTTGATCGCCGCGCCGGGCGCGGTCAGGGTCGGCGCGAAGCCGCCGTCCTCACGCGGACCGCGCGAGGAGAACGGCATCATGTCGTACTTCTTGGTGACGTTCGAGCCGTAGTTGGCGGCCCAGGTCTCCTTGGAGACGGAGGCGCCGACCGAGATGACGTGGTCGGCGAGGCCGGGGTCACCGATGGTGTTGACGCCGGGGCCGTCGTTGCCGGCCGAGATGACCAGCTGGACGCCGTAGATGTCGACGAGCCGCTTGTAGAGCTCGGCGCGGGCGTTGTTGCCGTCGTTCAGCGGCGGCAGGCCGCCGATCGACATGTTGACGACGTCGACGCCGCGGTTCACGACGAGGTCGATCATGCCCTCGGTGAGCGCGATGTTGGTGCAGCCGCCGGACCAGGTGCAGGCGCGCGAGGAGACGATCTTCGCGCCGGGCGCGGCACCGTTCATCTTGCCGCCGAACAGGCCGTTGGCGGCGGTGATGCCCGCCACGTGCGTCCCGTGCTCGGACTCGATGACCCCGATGGAGACGTAGTCGGAAATGGCGCCGGCCGCGTTGTAGACGACGTCCTTGCGGTTCTCCACGACGAACGGGATGCGCTCCACGACGTCCGTGCGCGGGTCGTCCTCGCCGAAGTAGGCGACCTGGTGCTTCTCCTTGTACGGCTGGAGAGCGGTGTCGTCGCGGAAGTCGCCGTTGTTGTTCAGGTCGACCCGGGAGGTGCCGCTGACCGGGTCGTACAGCACGGCCCAGGTGTCGGTGGTGTCGCCGTCGCGGTTCAGGTCGCCCGCCATGTCGCCGCCCTTGGTGGCGGCCTCGGCGAACAGGCTGATCCGGTACGAGCCCTTGGGCGCGTTGTAGGTGCGTCCCTTGTACGTGAACACCGGACCGGAGACGGCGTCCGTCATCCGCAGCCAGGTGCCGTCGCCGTCGCTCACCGGGTCGGTGGCGGTCACCCAGTCGGTGATCTTGCGCTCACCGGTGGTGGTCTTCTGGAGCGCCGGGTGCGCGATGTCGACGCCCGCGTCCAGGACGCCGATGGTGATCCCGCGGCCGTCCGCCTTCGGGTGCTGCTTCACGAAGTCGACCGCGCCCGTCTCGAAGGACGGGTTGTACGGGTTCTTCGCCGGTGTGTTCTTGCCGGGGGCCGGGTAGCTGCCGGTGGACTTCACCGTGCTCCTGGCGCCGGTCGCCCGGTCGGCCGCGGGCGTCGGGTCGTCCAGCATGATCTCCTGCTTGAGATCGATGCCGTGGACGGAGCTGAGCTTCGACGCCGCCTTGATGGTGGCCTCGGCGGTCGCGGTCGGCACGGTCGCCCGTACGTAGCCCAGCTTGTCGTAGGCCCGTCCCAGCACGGAGCCCTTGACGGCGTCCAGCTGCTTGGTGACCTGCTCGGTCGCGCCGGGGGCGGTCGCGACCATCATCGTGACGTTCTTCTCGCCCTTGGCCTTGGCCTTGGTCAGGACCTCGGCGTCGGCGGTGCCCAGCTTGTCCGCGGGGGCGGTGCCGGCGGCCTTGACGGGGGCGGAGGCCGGGTCGTCGGCGGCGAAGACGGGGGCGACACCGCTGGCGGCCAGAGCGGCCACCAGACCGGCGGCGGCCGCCACCCGGGCCGCGCGTCTCGCTCCGGGTATGGAACCGGGGGATTCGGAGGTCATCAGCATCCCTGTATGTGAAAGAGAGAGTCCGGAAATCGGTACCGGATGACCGCTCACCCTTTCGTAAATGACAGGGGTTTGTGGAGAGTTGTGGGGGGCTTGTTGAGCACATGGCGGAATTCCGCCACTGGTGCGGAAGCGTCAGCAGGAACGAACGGGGCGATACGGGACGCAATTTCAGCCATGACGGCGCGAGGTCGTGAGGCGTGGGTGTGGGGCGCCGGTTCAGCGGGGAAGGATCATCACGTACGCCGCCGGTTCCCGGTCCGCCGCGGCCATCAGCGCTGTCCGGACCACGGCCGCCTGCTGCCCGGGTGCGTCCCGCAGCTTCCTCGGCGTGACGTGCACGACGGTGACGCCGAGCCGTTCCAGGTGCTCCCGCCGCGCCGCGTACGCCGACCACTCGGCCTCGTGCTCCTCGTCCTGGCGGCTGTGGCGCGGGGCCCTGGTCTCCAGCTCCAAGGCCACCGCCTCGTCCGGCCAGTAGGCGTCCACGCGGCCCAGGTGCGGGCCGCCGGGCAGTCGCAGGTCCACGTTCCACAGCGGCTCCGCGAGCCCGTGCGCGCGCACCATGGCGTACAGCCGCTCCTCCGCCATCGCCCGGCCCTCCGCGAGCAGCGAGTCGACCGCGCCGACCACCTGCGGCCTGCCGAGCACCTTCGCCCGGTTCAGCTCGCCCACCAGCACCGCCGGTTCGCAGTGGCCGCCGCGCACCGCCTCGGTGAGCAGCCGGCGCACCGTCACCGCGTCCCCCAGCCCGGCCACCGCGTCCGCCAGCGCCCGTGCCACCGGGGCCACCGGTAGCCCGTCCACCCACTCCGGCACCGGCGGTTCGGCGGTCCGCAGCAGCCGGGCGTACCCGGCCGAGCGCAGCCGCCGCACCCGGGGCACCAGCACGTCGACCCACTCCACGGAGGCGGCGGGCGGCGCGGCGGCGAAGCCGTACAACGAGAGCGCGGCGAGGCCGGTGAGCACCGCGTCGCCGTACGCCGGGTCCTCGGGCCGCGATGGGGCCGGGCGCCGACCGGAGGCCGGCGGGCGGCCCCCGTACAGCAGGGCGGCCCGCAGCCGCTCCCGGCCGCTGAGCGGGCCGGGGTGCAGGACGAAGACGCCGGGCAGCGGCTGCTGCCACGGTCCGCCGTCCCCGCACCGCTCCGCGGCCCGCCCGACGGGCACGCCCATCGCCTTCAACTGGGCGGCGGAGACGACGCGTTGACGCCCACGGGTGGGAACGGAGCGGCCGGAGTGAAGCGGGGTGTTCTGGGTCATGCTCCGGTGTATCCCGCCGACGGCCGGAACTTTAACCGTTGTTACAGGCCCGTCGACATACCCGGACAAGGACACCGTCCCGCATCGGCAACCCGGCCCGTCCGGCGTTCGGGAACGGGCCCTCGCCCGGGTCCGGCCACGGGCGAGGACCCCCGGCCGTCAGGCCACCGAATCCGCAGCCTGCGCCCGCAGCGCGCGGGCCAGGTCGTCCCGGGCCTCCAGCACCAGCCGCCGCAGCGCCGGTGCCGCGTCCGCCCGGGCCGCCAGCCACGCGTCGGTCGTCTCCAGCGTCGCCGGGTCGTCCTGGAGGGACGGGAACAGCCCCTTGACCACGGCCATCCCGATCTGGATCGACCGCTCGGCCCAGACCCGCTCGATCGCCTCGAAGTACCGCGCGGCGTACGGCGCCAGCAGCTCCCGCTGGGAGGACTGCGCGAAGCCCGCGATCGTCGCCTCCACCAGCGCGTTGGACAGCGCGTCCGACTCCACGACGTCCGCCCACGCGCGGGCCTTCACCTCGGCGGACGGCCGCGAGGCCAGGCACCGCACGTGGTGCCGCTTGCCGGACGCCGTGTCGTCCCGGGCCAGCTCCGCGTCGACCGCCGCCTCGTCGGCCGCGCTGTGCGCGGCCAGCGGCGACAGGAACGCCCAGCGCAGCTCCTGGTCGACGTCGAGCCCGTCGATCCGGGCGGTGCCGTCGAGCAGCCCGGCCAGCAGCTGGAAGTCGGAGTCCGACGCGGCGACCGACGCGAAGAACCGGGCCCAGGCGAGCTGGTGCTCGCTGCCCGGATCGGCGAGCCGCAGTTCGCCGAGCGCGCCCTCGGCCAGCGCCCGGCCGCCCTCCTCGCGCCACGCGGGGGCCGCGTAGTTCACGAGCGCGCCGCGCGTCCAGGCGTGCAGCATCTGAAGGACGCCGATGTCCGTCTCGCGCCCGGCGAAGGCCAGGACCAGCGAGACGAAGTCGCGGGCCGGCATCAGCCCGTCCCGGGTCAGGTTCCACAGGGCGGACCAGCACAGCGCCCGGGCCAGCGGGTCCGTGATGTCGCCCAGGTGCGCGCGCAGGGTGGCGAGCGACACCTCGTCGAAGCGGACCTTGCAGTACGTCAGGTCGTCGTCGTTGACGAGGATCA
Source organism: Streptomyces sp. NPDC052299 (assembly GCF_040679335.1). NCBI lineage: Bacteria > Bacillati > Actinomycetota > Actinomycetes > Kitasatosporales > Streptomycetaceae > Streptomyces > Streptomyces sp. NPDC052299. The sequence goes on along the minus strand of NZ_JBFAUP010000005.1, from coordinate 419,240 downwards.
GCTCGGGCCGCTCGGCCCCCGCCAGCTCCTCGATCACGGTGCGCGGACCCGACACGTCCGCCTCGGCGCGCGCGTAACGCACCAGCTCACCCGCGGTGTTGCGGCTGTAGAGGCCCACGGCGACGCGGTGGGGGCGCAGCTCCGGGTGGGACTCGGCGGCCTCCTGGAGGACGGCGAGCTCGGTGATCCGGCCGGCCGCGTCGTAGGTGGCGACCGGCGTCAGCGAGTCGACGCCCGCGGTCTGGAGCCAGGAGCGGGACCAGGCGGTCATGTCCCGGCCGGACGTCTCGGACAGCACCGACAGCAGGTCCCCGAGCCGGGTGTTCCCGTACGCGTGCTTCTTGAAGTAGCGCCGGGCACCCTCCAGGAACGCCTCGCGCCCCACGTACGCCACGAGCTGCTTGAGGACGGAGGCGCCCTTGGCGTACGTGATGCCGTCGAAGTTCAGCTTGGCGTCCTCCAGGTCACGGATGTCGGCCGTGATCGGGTGCGTGGACGGCAGCTGGTCGGCGCGGTAGGCCCAGGACTTGCGGCTGTTGGCGAAGGTGATCCAGCCGTCCTCGAAGCGCGTGGCCTCCACCATGGCGAAGACGCCCATGAAGTCGGCGAACGACTCCTTGAGCCACAGGTCGTCCCACCACTGCATGGTGACGAGGTCCCCGAACCACATGTGCGCCATCTCGTGCAGGATGACGTTGGCCCGGCCCTCGTACGCCGCCTGCGTCACCTTGCCGCGGAAGATGTACTCCTCGCGGAACGTGACACAGCCCGGGTTCTCCATCGCGCCGAGGTTGTACTCCGGCACGAACGCCTGGTCGTACTTGCCGAACGGGTACGGGTAGTCGAAGTTGTCGTGGAAGAAGTCCAGGCCCTGCTTGGTGATCAGGAAGATGTCGTCGGCGTCGAAGTGCTTGGCGAGCCCCTTGCGGCACATCGCGCCGAGCGGGATCTCCAGCGTCGTGCCGTCCTCGAAGGTCCGGCTGTACGAGTCGGTGACGTAGTGGTACGGACCGGCGACGACCGCCGTGATGTACGTGGAGATCGGCTCGGTCTCCGCGAACCGCCACACCCCGCCCTCGCGGGACTCCTCGGCGCCGTTGCTCCACACCGTCCACTCGGCGGGGGCCGTGACGCGGAAGCGGTACGGGGCCTTGAGGTCGGGCTGCTCGAAGTTGGCGAAGACGCGGCGGGCGTCCGCCGGCTCGTACTGGGTGTAGAGGTAGACCTCGCCGTCCTCCGGGTCCACGAAGCGGTGCATGCCCTCGCCGGTCCGGCTGTACGCGCACTGCGCGTCGACCACCAGGACGTGCTCGCCCTCCGTCAGGTCCGCCAGGGCGATCCGCGCCCCGTCGAACACGGCCGCCGGGTCCAGCGCGGTGCCGTCCAGCGTCACGGCGTTGACGGAGGGGGCGATGAGGTCCGCGAAGGTCGAGGCGCCGCCGCGCGCCGCGCGGAACCGGATCGTCGTCACCGAGCGGAAGGTCAGCGGACCGTCCGCCGTGTCGTCCCGGCCGGGGCCGCCGGTCGCGGAGCGGACGTCGAGTTCGACGTCGTAACCGTCGACGGTCAGCAGCTCGGCCCGCTCACGGGCCTCGTCTCGGGACAGGTTCTCGCCGGGCACGGCACACTCCTTTGTGTCACGTTCGAATAGTTTGATCCTCCCATGCCGCGTTCCGGACCCGCGGGCGGGAATGGCCGGAGCGTCGTCCGGTGTTCTGGCGCACAGACGTGTTCACCGACGCGATCCGCCCGTTCGAGGAGAGAGATGTCTGACAACAGCACGGCGACCGGCAGGACCCCCGTCGACTTCTGGTTCGACCCGCTCTGCCCCTGGGCCTGGATGACCTCCCGCTGGATGCTGGAGGTGGAGAAGGTCCGCGACGTCGAGGTCCGCTGGCACGTCATGAGCCTGGCCGTGCTCAACGAGGACCGGCTCGACGAGCTGCCCGCCGAGTACCGCGACATGCTGGAGAACAAGGCGTGGGGCCCGGTCCGCGTCGTCGTCGCCGCCCAGCAGCTGCACGGCGACGAGGTCGTCGGTCCCCTCTACACCGCGCTCGGCACCCGCTTCCACAACCGTGGCGAGGGCCCGACCCGCGAAGCCGTCGAGAGCGCCCTCAAGGACGTCGGCCTCCCCGTCGAGCTCGCCGACCACGCGGACTCCGACACCTACGACACCGAGCTGCGCGCCTCCCACAAGGAGGGCATCGAGAAGGTGGGCCAGGAGGTCGGCACCCCGGTCATCGCCGTCCCCGGCGCGGACGGCGAGCAGATCGCCTTCTTCGGCCCGGTCGTCACCCCGGCCCCCAAGGGCGAGGAGGCCGCGAAGCTCTGGGACGGCACCCTGATGGTCGCCTCGATCCCCGGCTTCTACGAGATCAAGCGCACCCGCACCCAGGGCCCGATCTTCGACTGACCGTCAGTCCGGCGGCGGGGAGCCCTCCCCGCCGCCGGCTGTGACGCCACCGTGACGCGATATGTGACCTGGCGCACAGCCCGCCCGGCCCCGCTTTGATCTTCTGGGCGGATGCGCCCCGCCCCCGTCCTCGCCCTGTGTGCCGCCCTCGCGAGCACCGCGCTGCTCACCGGATGCGGGAAGGAGACCGCCGGGGCCTCCGCCTCGCCCGCCGCGACCTGTGCCTCCCTCGCGCCGCTCCCCGACCCCGCCGGGCGGACCTGGGACAACGTCCGGGTGGTCAGTGGCGAGTGCGGCCCCTCCGGCGCCCCGTCCACCGGGTTCGAGGTCACCAACACGGACGACGAACCGCTCACCTTCACCATCACGTTCACCCTGGTCAACGGGTTCGGCGAGGCCATGGACACCCTCACGCGCACCGTCGAGGCGGTCGGCCCCGGCCGGACCGTGCGGCGGCCCCTGGACGCGGAGGACGGGCCGGGCTCGGCCCGCGCGTACCGGGCCCGGATCACGAAGGTGCGGGCCGTTCCGGCGGACGGGGCGGGCGGCGACTGCCCGTCCTCCGGGGTCCGCGTCACCAACGACCGGGGCGACGCCGCGATGGGCCTGCGCGTCGTGGGCATCCACCTCGCCAACTGCGGGACCACCGACTACGAGCTGAACGGCTACCCGTCGCTCCGGCTCCTCGACGAGGACCGCGAGCCGGTGACCGGGGTGAAGATCCTGCACGGCACCACCGCGATCTCCACCGGCATCGGCGGCGACGCCGAGCCCCGCCGGGTCACGCTGCGCCCGGGCGAGAGCGCGTACGCCAACCTCGCCTGGCGGAACACCACCACGGACGGCGACCCGGTCGACGCCCCTTACGTCGAGGTCACCGCGAAGCCCGGGGCAGCGCCCGTGACGGTCACCCCGGAGCTGGACCTCGGCACCACGGGCCGGCTCGGCGTGAGCCCGTGGACCAAGACCCCGGCGGACGCGGCCGTCCCTCAGGAGTAGAAGTTGCGCGGCCAGCCGTGCTTGGCCAGGACCGCCAGCTGCTCCGCGGTGAGCGGCTGTCCGTCGCTGAGCGCGGTGTTGCGCTCCACGTTCCGGACGCTGCGCATCCCCGGGATCACCGTGGAGACCGCCGGGTGGCTCAGGACGAACCGCAGGGCGTGCTCCGCGATCGCGTCCGGCTCGATGCCCAGGTCCGCCACGATCGCCGCGACGCGCCGCTCGACCTGGGCCGGGCGGTCGCCCCGGAAGTAGCGGTTGCGGAAGTCGCCCTCGGGGAACGTCGAGTCCGCGGTGATCCGGCCGGTCAGCCCGCCCTCGTCCAGCGCGACCCGGACGATCACCCCGACACCGTGCTCCGCGCAGGCCGGCAGCAGCTCCTCGGCCGGGGCCTGGTCGAACACGTTGTAGATGACCTGCACGCTGTCCACGGCCCCGCTGCGCACCAGCGCGACCGCGCTTTCCGGCGCATGGTCGTTGACGGAGACCCCGAACAGGCGGATCTTGCCCTCCTGCTTCAGCGCCGCGACCGTCTCCAGCCAGTCCCCGCGCCCCAGCCATTCGTCGTTCCAGACGTGGAACTGGAGCACGTCGAAGTGGTCCAGGCCGGACGCGGCGAGGCTGGTCTCCAGGCTGCTGCGGATGTGCTCCCCGGGAAACGCGTCCGCCGGGTCCGTGCCGTCCGCCGCCGGCCACACCTGGTTCTTCGGAGGCACCTTGGTCGCGACCAGCACCTCGTCACCGGCCCGTTCGCGGACCACCTGCCCGACGATGCGCTCGCTCTCGCCGTAGCCGCGCGCGGTGTCGATGAGGTTCACACCGAGGTCGACGGCCCGGTGCAGGGCGCGCAGCGACTCGTCCCGCGTCGCCCCCACCCAGCTGGACTCCCCGATGCCCCAGGCTCCGTAGCCGATCTCGGACACCGAAAGTCCGCTGCGACCCAGCTCGCGGTAGCGCACAGTCATCCTCCACGTCGTCGTCCGTTTTTGGGCAAACCAGCACGACGATAGGGGAGTTGCCGGGGGCGGGCAGCTGGTTTTACGGGGCGATCAGCTCACCGGACTGTGCACGGAGACCGGGTCGCCGACCCGCACCACGCCCTCGCGGACCACCGCGTTCTTCGCACCGAAGCTGAGCTTGTTGCCGAACTCCGGCTCCCTGCGGTACGTGGCCAGCGTGCGCACCGGCTCCGGCCCGGCGCGGCGGCCGGTCCGCTGGTCGATGAGCGGGACGCCGCACCGGATCGCCTTGACCGAGTGGGCGAGTCCGGCGGTGCCCACGGTCATCCGCGCCACCCGGTCCTCGAAGTGCGGCTCGTCGTCACCGGTCAGCACGATGTTGGGCCGGAAGCGGTCCATGGGCACGGGCGCGGCGTCGCCCCGGGCCGCGATGCGGGCGTTGAGCCCGGCCAGCGAGGCGGTCGAGGTGACCAGGACCGCGTGCGCGTCGCCGAAGTTGACCTTGCCGGGGGTCTCGCCCCAGCCGTCCCGGTCGAAGCCGGGGACCACGCGGACCAGGCGGCACGCGGCCCCGAGTGCGTCGGAGAACCACTGCGCGGCCTCGTCGCCCTGGTCGACGGCCTCCCCGAGGTCCCGGCCGAACATGCTGACCTCGCGGCGGGGGCCGTCCGGCACCACCTCCAGGCGCAGCGGCCCGACGGCCTCGGCGGTCAGGCCGAGGGCCGCCCCGGCGTCGAGGACCCGGACTCCGACCGCCGCCATCGCGGGGTGGGTGCGCTGGCTGCGGAACGTGCCGTCGGCCGCGTCGACCACCATGAACGTCCGGTCGTGCTCCAGGCCGGTGACGGTGACCCGCGCGGATTCGGTCCGGGTCCCGGCGCAGCCCTTGACCGGGTAGTACACCAGCTCGTGGACGGTGATCGTCATGACGTGTTCCTCATGCCGGACATCATGGCAGCCGGGACGTACGACAGGGAGGCCCCCGCCTGTCACGTCCAGGCGGGGGCCTCCCCTTCATCCGCCTGCCAGGTGAAGGGTGAGAAGACGATCACGAGGCAGGACGTCCGGCGGCCCCGGCCGGGGCGTCGGCTCAGGGGGCGAGCAGCAGCACGTCCGCGCGCTCCTTGGCGGCGGCGTAGCGCTTCGCCACGTCCTGCCAGTTGACGACGGCCCACATCGCCTCGATGAAGTCGACCTTCTGGTTCTTGTACTGGAGGTAGAAGGCGTGCTCCCAGGCGTCGAAGACCAGGATCGGGGTGGAGCCCTGGCCCACGTTGCCCTGGTGGTCGTAGACCTGCTCCACGATCAGCCGGCCGCTGACCGGCTCGTACGCGAGGACGCCCCAGCCCGAGCCCTGCGTGGTGGCCGCGGCCTTCGTCAGCTGGGACTTGAAGCCGGCGAAGGAGCCGAAGGACTCGGTGATCGCGTCCGCGAGGTCGCCGACACCGTCCGCGGCCAGCGGCTCGCCGCCGCCGTCACCGGTCATGTTGTGCCAGTAGATCGAGTGCAGGATGTGGCCGGACAGGTGAAAGGCGAGGTTCTTCTGGAGGCCGTTGATGGCTCCCCAGGCCTCCTTGTCGCGGGCCTCCTCCAACTGCTCCAGGGTGTCGTTGGCGCCCTTCACGTACGCGGCGTGGTGCTTGTCGTGGTGGAGCTCGATGATCTGCGGGTTGATGACCGGTTCGAGCGCGGCGTAGTCGTACGGGAGTTCCGGGAGCGTGTACGTGGCCATTGGTTTCGAACCCTCCAACTGCTGACAAGTTGTTATTGCAAGTTCTATGCAACAGCAGGCTAACAGCAGGAACGTGAAACACCGGGTCAGCCCTTCGGCTTAGGACCCGGTGTTTCGTACCGCTGTGTGGGGGTTCGGCTCAGACTCCGGCGCGCCGCCGTTGGCGTACGGCCCCGATCATTGCGAGGACCACCGTCAGCGCCCCCGACGCCAGGAGCTGGTCGCGGGTCGAGGGCTGGCGGAGCATCAGGACGAAGATGCCGGCCATGGCGAGCAGCGCCACCACGGTCAGCCCCGGGAACAGCCACATCCGCACCACCAGCTTCTCGGGCGCCTCGCGCTCCAGGCGGGCCCGCAGGACCAGCTGGGAGACGGCGATGAAGATCCAGACGACCAGGATCACCGCCCCGGTCATGTTCAGCAGCCAGGGGAAGACGTCGTCCGGGCGCCAGTAGCTCAGCAGCACGCACAGGAAGCCGAAGACGGACGAGACCAGCACCGCCGTGCGCGGCACCCCGCCGGAGACCCGGCCGAGCCGCTTCGGGCCCTGGCCGCGCGCCACCAGCGAGCAGGCCATGCGCGAGGCGCCGTAGATGTTGGCGTTCATCGCGGAGAGCAGGGCGACCAGGATGACGACGTTCATGATCTGTGCCGCCTGCCCGATGCCGAGGTGGTCGAGCGCCGCGTAGAACGGGCCGACGTCCACCACCTTCGGGTCGTCCCAGGGCACGAGCGTGACGACGACCGCCATCGAGCCCACGTAGAACAGCGCGATCCGCCACATCGCCGTCCGCACGGCCTTGGCGACGCCCCGCACCGGGTCCTCGGACTCCGCGGCGGCGATGGTGACCGTCTCCAGGCCGCCGTACGCGAAGACGGAGGCGAGCAGCCCGATGACCAGACCGTCCGGGCCGTTCGGCAGGAAGCCGCCCTCGCCGCTGAGGTTGGCGGTCCCCGGCGCGTCGGTGCCCGGCAGGACGCCCAGGACCGCCAGCACGCCCAGCACCAGGAACAGCGTGATCGCGGTGACCTTGAGGGCGGCGAACCAGAACTCGAACTCGCCGAACTTCGTCACCGAGGCCAGGTTCGTGCCCAGGAACACCACCATGAACAGCGCCACCCAGGCCCACTCCGGGGTCCCCGGCAGCCAGCCCGTCACGATCTTGGCCGCGCCGATCCCCTCCAGGCCGACGGCCGTGCACAGCAGCACCCAGAACGCCCAGCCCGCCGTGAACCCGGCCCACGGCCCGATCGCCCGCTCGGCGTGCACCGAGAACGAGCCGGACGCCGGATTGGCCGCCGACATCTCGCCGAGCATCCGCATCACGAGCATCACCAGCAGCCCCGAGACGGCGTACGCGATGACGATCGAGGGGCCCGCGGCGGCGATGCCCGCGCCGGAGCCGACGAAGAGCCCGGCGCCGATGACACCGCCCAGGGCGATCATCGAGAGGTGGCGCTGCTTCAGCCCGTGCGACAGGGACGAGTCGGGGCCGGTGTCCGGCGCGGTGGCCGGGGAGCCGGTGGGGGAGGGCGCGGAGGTCCGGAACATGGACGAGCTCTGTTCGGTCGGCGAGACGGGGGACGTCCGCCCAGTCTGGCCACGTGATCCGTTCACCGGTAACCACCGTCCGCTATACGGTCACCGGGTCCACACCGGGTGCGCACGCGGCGGCGGACGGTGGGCCACCGTCACGTACCGCGCTTTTAGAGGGAGTTCACAGTCCCCCTTCCGCGCGCCTTCCCGGCCGGCAGCGGAAGCATCCCCGCCCACCTCCGTGACAAGCATCACGCTCCGCGATGATTGCGCCGCCCTCCTTGTGCGAACCCCACCAACGCCCGGAACGCCGCTTTGTGGGCCGCTGACGGTGATCGGGCACGGCCCGGTCGGATAGCGTCACGGTCAGTCCCTCTCCACCCTCACCCACGCGGAGTCCCCGATGAGCACTGCTGCCGCCCCCGCCCGCACCGGGACGGTCCTCGCCGACCTGCTCCCCGCCGCCCGGCACCGCTACGCCGTGGACACCGCCCTCGTCCTCGGCGGCGCCGCGCTCACCGGCATCGCCGCCCAGATCGCCGTGCCGGTCCCGGGCTCCCCGGTCCCGGTCACCGGCCAGACCTTCGCGGCCCTCCTCGTCGGCACCGCGCTCGGCGCCCGCCGCGGCTTCCTCTCGATGGCCGTGTACGCCCTCGTCGGCATGGCGGGCATGCCGTGGTTCTCGGCCGGCAGCTCCGGTCCGGGCGGCGCCTCCTTCGGCTACGTCCTCGGCATGCTCCTGGCCGCCACCGTCGTCGGCGGCCTGGCCCGGCGCGGCGGCGACCGCTCGGCGCTGCGCACGGCCGGGACGATGGTCCTCGGCTCGGCGATCATCTACGCGGTCGGCGTGCCGTACCTGGCGCTGTCCACCGGCATGTCGGCGAGCGCCGCGATCGCCGCGGGCCTGACCCCGTTCCTGCTCGGCGACGCGCTGAAGGCGGCGCTCGCCATGGGTGCGCTGCCCGCCTCCTGGAAGCTCCTGGGCCGCCGGGGCTGACCCCGCGACACCTCTGACGGAGGCCCGCCGACCGCACCGCGGAACGGCGGGCCTCCGCGCGTCTGCCCGGCACCGGGCACACCGCACCCCTTCGTCGGCGCCCCGGCGCCGCACGTGCCACACTCCTCCCATGCGCGTGTACCTCGGATCCGACCATGCCGGTTACGAACTCAAGAACCACCTCGTCGAGTGGCTCAAGGCCCAGGGCCACGAGGCCGTCGACTGCGGTCCCCACATCTACGACGCCCAGGACGACTACCCGCCGTTCTGCCTCCGCGCCGCCGAGAAGACGGCCGCCGACCCGGACAGCCTCGGCATCGTGATCGGCGGCTCCGGCAACGGGGAGCAGATCGCCGCCAACAAGGTGAAGGGCGTCCGCGCCGCACTCGCCTGGAGCGAGCAGACCGCCGCGCTCGGCCGCGAGCACAACAACGCCAACGTGATCTCCATCGGCGGCCGGATGCACACGGTCGAGGAGTCCACCAAGTTCGTGGAGATCTTCCTCTCCACCCCGTACTCCGGCGAGGAGCGGCACACCCGCCGCATCGACATGCTCACCGCGTACGAGAACACCGGCGAGCTCCCCCCGATCCCCGCCCACCACCCGCAGCAGGGCTGACCAGCGGGGCCTGTGTCGACTTCCCCGCCTGCCTCACGACGCCTGGCACGGCACCTCGCCGCACGGCCGCTTCACCCGAGTACGTCCAGTACGAGGGCGAAACGGCCGCGCGGCGATGCACCGCACCAGACGCCGCAAGGCCGCCCTCCGGGCGACGGCGGGGAACTCGACACAGACCCCTGTGCCGCCGGTCCGTCCGGCGGCACAGCCATGTCCGACCCCGTACCGCCCAGGAGACCCGCCACCGTGCCCGAGGGACACACGATCCACCGCCTCGCCGCGGACCACCGTGAGCGCTTCGCCGGGCGGCCGGTGCGGGCGAGCAGCCCGCAGGGCAAGTTCTCCGACAGCGCCGCCCTGCTCGACGGCCACGTCCTGGACACCGCCGACGCCCACGGCAAGCACCTCTTCCTCGGCTTCGGCGAGACCGGCTGGGTCCACATCCACCTCGGCCTCTTCGGCAAGCTCGGCTTCGGCACGGTCCCGGCCCCGCCGCCCACCGACACCGTCCGGCTGCGCCTGGTGAACGACGCGCACCACGCGGACCTGCGCGGCCCGACCACCTGCGCCCTGATCACGGACGCCGAGAAGCGCGCGATACACGACCGCCTCGGCCCGGACCCGCTGCGCGCCGGGGAGGACGGCGAACGCGCCTGGCAGCGGATCTCCCGCAGCCGGATCACCGTCGCCGCCCTGCTGATGGACCAGAAGGTCATCGCGGGCGTCGGCAACGTCTACCGCGCCGAGGTCCTGTTCCGGCACGGCATCGACCCGTACCGGGCGGGCAAGGACCTCACCCGGCGCGAGTGGGACGCGATCTGGGCGGACCTGCGCGCGCTGATGCGCGAGGGCGTACGGAACAACCGGATCGACACCGTCCGCCCCGAGCACCTGCCCGAGGCGATGGGCCGCCCGCCGCGCGTGGACGACCACGGCGGCGAGGTCTACGTCTACCGGCGCGCCCGCCAGGGCTGCCACATCTGCGGCACCGAGATCCGCACCGCCGACCTGGCCGCCCGCAACCTCTTCTGGTGCCCCGGCTGCCAGTCCGCGTAATCCGCACGCGCTACCCATCAGTACGGCACCGCTCGGGCCGATTTCGAACACATTGTCACGGGGTCCCCCTGCACCGGAGGCCGCCGGGTGGATAAGGTCCCGGCAATGGCCCGACGCGCAGGAGCAGAGACGTACCCGGCCCGATGGCGGAAATCGGCGCACCGGGTCTACACCACGCTGCGCCGGTCCGGGGTCGACTACTTCCGCGGCGACGGCTCCGACTGGATCGCCCTGGCCGGCCTGTTCCTGGTCATCCCGGTCATCACCTGCCTCACCCTGATCGACCCGGTCTGGTGCGCGCCCACCATGCTCGTCCTGCCGATCGTCGCGGCCGGCCTGCTGCTGCGCCCCGCCAGCCTCCTCGGCCTGTACGCGGGGGTCGCCGTCGCCCTCATCGTGGAGTCCGTCCGGCTCGGACCCTACGAGGACGGCCCGGCCGGGGTCACCCCCGGCACCGTGCTCACGGTCGCCGCCTGCGGGTTCTTCGGGCTGGTCCTCGCCCAGTTCCGCGCCCGGGTCGGGGTGCCCTGGCGGCGCGGCGGCACCATGCTCTTCGACCTGCGCGAACGCATCCGCGTCCAGAGCTCGCTGCCCCGCCTCCCGCAGGGCTGGCACCGCGAAATGGCGCTGCGCCCGGCCGGCGGGCAGTCCTTCTCCGGCGACTTCGTCGTCGCGGCCCGCACCCATGGCGGCCGCACCCTGGAGGCCGTCCTGACCGACGTCTCCGGCAAGGGCATGGACGCCGGCTCCCGCGCCCTGCTGCTGTCCGGCGCCTTCGGCGGGCTCCTCGGCTCGCTCCCCCCGCACGGCTTCCTGCCCGCCGCCAACGGCTATCTGCTGCGCCAGGACTGGGACGAGGGCTTCGCCACCTCGATCCACCTGGTCCTCGACCTGGAGACCGGCGACTACGAACTCCTCTCGGCGGGCCACCCGCCGGCCCTCCAGCTCCACGCCGGCAGCGGCCAGTGGGAGGAGAAGGCGGCGGAGGGCCCGCTGCTCGGGGTGTACGACGGTGCCGAGTTCGACCCGGTCAAGGGCCATCTCGCCCCCGGTGACGTGCTGATGCTGTTCACCGACGGACTGGTGGAGGCGTCCGACCGGGACATCGCGGAGGGCATCGACCGGCTCACCGGCGAGGCCGACCGCTACGTCAGCACCGGCTTCGAGGGCGCGGCCTGGCACCTCATCGAGGCGTGCGCCAAGGACGTCAACGACGACCGGGCCCTGCTGCTCCTGTCACGGAAGTCGTGAACCGGCTCCGACCGGATCGGGGAGCTCCGGTTTTGGTCTGCCCGGCAGGAAGCGGGCCAGCCAGTGCGAGCGCCCGGCGGCCAGCGGGGCCAGCACGGCGAGAACGAGCACATAGCCCGCGATGAACGGGGAGAGCCGTTCGTCGAGACCGGCGCCCGCCGCCATCGTGGCGAGGATCAGGGCGAACTCCCCGCGCGCCACCAGGGTGGTCGAGATGTTCGCGGTGGCCTGCGGCCCGAAGCCGTACACCCTGGCGGCGGCGATCCCGGCGCACACGTTCATCGCGAGGGTGACCGCGACGGCGGCCAGCACCGGCCGGAGCACGGTCGGCAGGTCGCCCGGGTCGATGGAGAGCCCGAAGGCGAAGAAGAAGATCGCGCCGAACGCGTCCCGCAGCGGGTGCACCAGCTTGAGGATGCGCTCGCCCGACGACGTACTGCCGAGCATCAGCCCGACCATGAACGCGCCGATCGCGTCCGCGACGCCGAACCACTCCGAGATCCCGGCCACCAGGACGGCGGCGCCGAGGAAGGAGATGACCAGGAGTTCGTCGTCCCTGGTCCGGATCAGCTTGCCGATGACCCGGGTGCCGAAGCGCGCGGCGAGGGCGAGGAGCAGCAGGAAGCCGAACGCCTTGCCGCCGTCGGTCACCGCGGCGGCGAGACTGTCTGCGCCGGACAGGATGGGCTGCAGGGCCGCCAGATACAGGGCGAGGAAGACGTCCTCCACGACGATGATGCCGAGGATGGGCCGGGTCTCCGGATTGCCGATCCGGCCGAGGTCCACCAGCACCTTGGTGACGATGGCCGACGAGGAGATCCCGAGCACCCCGGCGAGCACCAGCGCCTCGGAGGTGCCCCAGCCGAGCGCGAAGCCGAAGCCGAGCCCGGCGCCGACGTTCAGGGCGAGATAGGTGCCCCCGGCGACGGCCATCTTGCGGCCGCCCGCCTTGAGGTCGTCCAGGTGGAATTCCAGGCCCAGGTAGAAGAGGAGCAGCACCAGGCCGAGCGCGGAGAGCATCTCCAGGTCGTGCGGGTCGGCGACGAGGACGATGCCGGGGGTGTGCGGGCCGAGCAGGATTCCGGCCAGGATGAACAGGGGGATCGTGGGCAGTCCGATGCGGCGGCCGGCGCGGGCGAGGACCGCGGCGGCGAGGAAGGCGCCGCCCATGGCGATGAGCGTGTCTGCGTGTCCGATGAGCCCGGCCTTTCGAAGAGTCAAGAAATCATCAAGGAATGGTCATCGATTAGTTTACCGAACGATTGACTTTGCAACTCTCCGGACCGGCGTACGGGGGTGCGCCTAGAGTCCTCGCCATGACCGCATCACACGCTCGGCTGACGCTCGCCGAGGTCGAGGCGCTGGCCCGCGAGGCCCACGCCGCCCAGCGCGACAAGGCCGGCCGCCCCTACACGGAACACCTCGCGGCCGTCGCGGACGGCGTACGGCGCAGGGGCGGCAGCGACGAGCAGATCGCCGCGGCCTGGCTGCACGACGCGGTGGAGGACGACGCGCTTTCGGCCGAGTGGCTCGCCGGGGCCGCGCTGCCGCAGGCGGTCAAGGACATGGTGCTCGCCGTCACTAAGCGGGCGGACGAGGAGCCGGAGGCGTACGCCCGGCGCGTCCTGGCCACCCCCGGCGCCCTGCTGGTCAAGGAGGCCGACCTCGCGCACAACGCCGACCCGGCCCGCCTCGCGGTGCTGGAGCCGGCCACCCGTGCCCGGCTGACCGCGAAGTATGCGCGGATGCGGAAGCTCCTGGGGCTCACCGCACCGGACGCCCCCCAGGAACGTCGGGTTTGAGCCAACACCGGACGCCGACGCCGCCCCGGGACGCGACGAAGCCCGGCCGCCTGGGCCGGGCTTCGCGGGTGCGTGGGGCGGTCAGATCCTGGCGGCGTCCCGGCGGAACGCCCAGTTCATGTCGGGCTCGGTCACACAGCGCAGAACGCGCCGCACCGGCGGCGTGCACAGCAGCGTGACGGCGGTGGAGGCGACCACGGTCACGATCACCAGGCCCGCCGGGCCGACCAGCCAGTCGTGGTCGTCGAAGATCCCCGCGTAGTCGGCCCCCTTCACCAGGAAGCCGTGCAGCAGGTAGCCGCAGATGGTGCCGGCGCCGAGCACCGTGAACCACATGTGGCGCTGCGGGACCAGCGCGAGGAACCCGGCCGTCAGCAGCGTCGCGCAGCCGAACATCGCCAGGGTCATCACCGCGCCCGACCACCAGGGCGCCCCCATGTCCTGGGCGCTGGAGTCCCGCAGGAACCAGCCCAGCTGCATCCGGGGCGCCGCCCAGTAGGCGAAGACCAGCGCACCGGCGAAGAGCGGCAGTGCGAACAGCCGGGCCTCGCGGCGGCGGACCAGCTCGAAGTGCTCGGGCTTCAGCTGGAGTCCGAGCACGAAGAAGGGCAGGAACTGCAGGACGCGCGGCAGGTCGAGGTCGTCGCCGATGCTGGGCGCGAGCGAGGCGAGAACGGCGATCACGAGCGAAACGGCCAGCGGATGGCGGAGGTTGCCCCAGATCGGAGTGGTGAGGCGCCAGATGAACAGGGCGGCCAGGAACCAGGTCAGGTACCAGGGCTCCAGCAGGCTGATGGCCGCGTCGGGCTGGTCGTTCGCGTAGCGCCGGAACAGCGAGTACGCCGTCTCGAACACCACGTACGGCACGGCGACACCGGTGACGAGCCGCTTCACCTTCTTGGGGCTCAGGTCGAACGACCGGGAGAAATAACCCGAGATGAGAATGAAGGCGGGCATGTGGAACGTGTAGACCACCATGTACAGCGCCCGGGCGGTCCGGCTGCCGTCCATGACCGGGACCCACGAGTGCGCCACCGCGACGAGCACGATGGCGAGGTACTTGGCGTTGTCGAAGAAGGCGTCACGCTTCTTGGCCCCGCCGCTCCGGTCCGGCCGGTCCGCCGCCGGTGAGGGGGCCTCCCGGGTCGCCGCCGGCGCGGGGTGTCTGGGCTCCGCCTCCTCGGTCGCCGGGGGGAGTGTGGCCCTCTGCATTGCGTTCGGAGCGTGGAACATCTCAGGCACCCTAGACGTCTCGATTGCCATTCGTAAAACCGCCGTTGAATAGCGCGTCTTCCCTGCATATCAAATGGCAAACCAACGGAATGTGCCTGGTATGTCCCGTTTAATACACGTCAAATGGTGCAATTCTCCAGTCAGTTGACCGAAGTGAATTACCTCGCGTTCGGTGTCGAATTCACCTGTGAACGAAGTGTGTGGGTACGGAAACGATCACCGTTGCATATTCCCGATGATCACGTGGTCGGCCCCCCGCGGGTGCACGGCCACGGGCCCGGCGCGCGGGGGGCGCAAGGGGCGCAGGATGGCGCGATATCGACAGGTCGATACGTCACCCGGCAACACCCCGGCGGGAGTTGGTGGCACGATGGAGGCGACGGAGGGTGCAGGGCCGCACATCTCCGGGCCGGCAAGGCGGACCGACCGAGGGTGTGAGCAGTCGTGGCCATTTCGCTGTCTGTGGTGCTTCTGTTGGGGATCGTCCTGGTCGTCATGATCCGGAGCGGTTCCATAAAGACGGGGCCCGCGATCGTCGCGGCGCTCTTCGGCTTCTTCCTGGCGCCGACGGGCATGGGGCCGTCGATCAACCGCTTCATGCACTCGATCATCGACTCGATAGGCCAGATCAACTTCTGAGCCGCCCGGACACGACGCGAAGGGCCCGGTCCAGTGGACCGGGCCCTTCGGCGGTTGGAGCGGGCGACGGGAATCGAACCCGCGTAGCTAGTTTGGAAGACTAGGGCTCTACCATTGAGCTACGCCCGCATGCACGGCACCGCAGGTCACACGGACCGCGGCACGACAAGCATCGTAGCGGGTCGCGGACCCTGCCCGCACACCCCTCGAGGACTCCCGCGACGCCCCTGCCGAAAGCGGCCGGCGCGGTGCCTTGCTGCATGTACCCTACGTGTCGCACCGACGGGGTGTGGCGCAGCTTGGTAGCGCGTCCGCTTTGGGAGCGGAAGGTCGTCGGTTCGAATCCGGCCACCCCGACCACTGGCAAGATCGCGTGGACAAGATCGCGTTGCGGGAGTTCTCCCCCTTGCCGTTACTATGCAAAATGCGTGCCCGTGTGTCTGATGTACCGGGCTCGGTCCGCGAAGCCGCCCCCCGTGCGGCGGAGCAGAACCCCAAGAAGTCAGCCACCAAGGAGACCGAACCGTGAAGAGCGCCGTGGAGACCCTGAACCCGACCCGGGTTCGGCTCAGCATCGAGGTGCCCTTCGAGGAGCTCAAGGACAGCCTCGACGCGGCGTACAAGAAGATCAACCAGCAGGTCACGGTGAAGGGGTTCCGCAAGGGCAAGATCCCCAGCCGGGTCATCGACCAGCGGTTCGGCCGTGGTGCGGTGCTGGAGGAGGCCGTCAACGACGCGCTCCCGAAGTTCTACACCGAGGCCGTCAACGAGGGTGAGCTGAACGTCCTCGGCCAGCCCGAGGTCGACATCACGGAGCTGAAGGACGGCGAGCTGCTGGCCTTCACCGCCGAGGTGGACGTGCGCCCCGAGATCGAGATCCCGGACTACTCCGGCATCGAGGTCACCGTCGACGCCATCGAGGTCACCGACGAGGACGTCGACAAGGCCGTCGAGCAGCTGCGCGGCCGCTTCGCCTCCACCAACCCGGTCGAGCGCGCCGCCGCCGAGGGCGACGTCGTCACGATCGACCTGCAGGCCAAGGTCGACGGCGAGGTCCTGGAGGACGGCGTGGCCGAGGGTGTCTCGTACACCATCGGTTCCGGCGAGCTCCTCGAGGGCATCGACGAGGCCGTGACCGGCCTGGAGGCCGGCGGCGAGGCCACCTTCACCTCGCAGCTGAAGGGCGGCTCCGCCGAGGGCAAGGACGCCGAGGTCACCGTCAAGGTCACCGCCGTCGCCGCCCGCGAGCTCCCCGAGCTGGACGACGACTTCGCCCAGATGGCCAGCGAGTTCGACACGCTGGAGGAGCTGAAGGCCGACAGCCGCAAGCGCCTGGAGAACACCAAGCAGTACGACCAGGCCACCCAGGCCCAGGAGCGCGTCCTGGAGGAGCTGCTGAAGCTCGCCGAGGTGCCGATCCCGGAGAAGCTGCTCGCGGACGAGGTCCAGACCCGCAAGCACAACCTGGAGCACCACCAGCTCGGTCAGATGGGGCTCACCCTCGACAAGTACCTGGAGATCCAGGGCAAGACCGCCGAGGAGTTCGAGGCCGAGACCTCCGAGCAGGCCGTCAAGGGCATCAAGACCCAGTTCATCCTTGACGAGCTCGTCAACAAGGAGAAGCTGAACGTCAACCAGGAGGAGCTCACCGAGCACCTCATGCGGCGCGCCGCCTCCTCCGGCATGAGCCCGGACCAGTTCGCCCAGGCCGTCGTCGAGGGCGGCCAGGTGCCGATGCTCGTCGGCGAGGTCGCCCGCGGCAAGGCGCTCGCCGTCGTGGTCGAGGCCGCCAAGGTCGTCGACACCAACGGTGAGGTCGTCGAGCTGGAGGACGACGAGGACACGGCGGAGGAGACCACCGAGTCGGCAGCCGCCGAGGCCGCCGCCGACTCCGAGGAGAAGACCGAGGCCTGAGCCTCGCGCTGACCCCGTACGACGGGCTCCGGACGCCACCGCGTCCGGAGCCCGTCGTCGTACCGGCGGACGTTTCGTCACAACCCTTGTGCCGGCTGCGGACCTTGCGCTCCCAGCGAACAGTCGCGGAAGCGGGATGGCGTTGTTCCACCTGCGCGTTAGGGTCCATGAAGAGGAAGGGTCGGGTAGTCCCGGCCCACCCGGTACGAAGACGCTGAGACGGCCGGAGCCGTCAGAGACGAGCAGGTGGATACGTGACGAATCTGATGCCCTACGCCGCCGGAGAGCCGTCCCTCGGTGGTGGCCTCGGTGACCAGGTCTACAGCCGGCTGCTCGGCGAGCGCATCATCTTCCTCGGCCAGCAGGTCGACGATGAGATCGCCAACAAGATCACCGCGCAGCTGCTCCTCCTCGCGGCCGAGCCCGAGAAGGACATCTACCTCTACATCAACAGCCCCGGCGGTTCGGTGACGGCCGGCATGGCGGTCTACGACACCATGCAGTACATCCCGAACGACGTCGTCACCATCGGTATGGGCATGGCGGCCTCGATGGGCCAGTTCCTGCTCACCGGTGGCACCGCCGGCAAGCGCTTCGCGCTCCCGAACACCGACATCCTCATGCACCAGGGGTCGGCCGGCATCGGCGGTACGGCCTCGGACATCAAGATCCAGGCCCAGTACCTGCTGCGCACCAAGCAGCGCATGGCGGAGATCACCGCCCGCCACTCCGGCCAGACCGTGGAGACGATCATCCGCGACGGCGACCGCGACCGCTGGTACACCGCGGAGGAGGCCAAGGAGTACGGCCTCATTGACGAGATCATCTCGATCGCGTCGGGCGTTCCGGGCGGCGGCGGCACCGGCGCCTGATCCGGACCCCGGACAGCGCCCTGCCGCCCCGCGCATCTCTCGTACGCCGAGACACCCAGCCACAGAACGCCACCAGGATGGTGAACACCCACATGAACAACTTCCCCGGCGCCTCCGCGAGCGGCCTCTACACGGGCCCGCAGGTGGACAACCGCTACATCGTCCCGCGCTTCGTGGAGCGCACCTCGCAGGGCGTGCGCGAGTACGACCCGTACGCGAAGCTCTTCGAGGAGCGCGTGATCTTCCTCGGCGTGCAGATCGATGACGCGTCCGCCAACGACGTCATGGCGCAGCTGCTGTGCCTGGAGTCGATGGACCCGGACCGGGACATCTCCATCTACATCAACAGCCCCGGCGGCTCGTTCACCGCGCTCACCGCGATCTACGACACGATGCAGTTCGTGAAGCCGGACATCCAGACGGTCTGCATGGGCCAGGCGGCCTCCGCCGCCGCGGTCCTGCTCGCCGCCGGCACCCCGGGCAAGCGCATGGCCCTGCCGAACGCCCGTGTGCTCATCCACCAGCCGTCCTCGCAGACCGGCCGCGAGCAGCTCTCCGACCTGGAGATCGCGGCCAACGAGATCCTGCGCATGCGGACCCAGCTGGAGGAGCTGCTGGCCAAGCACTCGACCACGCCGATCGAGAAGATCCGCGACGACATCGAGCGCGACAAGATCCTCACCGCGGAGGACTCCCTGGCCTACGGCCTCGTCGACCAGATCGTGTCGACCCGCAAGAGCGCGGCCGGCGCGCTCGCCTGACCCGCTCTGGCCCCTTGGCACGGTTGCGGCACCCGGCTCCGGCCGTGTGAACCGTGCCAAGGGGGGCCCGCATGGGGGGCCGGGCAAGGTACCGTCGGATAGAGGCACAGGAGCCGCTGAACCAGGCGTCTCCCAGGCGAAGGGGAAGCACCTCGTGGCACGCATCGGTGATGGCGGCGATCTGCTCAAGTGCTCGTTCTGCGGAAAGAGCCAGAAGCAGGTGAAGAAGCTCATCGCGGGTCCCGGTGTGTACATCTGCGACGAGTGCATCGATCTCTGCAACGAGATCATCGAGGAGGAGCTCGCCGAGACGAGCGAGGTCCGCTGGGAAGAGCTTCCCAAGCCCCGCGAGATCTACGAGTTCCTCGAGGGGTACGTCGTCGGGCAGGAGCCCGCGAAGAAGGCCCTCTCGGTCGCTGTGTACAACCACTACAAGCGGGTCCAGGCCGGCGAGAACGGCGGCGGGGCGGGCCGCGACGACGCGATCGAGCTCGCCAAGTCCAACATCCTGCTGCTGGGCCCCACGGGCTCCGGCAAGACGCTGCTCGCGCAGACGCTGGCCCGCATGCTCAACGTCCCGTTCGCCATCGCGGACGCGACGGCGCTGACGGAGGCCGGCTATGTCGGCGAGGACGTCGAGAACATCCTGCTGAAGCTGATCCAGGCCGCCGACTACGACGTCAAGAAGGCCGAGACCGGGATCATCTACATCGACGAGATCGACAAGGTCGCCCGCAAGAGCGAGAACCCGTCGATCACCCGTGACGTCTCCGGCGAGGGCGTCCAGCAGGCACTGCTGAAGATCCTGGAGGGCACCACCGCCTCCGTGCCGCCCCAGGGCGGCCGCAAGCACCCGCACCAGGAGTTCATCCAGATCGACACGACGAACGTGCTGTTCATCGTGGGCGGCGCCTTCTCCGGCCTGGAGAAGATCATCGAGTCCCGGGCCGGCGCCAAGGGCATCGGCTTCGGCGCCACGATCCGCTCCAAGCGGGAGATCCAGGCCAGCGACCAGTTCCAGGAGGTCATGCCGGAGGACCTGGTGAAGTTCGGGATGATCCCCGAGTTCATCGGCCGCCTCCCGGTCCTGACCTCGGTCCACAACCTGGACCGCGAGGCCCTGCTCCAGATCCTCATCGAGCCGCGCAACGCCCTGGTCAAGCAGTACCAGCGCCTGTTCGAACTCGACGGCGTGGAGCTGGACTTCGAGCGCGAGGCGCTGGAGGCCATCGCCGACCAGGCGATCCTCCGCCAGACCGGCGCGCGCGGCCTGCGCGCGATCATGGAGGAGGTCCTCCAGTCGGTGATGTACGAGGTCCCGTCCCGCAAGGACGTCGCCCGCGTCGTCATCACCGCCGACGTGGTCCGCAACAACGTCAACCCCACGCTGGTCCCGCGCGAGCCGCGCACGATCGGCAAGGGCGACGAGGGCCGCCACGAGAAGTCCGCGTAACGCGGCGCGACAGCCGTAGGCACACGAAGGGGCGCCCCGCCGGAAGAACCGGCGGGGCGCCCCTTCGTGCTGCCGCGGGTCAGAGCTTGGTGCGGGAGCTGTTGTAGAGCTTGGCGGCGAGGTCGGCGACGTCCTCGATCGGCATGCTCTTGTTGGTCATGGCCGCGCCGAGGTCGACGGCGAACACGATGCCGACGGTGCTGTAGTCCGTCCAGATGCAGACGGGCGTGTTGAACTCCTTGGGCCCCTTCTGCACGGAGCCGTCGGCGTCCTTGTTGACCGACTTGACGACCTGGCACTTCATCAGCGCGCCGTCGAAGCCCTCGGGGGAGACGCTCTCGGGGGAGCCGACGAGGGAGGTCTCGCTGTCGTCCTCGCCCTGGTCCTTGCTCATCTCCTCCTTGGCACTCGCGAAGGCCGCGTCCAGCGTCTTCTCCGGGTCGTCCACCTCGCCCCAGACGCCCTTGAGCATCAGCATCTTCGCGGTGAGCGGATTCTTCTCGATGTCCCCGCTGCCGTAGACGGCGCTGGCCTCGACGGGCGACTTGACACCCATCGCCTCGGTCTCCGTCTTGTCCTTGCCGGTCAGCGGCCCGGTCTTGTTGTCCGAGTCGGTCTTGTCCTGCTTGTACTCGCCCACCGACTCCGGCGGCGTCAGCTTGTAGCCCTTGGTGGAGGACGCGACGGAGCCGCTGCCGCCGTCCGACGTCAGGAAGTACACCCCGCCCGCGATGACGGCCAGCGCGAGGACCGCGGCGCCCACGATCAGGCCCGTCTTCTTCTTCGCGGGGGCCGGCGGCGGGAAGCCCGGCTGCTGGCCGTAGGCCGGCTGGCCGCCGTACGGCGGGGTGGGGGGCTGCTGTCCGTACGGGCCCGGCTGCTGCGCCTGCGGGTAGCCGTAACCCGGCTGGGGCTGCTGCTGGGGCGGGACGCCCTGGGGGGCCTGCTGCGGGTAGCCGTAGCCGGGCTGGCCCTGGGGCGGCTGACCGCCGTAAGGGCCCGGCTGCTGGCCGTACGGTCCGGGCTGGCCCTGCGGCGGCTGGCCACCGTACGGACCCGGCTGGTTGTAGCTCATCTGCGGTGTCCCCTGTTCGTGATACTTACGCGTTGCGAACATCCTGACGGAAGGCTCGCGCGCGCGGACCACCGGGAGGCACACCGTTACGGAACAAACCGGTTTCGGGGCACTCCTGTGACGG
Source organism: Streptomyces sp. NPDC052299 (assembly GCF_040679335.1). NCBI lineage: Bacteria > Bacillati > Actinomycetota > Actinomycetes > Kitasatosporales > Streptomycetaceae > Streptomyces > Streptomyces sp. NPDC052299. Next base: position 397,804 of record NZ_JBFAUP010000005.1, on the reverse strand, counting down.
CTCTAAGGGCCTGTGTTGAGTTCCCCGGCGTCCGCCCGGAGGGCGGGCGCAGCGGCGGTCGGTGCGTGCGATCGGCGTGCGGTGGCCCAGGTCATGTGGCGGAGCCACCTGTCCTGGGGCGCCGTGCGGCGAGCGTGCGGGCCGGGCGTCGGGGCGCAGACGGGGAACTCAACACAGGCCCTAAACTGTCCGCGTGACCGAGAACCCAGCGCAGCAGCCAGCCAGCAACCCCGAACTGCCGACCCAGTACACGCCGGCCGAGGTAGAGGGGAAGCTGTACGAGCGCTGGGTAGAACGCGGGTACTTCGAGGCGGACGCCAAGAGCGACAAGCCGCCGTTCACGATCGTCATCCCGCCGCCGAACGTCACGGGCTCCCTGCACCTGGGCCACGCCTTCGAGCACACGCTGATCGACGCCCTCGTCCGCCGCAAGCGCATGCAGGGCTTCGAGGCGCTGTACCAGCCGGGCATGGACCACGCCGGCATCGCCACCCAGAACGTCGTCGAGCGCGAGCTCGGCAAGGAGGGCAAGTCCCGCCACGACCTGGGCCGCGAGGCGTTCGTCGAGCGCGTCTGGCAGTGGAAGAACGAGTCCGGCGGCCAGATCTCCGGCCAGATGCGCCGCCTCGGCGAGGGCGTCGCCTGGACCCGCGAGCGGTTCACCATGGACGAGGGCCTGTCCAAGGCCGTCCAGACCATCTTCAAGCGGATGTACGACGACGAGCTCATCTACCGCCGCGAGCGCATCGTCAACTGGTGCCCCCGGTGCCTCACCGCGATCTCGGACATCGAGGTCGAGTACCAGGAGGACGACGGCGAGCTCGTCTCCATGACGTACGGCGAGGGCGAGGAGACCATCGTCGTCGCCACCACCCGTGCCGAGACGATGCTCGGTGACACCGCCGTCGCCGTCCACCCCGACGACGAGCGCTACAAGCACCTGGTCGGCAAGCAGATCAAGCTGCCGCTGACCGACCGCACCATCCCGGTCGTCGCCGACCACCACGTCGACCCGTCGTTCGGCACCGGTGCCGTCAAGGTCACCCCCGCCCACGACCCGAACGACTTCGAGATCGGGCAGCGCCACGACCTGCCGTTCCTCACCGTCCTGGACGAGCGCGCCGTCATCACCGTCCCCGGTCCCTTCGAGGGCCTGGACCGGATGGAGGCCCGCTCCGCGATCGTCGCCGCCCTGCGCGCCGAGGGCCGGATCGTCGCCGAGAAGCGGCCGTACGTCCACTCCGTCGGCCACTGCTCGCGCTGCAAGACCACCGTCGAGCCCCGGCTGTCCATGCAGTGGTGGGTCAAGGTCGCCCCGCTCGCCAAGGCGGCCGGTGACGCCGTCCGCGACGGCAAGGTCCAGATCCACCCCCAGGAGATGGAGAAGCGCTACTTCGACTGGGTCGACAACCTCCACGACTGGTGCATCTCGCGCCAGCTCTGGTGGGGCCACCGCATCCCCGTCTGGCACGGCCCCGACGGCGAGATGGTCTGCGTCGGCCCCGACGAGGAGCCGCCCACCGGCGAGGGCTGGACCCAGGACAGCGACGTCCTGGACACCTGGTTCTCCTCCGGCCTGTGGCCGTTCTCCACGCTCGGCTGGCCCGAACAGACCGAGAGCCTCGCGAAGTTCTACCCGAACTCCGTCCTGGTCACCGGCTACGACATCCTCTTCTTCTGGGTCGCCCGGATGATGATGTTCGGCCTCTACATCAACAAGGACGTCCCGCCGTTCGAGAAGATCGTGCTGCACGGCATGGTCCGCGACGAGCACGGCAAGAAGATGTCGAAGTCCTTCGGCAACGTGGTCAACCCGCTGGACTGGATGGACAAGTACGGCTCCGACGCGCTGCGCTTCACGCTCGCGCGCGGCGCCAACCCGGGCACCGACGTCCCGATCGGCGAGGACTGGGTCCAGGGCTCCGCGAAGTTCTCCAACAAGATCTGGAACGCGACCCGGTTCGCCCTGATGAACGGGGCGACGATCGAGGGCGAGCTGCCGTCCGCCGACGAGATGTCGGTGACCGACCGCTGGATCCTCTCCCGCCTGAACAAGACGGTCGCCGAAGTCGACGCGTACTACGACGACTTCCAGTTCTCCAAGCTCAGCGAGGCGCTGCGGCACTTCGCCTGGGACGAGGTCTTCGACTGGTACGTCGAGCTGTCCAAGACCACCTTCTTCGGCGGCGGCCGCCCGGCCGAGGTCTCCGGCCGGGTCCTGGGCGAGGTCCTCGACGTGATGCTGCGCCTGCTGCACCCCGTCGTCCCCTTCGTCACCGAGACCCTGTGGACCGCGCTCACCGGCCGCGAGTCCGTCGTCATCGCGGACTGGCCGAAGGACTCGGGCTTCCGCGACGACGCCGCCGAGCGGGAGATCGAGCTCGTCCAGCAGGTCGTCACCGAGGTCCGCCGCTTCCGCTCCGACCAGGGCCTCCAGCCCGGCCAGAAGGTCCCGGCCGAGCTCACCCTGACCGGCACCCCGCTCGCCCCGCACGAGACGGCCATGCGGCAGCTGCTGAGGCTCCAGCCGGCCGGCGACGGCTTCCACGCCACCGCCTCGCTGCCCGTCGCCGGCGCGACCGTCGCCCTGGACCTGTCGGGCACGATCGACGTGGACGCCGAGCGCAAGCGGCTGACGAAGGACCTGGAAGCCGCCCGCAAGGAGAAGGCCCAGGCCGAGGGCAAGCTCGGCAACGAGGCGTTCCTCGCCAAGGCCCCGGACAACGTGGTCGACAAGATCCGCGGCCGGCTCGCCAAGGCCGAGGCCGACATCGAGCGCATCGGCGGCCAGCTGGCGGCCCTGCCGCAGAGCTGAGCCGACGCCCCGGAGCCCCCGCCCCCCTCGCCCGAGGGGCGCGGGGGCTCCGGCGTGTCCGGCCCCCGGGCGGCTGCGCGCGATGTCCGCGGCCATCCGTAGACTGGGGCCCGTGAGTGAGCCCCGCCCCGACCGGCCCGACGCGTCCGACCCCGACGACACCTTCGCGGAGATCGTGGACGAAGCGACCCAGCGCGACCCCGACCTGGCGGTGATCGAGGCCGGCAGCCGCACGCTGCGCGCCGCCTCCGGGCCGCCCCGCGCCGAGGAGCTCCCCGCCCGCCCCGCCGACCCGGAGGTCGACAAGGCGCTGCGCGCGGTGGAGCAGGAACTCGCCGGCCGCTGGGGCGAGACCAAGCTGGAGCCGTCCGTCACGCGCATCGCCGCCCTGCTGGACGTGCTCGGCGAGCCGCAGCGCGCGTACCCCTCGATCCACATCACCGGCACCAACGGCAAGACGAGCACCGCCCGCATGATCGAGGCCCTGCTCGGCGCGTTCGACCTGCGCACCGGCCGCTACACCTCGCCGCACGTCCAGTCGATCACCGAGCGGATCAGCCTGGACGGCGCCCCGGTGGACCCGGAGCGGTTCATCTCCACGTACGAGGACATCAAGCCGTACGTCGAGATGACCGACGCCCAGCAGCCCTACCGGCTGTCCTTCTTCGAGGTGCTGACGGCCATGGCGTACGCGGCCTTCGCCGACGCGCCGGTCGACGTCGCGGTGGTCGAGGTCGGCATGGGCGGCACCTGGGACGCGACCAACGTGATCGACGCCTCGGTCGCCGTCGTCACCCCCATCTCGCTGGACCACACCGACCGCCTGGGCAACACGCCGGGCGAGATCGCGACCGAGAAGTCCGGGATCATCAAGCAGGGCGCCACGGTCATCCTGGCCCAGCAGCCCGTCGACGCCGCCCAGGTCATGCTGAAGAAGGCCGTCGAGGTCGACGCCACCGTGGCCCGGGAGGGCATGGAGTTCGGCGTGGTCTCCCGGGAGATCGCGGTCGGCGGCCAGCTGCTGACCCTGCGCGGCCTCGGGGGCGAGTACACAGACGTCTTCCTCCCGCTGTACGGCGCCCACCAGGCGCACAACGCGGTGGTGGCGCTCTGCGCGGTCGAGGCGTTCTTCGGCGTCGGCGCCGAGCGGCCCGGCGCGCTGGACGCCGACATCGTGCGCGCGGCGTTCGCCTCGGTGATCTCGCCCGGCCGCCTCGAAGTCGTCCGCTCCAGCCCGACCGTCGTCCTGGACGCCGCGCACAACCCGGCGGGCGCCCGCGCCACCGCGGAGGGCCTGTCCGAGGCGTTCGGCTTCTCCCGGCTGATCGGGGTGGTCGGCGCCAGCGGCGACAAGGACGTGCGGGGGCTCCTGGAAGCCTTCGAGCCGATCTTCGCCGAGGTCGTCGTCACCCAGAACTCCACCGAGCGCGCCATGGACGCCGACGCCCTCGCGGCCGTCGCCGTCGAGGTCTTCGGCCACGACCGGGTGCAGGTCGAACCCCGGCTGGACGACGCGCTGGAGGCGGCGATCACCCTCGCCGAGGAAGAGGACGAGTACGCGGGCGCCGGGGTCCTGGTGACCGGCTCCGTGATCACGGTCGGCGAGGCCCGGCTGCTCCTGGGAAGGCGCTGACCATGCGCATGCTCTGTGCGTCCACACTGATCGGCGAGTTCTTCGTGATCGGGTTCGCCGGACTCGTCGCGATGAAGTCGGACGACCTGACGAACGCCACGGTCTGGACGGTGTGCGGCATCGGGATGCTCCTCTCCGTGCTGCTCTGCGGCATGCTCACCCGTCCCGGGGGCGTCCAGCTCGGCTGGGCCCTCCAGGTCGCGCTGGTCGCGAGCGGCTTCGTGATCCCGGTGATGTTCATCCTGGGCGTCGCCTTCGGCGCGCTGTGGTGGGCCTCGGTGCACTACGGCCGCCGGATCGACGAGGTGAAGGCCCGCTGGGCGGCCCAGGCCGAGGCGGAGTCACCCGCCGCCGGCTGAGCCGCGCCCACCACGGCAAACCCGGCGGCGGGCCCGTCTCCGGGCCCCTGTAATGTCGCCTCACCGCACCCGTATGCCTGCAAGGAGCCGCACATGACCCAGCGCACCCTCGTTCTTCTCAAGCCCGACGCCGTCCGTCGCGGTCTGGTCGGCGAGATCGTCGGCCGCATCGAGCGCAAGGCCGGCTGGAAGATCACGGCGCTGGAGCTGCGTACCCTGGACCGCGCCACGCTGGAGCAGCACTACGCCGAGCACGTGGGCCGCCCCTTCTACGAGCCGCTGGTCGAGTTCATGCAGTCGGGCCCGGTCGTCGCCCTGGTGGCCGAGGGCGAGCGGGTCATCGAGGGCGTCCGCGCCCTGGCCGGCCCCACCGACCCGATCGCCGCCGCGCCCGGGTCGATCCGCGGTGATTTCGGCACGATCACCCGGGAGAACCTCATCCACGCCTCGGACTCCGAGGAGTCCGCGGAGCGGGAAATGAAGCTGTTCTTCCCCGGCCTTTCCTGAACCGGGATCAGCCGAACAGCGCTCGCGACCTGGGGCGACCGAATTAATTCGGTCGCCCTTCGGCATAGGGTGTCCGATCGCGGGAACGCATCCCCCCGACGTAACGTCACCATGAGTGGAACGGCCACCCGTTCTGCCCAGCAAGGCGGCGTACCCTCGCGCTGTGCCGGCCCATCCGGCACTACGATGGAACCTTCCACGCCCGCAGCGCCCATCCTGCCTACCAAAACAAGCCATTGCGGCTTTCATCTGGGAGGCCCGACGCATCCTCATGGGGAACAAGGGGAACTCAATGTCGTTCATCGGCCGTGACATGGCTATCGACCTCGGGACTGCCAACACGCTGGTGTACGTCAGGGGGCGCGGCATCGTTCTCAACGAGCCGTCCGTCGTGGCCATCAACACCAACACCGGCGGAATTCTGGCGGTCGGCGCCGAGGCCAAGAAGATGATCGGCCGTACGCCCGGCAATATCGTCGCCGTACGGCCCCTGAAGGACGGCGTCATCGCCGACTTCGAGATCACGGAGCGGATGCTCCGCTACTTCATCCTGAAGATCCACAAGCGCCGCTACCTGGCCCGCCCGCGGGTCGTCGTCTGCGTGCCCTCCGGCATCACCGGGGTCGAGCGACGCGCCGTGATCGAGGCGTCGACCCAGGCCGGCGCCCGCCAGGTGCACATCATCGAGGAGCCCATGGCGGCGGCCATCGGCTCGGGCCTCCCGGTCCACGAGGCCACCGGGAACATGGTGGTCGACATCGGCGGCGGCACCACCGAGGTCGCGGTGATCTCGCTCGGCGGGATCGTCACCGCCCAGTCCATCCGGGTCGCCGGTGACGAGCTGGACAACGCGATCATCCAGCACATCAAGAAGGAGTACTCCCTCCTCCTGGGTGAGCGCACCGCCGAACAGATCAAGATCACCATCGGCTCGGCGTACGACCTGGAGAAGGACGAGCACACCGAGATCCGCGGCCGCGACCTGGTCTCGGGCCTGCCCAAGACCGTCGTCATCTCGGCCGGTGAGGTCCGCAAGGCCATCGAGGAGCCGGTCAACGCGATCGTGGACGCGGTCAAGACCACGCTCGACAAGTGCCCGCCGGAGCTGTCCGGCGACGTCATGGACCGCGGCATCGTCCTCACCGGCGGCGGCGCGCTGCTGCGCGGACTGGACGAGCGGCTGCGCAACGAGACGGGCATGCCGATCCACATCGCCGAGGACCCGCTGGACTCGGTGGCGCTCGGCTCCGGCAAGTGCGTCGAGGAGTTCGAGGCGCTCCAGCAGGTCCTGGACGCCCAGCCCCGACGGTAGTACCCACGGCCCCCGCGCGGACGCTGCCGCCTCCGCGCGGGGGACCGCCGACATACAGGCACGATCATTCCTACGAGGAAGGCACGGCCGCCGCACTGTGAGGGACACACGAGAGAGCCGGCTGCTCCTGGTGCTGCTGATCGCCATCGCGTTCGCGTTGATCACGGTGGACATCCGCGGCGGTGAGGCGTCACCGGTGGACGGCGCCCGGCAGGCCGCCGCCACGGTCTTCGGACCCGTGGAGAACGGCGTGGCGTCCGCGGTCGACCCGGTGGGCAACGCCATAGGGGCGGTCCGCGCCTCCGGCGCCCGCCACGACAAGATCGCCGCGCTGGAGAAGCAGAACGCCGAGCTGAAGGCGAAGCTCGGCAGCGACGACCGCAACCGCAGCCGGGTCCGCCAACTGGACGCGATGCTGAAGAAGTCGGCCACCGGCCAGTACGGCATCGCGGCCGCCGAGGTCATCGCCATAGGAGCGGCCCAGGGCTTCTCCTGGACGGTCACCATCGACGCGGGCTCCAAGGACGGCGTCAAGCGCGACATGACCGTCATCAACGGGGACGGGCTGGTCGGCCGCGTCACCACCGTCGGCCCGGACACCGCGACGGTGCTCCTCGCCAACGACCCCGACTTCACCGTCGGCACCCGGATGGAGTCCACCGACGAGCTGGGCTTCGCCACCGGCCAGGGCTCCCGCCCGCTGTCGGTGCAGTTCCTGAACGGCAAGGCCCGGGTCAAGAAGGGCGACCGGCTCGTCACGTTCGGCTCCAGCAAGGACAAGCCGTTCGTGCCCGGCGTCCCGGTCGGCGAGGTCGTCCGCGTCGACCCCTCGGGCGGCGACCTCACCCGGACCGTCTACGTCCGCCCGTACGTCTCCTTCACCAAGCTGGACATCGTCGGCATCGTCGTCCAGGCCCCGCGCGAGGACCCGCGCGACTCGGTCCTGCCGAAGAAGCCGAAGGCGCCCGCGAAGCCGAAGCCCACGCCGACCGTCACGGTCACCATCTCGCCCAACGGCGACATCGTGGACACCGAGGGCAACGTGGTCGGCAACATCCACGAGAGCCCCAGCCCGGACCCGAGCGGGAACGCCACGCCGAACGCCGACAACGCGGTCAACGAACAGAGGTAGAGCTGATCCCATGCACGTCAACCGGACCCTGCTCTCCATCGTTCTGGTCGTCTTCGCCCTCGTCGTCCAGGTCTCCGTGCTCGCCCGGCTCCAGCTCCCCGGCGCCGTGCCCGACCTGCTGCTCATGGTCGTCCTCGGCCTGGCCTTCGTGTACGGGCACGTCGCGGGCGCCCTCATCGGCTTCGGCGCCGGTCTCCTCGCGGACCTGGCGCCCCCGGCCGACCACGCCGCCGGGCGCTACGCCTTGGTCCTCTGCGTCATCGGCTACCTCGCGGGCCTGGCCCGGCCGGAGAACGGGCAGCTGAAGTCCGCGGCCCTGCCGATGGCCGTGGTCGTCGCGGCGGCGATCGGGTCGACCCTGCTGTACGCGGGCGTCGGTGCCCTCGTCGGCGACACGGCGGCCCGGCACGTGGGCCTCGGCAGCCTGCTGTTCACCGCCGCGGTGTACGACCTCCTCCTGGCGCCGTTCACCGTGCCGCTGATCATGGCGCTCGCCAGACGCACCGTGAACGACCCCGTCACCGAGTCCTCCTCGGGGCGCGGCGACGTGGCGGCCGGCTGGCTGGCGGCCGGGACCGGGCTGCGGATCGGCAGCCAGCGCGGCGGACTGCGCGTGAAGGCGGCCCGCAACCGGGCGGCACGCGCCGGACGGATCAAGGGAGTCAAGCGACTGTGAGGCAGCATTCCGCCGGGCCCCGCCCCCGGGTCACCACCGGGGGCGCCCCGTGAGCAACATCCCCGAGACGGGCCGCACCCAGCGCGTCCAGATCCGGCTGATCGTCATCCAGGTCCTCGTCTTCTCCCTGCTCCTCACCCTCGGCGGCCGCCTCTGGTACCTCCAGATCCGCAACGGCCAGGAGTACTCGGACGAGGCGAAGAACAACCACGTCCAGCAGGTCGTCCAGCCCGCCGCCCGGGGCTCCATCCTCGACGCGCGCGGCGTCCCGCTCGCCGACAACGAGACCCGCCTCGTGGTCTCCGCCAGCCGCACCGAGCTGCTGAAGATGGACGACGACGGCAAGGCCGTCCTGACCCGGCTGGCCGGCGTCCTCGACATGAAGCCCAAGGACGTCTTCGACAAGGTCCGGCTCTGCGACGCCAAGACCCCGCAGCCCTGCTGGAACGGTTCGCCCTACCAGCCGATCCCGGTCACCGACGAGGCCACCACGCAGCAGGCCCTGACAATCCGCGAACGCGCCGAGGACTTCCCCGGGATCACCGCGGAACCCACCGCCGTCCGCCGCTACCCGGCGCCCGGCAAGGCCAACACCGCCCAGGTCCTCGGCTACCTCTCGCCCGTCACGGACGAAGAGATCACCAAGGCCCAGGACAGCGAATCGCCGTACCTGCGCTCCGACATGGTCGGCCGCTCCGGCCTGGAGCGCACGTACGACAAGGAGCTGCGCGGCAAGGCGGGCGTCACCCGCTACGAGGTCGACAACCTGGGCCGGGTCATCGGCCAGGCCAAGAACGACGAGGCGGAGGCCGGCTCCAGCGTCGTCACCTCGATCGACGCCCGCGTCCAGGCCGTCGCCGAGTACGAGCTCAACGACGCCATGAAGAAGGCCCGCCTGGAGTTCGACACCAACACCGGTGAGAACTACAAGGCGGACTCCGGGGCCGTCGTCGTCATGGAGGCCAAGACCGGCCGGGTCGTCGCCATGGCGTCCCTGCCCAACTACGACCCGAACGCCTGGGTCGGCGGCATCTCCGCCAAGGACTACGCCAAGCTCACCGGCAAGAAGTCCAACTTCCCGCTGCTGAACCGGGCCATCCAGGGCCAGGCCGCCCCCGGCTCCATCTTCAAGGTCATCTCCTCGACCGCCGCGGTCAACGCCGGATACCCCTTCGACGGCCACTACCCCTGCCCGAGCTCGTACTCCATCGGCGGGCAGACCTTCAAGAACTTCGAGTCCCAGGGCTACGGCGACATCACCATCGGCCGCGCCCTGGAGGTCTCCTGCGACACCGTGTACTACGGCATCGCGCACAAGGAGTGGGCGAAGGACGGCGGGAACAACCCGAAGAAGCACCCCAAGGACTGGTTCTACAAGACCGCCCACCAGTTCGGCCTGGGCAAGGAGACCGGCATCGACCTCCCCAACGAGGTCAGCGGCCGCGTCCCCGACCGCCAGTGGAAGAAGGACTTCGCCGCCGCCAACCACGACGCCTGGTGCAAGCAGGGCAAGAAGGACGGCTCGTACGTCGAGAAGATCGCCTACGAGAACTGTCTCGAAGGCGACAAGATGCGCGCCGGTGACTCCGTCAACTACTCGATCGGCCAGGGCGACACGCTCGTCACCCCGATCCAGATGGCCACCATCTACGCGGCCATCTCCAACGGCGGCACGCTCTACGACCCCACCGTCGGCAAGGCGATCGTCAGCGGCGACGGCAAGAACGTCCAGATGATCGAGCCCAAGTCGCACGGCAAGCTGCCCTTCACCAAGAAGACGCGCAACGAGATAGACGAAGCCCTCGCGGGTGTCGCGACCCGCGGTTCGGCCGCCTGGCGATTCGGCGGCTGGCCGCAGGACAAGATCCCGATGCACGCCAAGACGGGTACCGCCGAGGTCTACGGCAAGCAGACGACCTCCTGGTTCGCCACGTACACCAAGGACTACTCGATCGTCATGACGATCTCCCAGGGCGGTACGGGTTCCGGTGCGTCCGGGCCCGCCGTCCGCAACATCTACAACGCGCTCTACGGTCTCGACGCCTCCGGCAAGCAGGACCTCAAGAAGGCCCTCCTGCCGACGCCGCAGAAGGGGCTGCCGAAGATCCAGACGGACGGCACCATCGACGCCCCGACGATCAAGCCGTACAACCCCGCATCGGAGAAGCCCGCCGCCGAGCAGACGCTCGCCGCGGTGCTGGGGAGGCGCGACTGATGGCCGGATTCTCCGTCCAGCGCTACGCCCCCGAGCGGTCCGCCTGGAGCCGGCTCACGGCACGCGACTCCGTCGTGCGCCGGCTCGACTGGCCGCTCCTCGGCTCGGCGGTCGCGCTGTCCTTCATCGGCTCGCTGCTGGTCTGGTCGGCCACCCGGGGACGCGACTCGCTGACCCACGGCGACCCGTACTACTTCCTGTTCCGGCACGCGCTCAACACCGGCATCGGCATCGCGCTGATGATCGGCACGATCTGGCTCGGCCACCGCACGCTGCGCGGCGCCGTGCCCGTCCTCTACGGCCTGTCCGTGCTCCTCGTGCTGGCGGTCCTCACCCCGCTGGGCGCCACCGTCAACGGCGCCCACGCCTGGATTCTGCTGCCCGGCGGCTTCTCCATCCAGCCGTCCGAGTTCACCAAGATCACCATCATCCTGGGCATGGCGATGATCCTCGCCGCCCGTGTGGACGCGGGCGACCAGATCCACCCCGACCACCGGAGCGTCGCCAAGGCCCTCGGCCTCGCGGCGCTCCCCATGGTGATCGTCATGGGGATGCCGGACCTCGGCTCCGTGATGGTCATGGTCGTCATCGTGCTCGGGGTGCTGCTCGCCTCCGGCGCGTCCAACCGCTGGGTCTTCGGGCTCCTCGGAGCGGGCGTGGCCGGGGCGGTCGCCATCTGGCAGCTCGGGCTGCTGGACGACTACCAGATCGCCCGCTTCGCCGCGTTCGCCAATCCGGCGCTCGACCCGGCCGGCGTCGGCTACAACACCAACCAGGCGCGCATCGCGATCGGCTCCGGCGGCCTGCACGGCACCGGCCTCTTCCAGGGCACCCAGACCACCGGGCAGTTCGTCCCCGAGCAGCAGACCGACTTCGTCTTCACGGTCGCCGGCGAGGAGCTGGGCTTCCTCGGCGCCGGTCTCATCCTCGTTCTGCTCGGCGTCGTCCTGTGGCGTGCCTGCCGCATCGCCCGCGAGACCACCGAGCTGTACGGCACGGTCGTCGCCGCCGGGATCATCGCCTGGTTCGCCTTCCAGTCCTTCGAGAACATCGGCATGACGCTCGGCATCATGCCGGTCGCCGGACTCCCGCTGCCCTTCGTCTCCTACGGCGGCTCCTCGATGTTCGCCGTCTGGGTGGCCATCGGGCTGCTCCAGTCGATCCGGGTGCAACGGCCGATAACGGCCTGAGCGGTTTCCCCAGGCCCTAGGTTCGGTACATGGCTGACTCCAAGCGCGAGATCGAGCGGAAGTACGAAGCCACGGACGCCACCCGGCTGCCCGACCTGGGCCGGGTGGCCGGTGTCGGGTCCGTCGTACACGAGGGCGTCATGGAGCTGGACGCCGTCTACCACGACACCGAGGACCTGCGCCTCGCCGCCGGAAACGTCACCCTGCGCCGCCGCACCGGAGGCTCCGACGCCGGATGGCACCTCAAGCTCCCCGTCACCGACGGCGTCCGCGACGAGATCCGGGCCCCGCTCTCCGACCGCGTCCCGGCCCGCCTCACCGCCCTGATCCGCTCCCGGGTCCTCGGCGCCCCCGTCGTCCCCGTCGTCCGGCTGGTCTCCGTCCGTGACGTCCACGTACTCCTGGACGACCACGGCGCCCCGCTGGCCGAGCTCAGCGTGGACGAGGTCCGCGCCGAGCGGCTGCACGGCGGCCGCCGCACCGCGGCCTGGACCGAGATCGAGGCCGAGCTCGCCGACGACGGCGACCCCGCCTTCCTCGACACCGTCGGCCGCGCACTGGAGGAGGCCGGCATCCGGCCCGCCACCGCCCCCTCCAAGCTGGCCCGCGCGCTGGAGGAGACGGGGTCCGGAGCCACGCGCCCCAGGGAGGACGAACCGCGCACCGCCGGGGACCACGTCCTGCGCTACGTACGCCGCCAGGCCGAGGCGATCGTGGCGCTCGACCCTGCCGTGCGGCGGGGCCTGCCGGACTCCGTGCACAAGATGCGCGTCGCCACCCGGCGGCTCCGCAGCGCCCTGCGCACCTACCGCCGCGTCCTCGACCGCGAGGCCACCCGTCCTCTCGGCAACGAGCTGAAGTGGCTCGCGGGGGAGCTGGGGATCGACCGGGACCAGGAGGTCCTGGACGCCCGGCTGCGCGCCCGGCTCGACGAGCTGCCCCGCCCGCTGGCCATCGGCCCGGTCGGGGCGCGGCTGCGGCTCCGGTCGGCGGAGGAGCGCGGCGGTTCGCGCCGGCGCACGACCGCCGTCCTGGACTCCGCGCGCCACCTGGACCTGCTGCGGGCCCTGGACGCGCTGCTCGCCGCCCCGCCGCTGCTGCCCGGGGCCGACGCGGCACCGGCCGACGAGCTGGTCCGCGCGGTCCGCAAGGACCACAAGCGCCTCGCCGGACGGGTGGCGCACGCCCGGGAGCTGCCACCGGGGCCGGACCGGGACGCCGCGCTGCACAGCGCCCGCAAGGCCGCGAAACGGGCGCGGTACGCGGCGGAGGCCGCCCGCCCCGCCCTCGGCAGGCCCGCGAAGAAGGCGGTCAAGCGGCTCAAGGCCGTACAGAGCCTCCTCGGCGACCACCAGGACGGCGTCGTCGCCCGCGAAGCCCTGCGCACCCTCGCCGTACAGGCGCACGCGGCGGGGGAGCCGTCGTTCACCTGGGGACTGGTGTACGGGCGGGAGGAGGCGGCTGCCGCCGCGACCGAGCGCGAGCTGCCCGGGGTGTGGCACCGGGCGCACAAGGCCCGTCTCCGGCGGTCCGCCGCAGGCTGAGCGCCGAGGTACGCTGGATGGTCACCCCTGCCGGCTCTCGAAAGTTCGCGATGTCTGTCGATTCGGTCTTCCCACAGCTCGAAGCTCTGCTCCCGCATGTGCAGAAGCCCATCCAGTACGTCGGCGGTGAGCTGAACTCCACCGTCAAGCCGTGGGACGAGTGCGACGTCCGCTGGGCGCTGATGTACCCGGACGCGTACGAGGTCGGGCTGCCCAACCAGGGCGTCATGATCCTCTACGAGGTACTCAACGAGCGCCAGGGCGTCCTCGCCGAGCGCACCTACAGCGTCTGGCCGGACCTCGAAGCGCTGATGCGCGAGCACGAGGTGCCGCAGTTCACCGTGGACAGCCACCGCCCGGTCAAGGCGTTCGACGTCTTCGGGCTCAGCTTCTCCACCGAGCTGGGCTACACCAACATGCTCACCGCCCTTGACCTGGCCGGCATCCCGCTGGCCGCCAAGGACCGGGACATCGACGACCCGATCGTGCTCGCGGGCGGCCACGCCGCGTTCAACCCGGAGCCGATCGCGGAGTTCATCGACTGCGCGGTCATCGGCGACGGCGAGCAGGCGGTCCTGGAGATCACCGGGATCATCCGCGCCTGGAAGGCCGAGGGCCGCCCCGGCGGCCGCGAGGAGGTGCTGTTCCGCCTCGCGAAGACGGGCGGCGTCTACGTCCCCGGCTTCTACGACGTGGAGTACCTCCCGGACGGCCGCATCGGCCGCGTCGTACCGAACAAGTCGGGCGTGCCGTGGCGGGTGTCCAAGCACACCGTCATGGACCTGGACGAGTGGCCGTACCCGAAGCAGCCCCTGGTCCCGCTCGCCGAGACCGTCCACGAGCGGATGTCCGTGGAGATCTTCCGCGGCTGCACCCGCGGCTGCCGCTTCTGCCAGGCTGGCATGATCACGCGCCCCGTGCGGGAGCGAAGCATCACCGGCATCGGCGAGATGGTGGAGAAGGGCCTCAAGGCGACCGGCTTCGAGGAGGTGGGCCTGCTCTCGCTGTCCTCCGCCGACCACACCGAGATCGGCGAGATCGCCAAGGGCCTCGCGGACCGCTACACCGACGACAAGATCGGCCTCTCGCTGCCGTCCACCCGCGTCGACGCGTTCAACGTGGACCTGGCCAACGAGCTGACCCGCAACGGCCGCCGCTCCGGTCTCACCTTCGCCCCCGAGGGCGGCTCCGAGCGCATGCGCAAGGTCATCAACAAGATGGTCTCGGAGGAGGACCTGATCCGCACGGTCGCCACCGCGTACGGCAACGGCTGGCGCCAGGTGAAGCTGTACTTCATGTGCGGGCTGCCCACCGAGACCGACGAGGACGTCCTCCAGATCGGCGACATGGCGGTCAACGTGATCGCCAAGGGCCGAGAGGTCTCCGGCCAGAACGACATCCGCTGCACGGTCTCCATCGGTGGTTTCGTGCCCAAGCCGCACACCCCGTTCCAGTGGGCGCCGCAGCTCAGCGCCGAGGAGACGGACGCCCGCCTCGCCAAGCTCCGGGACAAGATCCGCGGCGACAAGAAGTACGGCCGCTCGATCGGCTTCCGCTACCACGACGGCAAGCCCGGCATCGTGGAGGGCCTGCTCTCGCGCGGCGACCGCCGTGTCGGCTCCGTCATCCGCGCGGTCTACGAGGCCGGCGGCCGGTTCGACGGCTGGCGCGAGTACTTCAGCTACGACCTGTGGATGAAGAGCGCCGCGGCGACCCTGCCGGAGTTCGGCGTGGACGTCGACTGGTACACCACCCGCGAGCGGACCTACGAGGAGGTCCTGCCCTGGGACCACCTGGACTCGGGCCTCGACAAGGACTGGCTCTGGGAGGACTGGCAGGACTCGCTGGACGAGACCGAGGTCGAGGACTGCCGCTGGACCCCGTGCTTCGACTGCGGCGTGTGCCCGCAGATGGACACCAGCATCCAGATCGGACCGACCGGCAAGAAGCTCCTGCCGCTGACGGTCGTGAAGTGAGCCGCGAAGTGATCGCGGGCGTGTGACAGCTCGGTGACGACGGCCCGGTCCGGGGAAACTCCCGGCCGGGCCTTCGCGTCATGAGGGGCATGGAACAGGGAAAGCACCGGAAGCCGCCGGAGTACGGCGCTCACCAGGCGCCCGCGCACTACGAGGCCGGTGACGGCTGCCTCACCACGCTCGTCCGGGTGCCGGTCCGGATCGTGGTGCTCCTCGTCGTCCTGCCGGTACGGATGGTGTGGGACGCCCTCGTCGTCACCGCCCGGGCCGCCGAACGGGTGCTGTTCCGCCCGCTCGGCCGCGCCCTGGCCTGGCTCTTCGACGTGCTGGTGGCGATCCCGGCGCGATGGCTGTGGCGGTACGTGTGCGTCCCGCTGGGGCAGGCACTGGTTTGGCTGGCCCGGGCGGTCTTCGTCTGGCCCTGGGTCGCGCTCTGGCGTCACGTCGTGGTTCCCGTGGTGCGGTACGGGATCGTGATGCCGCTCCAATGGGCGTACGCGCACCTGCTCACCCCGCTCGGACACGGGCTGCGGTGGCTGTACCGGGAGGTGCTGGTCCCGGCGGCCCGAGGGCTGGGGGCCGCCCTGAAGTGGCTGATCACCGTGGTGCTCGTGATGCCGGTGGTGCTGCTGTGGCGGTACGTCCTGGTCCCCGTCGGGCTCGCCGCGGCCTGGCTGGTCCGGTACCTGGTGGTGGTCCCGCTCGTCTGGACGTACCGGAACGTCCTCACCCCGGTGGGCCACGGCATCGCCTGGACGCTGGATCTGGTGATCCGGGGGATCGAGGCGTTCTTCCGGGGGCTCGGCGTCGCCCTGCGGTGGCTCGTCGTCGTGCTTCTCGTCACGCCCGTCGTCTGGGTGTACCGGCGCGTCCTGACCCCGGCCGGCCGGGAGATCGCCGCCGCGCTCGCCATCGCCTGGCGCGTCGCGGGATACCTCTCCCGGGCGGTCGGCCGGGCGCTCGCCTGGCTCGCCCGGAATCTGATCGCAGCGCCGGTGCGCTGGGCGTACCGCACGGTGTGCGTCCCGGTCGGCCGCTTCGTGCGCGACGCCCTCCTGGCACCCGTCGGGCGGGCCCTGCGCGCGGTGGGCCGCACGGCCCGGCAGACGCTGCGCGCGGCCCGGGAAACGGTGCGCCGGGCCAGGCGCGACGCCTGGCGCGCCCTGGTCGGCGCGCCCGCCGAACCCGAGCCCGGGGAACCAGGAAGCCCCCTTGCGCGTACTCTGGGTAGTGCAACGACCGTGCCCAGCGCGGCGCCAGGACCAGGGTTCGCCCCGCTCCCGGAGAAATCCGCAGAGCAGGCGTGAGCCGGACCGGGCCCCCGGGCCACCCGCATTTCGAGGGCGGCGCGCCACCGCGCCCGCCCCGCACCGAGGAGAAGAACCACTGGGCAAGCGACAGCCCGAAGGCCCGCCGCCCGCACCGGCGGTGCAGCGCATCCGACTGCGCTACACCAAGCGCGGCCGCCTCCGGTTCACCAGCCACCGCGACTTCCAGCGTGCCTTCGAGCGGGCGCTGCGCCGCTCCCAGGTGCCCATGGCCTACTCGGCGGGCTTCACCCCGCACCCCAAGGTGTCGTACGCCAACGCCGCCCCCACCGGTACGGGCAGCGAGGCCGAGTTCCTGGAGATCGCCCTCACCGAGCCCCGCGACCCGGGCGTTCTGCGTGAGCTGCTCAACGACTCCATGCCGGACGGCCTGGACATCACGGACGCCGTCGAGGCCCGCACCTCGGGTCTCGCCGACCGGCTGACCGCCTCCGTCTGGGAGATCCGCCTCGACGGGGTGACCCGGGAGGACGCGGAGAAGGCGGTGTCCGCGTTCAACGCGGCGGAGACCGTCGAGGTCGAGCGCCGTACGAAGAACGGCATGCGGGCCTTCGACGCCCGTTCCGCCGTGGTCGACCTCCGGACCCTCGAGCTTCCGGCTGATAGGCCCGGTGACAGGGCCTGTGCGATACTGCGGCTGGTTGTTCGGCACGTGACACCTGCCGTACGACCTGACGACGTCCTGTCCGGTCTCCGCGTTGTGGCCGACCTGGCGCCGCCGGTGCCCGCAGCGGTCACCAGGCTGGCGCAGGGGCTCTTCGACGAGGAGTCCGGCACGGTGACCGACCCGCTCGCGCCCGACCGCGAGGCAGCCCCGGCCGCATCAACCACGGCCACCGGGAACGCCGTCGCGACGGCGCCGGAAGGTGCAGGTTCCGCGTAAGGCGGTCGTCGTAGCGCAGCCCTCGCGCTCGGGAGCCACCTGGGCCGGGCCGCGCGCTGACCCATAAGACTTTCGCCAGGCCGTCCGCACACCGCGTACGGAACCGGCGAGCCAAGATTCAGCTCCCGTGCGGCGCCCGCGCCCCGGACGGCGGTGCCGCGGCCACCCGCGGACCGAGCCGGACCGGAATCAGGTGCGGCGCCCGGGAGCGCGACGGGAGAAACGCCCGCATGCCCCAGCCGAACGAACCCGGCACCGCCGGGAACGCCGAAGACAACAACACCCCCGGGGACAAGCTCCCCCCGCGCCGCAGGCGCCGCGCCGCCTCCCGCCCCGCCGGCCCGCCGTCGGCCGGGGCCCAGGCCGCCGCCGACGCGCCGGCCATACCGGCCGTTGACGCCGCAGAGTCCCCGAGCACGGAACCGGCCGCCGAGGCCGCCCCCGCCCGCCCCCGCCGCCGCGCGGTCCGCAAGGCCACGTCCCCCGCCGGTGCGCCCCAGGCCGCCGGGCAGGCCGAATCCGTGGAGCCCGTGACCGCCGAGCCGGCCGCCGCCGAGCCCGTGGCGGAGCCCGCCGCGGAAGCGCCCGCCGAGCCCGCCGCCGAAGCCCCCCGCCGCCGCCGTGCCGTGCGCAAGGCCACGTCCCCGGCCGGTGCGCCGAAGGCCGCCGAGCCGGTCGAGATCGTTGAGGAGGCCCCCGTCGTGGAGAGCCCCGAGCCCGCCGCCGAGAGCGCCGCTCCGGCGCGCCCGCGTCGCCGTGCCGTCCGCAAGGCCACCTCGCCGGCCGGTGCGCCGAAGGCCGCCGAGCCGGTCGAGATCGTCGAGGAGGCCCCCGTGGCGGAGAGCCCCGAGCCCGCCGCCGAGGACGCCGCTCCGGCGCGCCCGCGTCGCCGTGCCGTCCGCAAGGCCACCTCGCCCGCCGGTGCGCCGAAGGCCGCCGAGCCCGTGGCGGAGGCCGAGGAGACCCCGGCCGCCGAGCCGGTCGTTGAGGCCTCCGCCGAGCCCGCCGAGGCCCCGCGCGGCCGCACCCGCCGCCGGGCCTCCGCCCCGGCCGGTGCCCCGCAGGCCGCCCCGGTGGAGCCCGTCGCCGAGGTCGACGGGACCGAGGAGGACGAGGAGACCGACGAGGTCACCGAGTCGGCCCAGGCCCCCGAGCCGGTCGCCGAGCCCGTGGAGGCGCCCCGTGGCCGCCGCCGCGCGACCCGCCGCGCCTCGTCCCCGGCCGGTGCGCCGAAGGCCGCCGACGAGCAGCCCGCCGAGGCCCAGACCGGTGAGAGCCTGCCCGAGGCCGCCGTGGAGGAGCTGGCCGCCGAGCCCGTCGAGGTCGAGGAGGCAGCCCCGCGCGGCCGTCAGCGCCGCCGGGCCACCGCGGCCGCCGGCCGCCCCGAGTTCACCGCCGAGCCGGAGGAGCCCGCCCGTCGCGGCCGCCGGGCCACCCGTCCGGCCGTCGCCGTCTTCCAGGCGCCGGTCTTCGCCGAGCCGATGTTCCAGACCCCGGAGACCGCGGCAGCCGCCGCGGCCGCCGCCTCGCACGAGGAGCCCGAGGACGAGAGCGCCCCGGTCCGCGAGGAGGCGCCCGCCGTCGAGACGGGGTCCCAGGGCGGTTCGCGCCGCCGTCGCCGCCGTCGCGGTGAGGCCGCCGAGGCCGACACCACCGAGACCGTGACCGCCGCCCCGGCGCAGGAGCAGGCCGAGGACGAGCAGGAGCCGGAGGCCGCCGAGGCCGAGCAGGACGGCGAGGACACCGACGAGTACGGCGACCGCCCGTCGCGCCGCCGTCGCCGGGGCGGCCGTCGCCGCCGCCGGGGCGAGGCCGCCGAGGACGAGGGCGCCGAGCAGCAGACGGACGACGAGCACGCCGACCGGGCCGGGGACGAGCCCGAGGCCGCCCAGGAGTCCGCCGACGAGGCGGACGAGGACGACGACGAGCGCGAGTCCGCCGCCTCCGGCACGAGCAGCAGCCGCCGGCGCCGGCGCCGGCGTCGTCGCAGCGGTGACGCGGTGGCCGATGCCGGGGACGGCGCGGACGACCCGGAGCGCACCGTCGTCAAGGTCCGCGAGCCCCGCAAGAAGGAGGAGCGGGAGCCCGGCACCGGCTTCGACGAGGTCCAGTCCATCAAGGGCTCGACCCGCATGGAGGCCAAGAAGCAGCGCCGCCGCGAGGGCCGCGAGCAGGGCCGCCGCCGGGTGCCGATCATCACCGAGGCCGAGTTCCTGGCGCGCCGCGAGGCCGTCGAGCGCGTCATGGTCGTCCGCCAGAGCGGCGAGCGCACCCAGATCGGCGTCCTCGAGGACAACGTGCTCGTGGAGCACTACGTCAACAAGGAGCAGGCCACCAGCTACGTCGGCAACGTCTACCTGGGCAAGGTCCAGAACGTGCTGCCGTCCATGGAGGCCGCCTTCGTGGACATCGGCAAGGGCCGCAACGCGGTCCTGTACGCCGGTGAGGTCAACTTCGAGGCGCTGGGCATGGCCCACGGGCCCCGCCGTATCGAGACCGCGCTCAAGTCCGGCCAGTCCGTCCTGGTGCAGGTCACCAAGGACCCGATCGGCCACAAGGGTGCCCGCCTGACCAGCCAGGTCTCGCTGCCCGGCCGCTACCTGGTCTACGTGCCCGAGGGCTCGATGACCGGGATCAGCCGCAAGCTGCCCGACACCGAGCGCGCCCGGCTCAAGACCATCCTCAAGAAGATCGTCCCCGAGGACGCGGGCGTCATCGTGCGCACCGCCGCCGAGGGGGCGAGCGAGGACGAGCTGCGCCGTGACGTCGAGCGGCTGCAGCAGCAGTGGGAGGACATCCAGAAGAAGGCGAAGGGCACCGGCAGCTCCAACGCGCCGACGCTCCTGTACGGCGAGCCGGACATGACCGTCCGGGTCGTCCGGGACATCTTCAACGAGGACTTCTCCAAGGTCATCGTCAGCGGCGACGACGCGTGGGAGACCATCCACGGCTACGTCTCGCACGTGGCGCCCGACCTGGTGGACCGGCTGTCGCGGTGGACCTCCGAGGTCGACATCTTCGCGACGTACCGGATCGACGAGCAGCTGATGAAGGCGCTGGACCGCAAGGTCTACCTGCCGAGCGGCGGCTCGCTGGTGATCGACAAGACCGAGGCGATGGTCGTGGTCGACGTCAACACCGGCAAGTTCACCGGCCAGGGCGGCAACCTGGAGGAGACGGTCACCAAGAACAACCTGGAGGCGGCCGAGGAGATCGTGCGCCAGCTGCGGCTGCGCGACCTCGGCGGCATCGTGGTGGTCGACTTCATCGACATGGTGCTGGAGTCCAACCGGGACCTGGTGCTGCGGCGCCTGCTGGAGTGCCTGGGCCGCGACCGTACGAAGCACCAGGTCGCCGAGGTCACCTCGCTGGGCCTGGTCCAGATGACCCGCAAGCGGGTCGGCCAGGGGCTGCTGGAGTCCTTCTCCGAGACCTGCGTCCACTGCAACGGCCGCGGGGTCATCGTCCACATGGAGCAGCCCTCGTCCGCGGGCGGCGGTGGCGGCGGCAAGCGCTCGAAGAAGCGGCGCGGCGGCGGCCAGGACCACGACCACGGCCACGAGCACGACCACGCCCAGGAGCACACCGAGGCCGAGACCGAGGCCGAGGTCGCCGCGGAGGTCGCCGCACCGGTGGCCCTGCCCGAGCCCGAGTTCGTCCCGGACGAGGAGCTGTACAGCAGCGCCGCCGAGGCCGAGGCCGCCGTCGCACGCGGCCGCGGCCGCCGCCGGGCGACCCGCAAGGCATCGGCCCCGGCCGGCGCCCCGAAGGCCTCCGCCGCCCCGGCGGAGGAGACCGTGGCCGAGCCGGTCGCCGAGCCGGAGCCCGTCGCGGCCCCGGAGCCGGTTGTCGAAGAGGCTCCGGCCGAGGCCCCGCAGGGCCGGACGCGCCGCCGGGCGACCCGGAAGGCGACCGCCCCGGCGGGTTCGCCGGCCCCGGCCGAGGCGGCCGTGACCGAGGCGGCCCCGGCGGAACCGGCCGAGCCCGCGCCCGCCGCCGAGGAGCCGGCCCCCGGCCCCGACCCGGTGGCCGCCGAGGACCCGGTGGTCGAGGCGTCGCACGCCGAGGCACCGGCCGAGGAGCCCGCCGCGCCGCCGCGTGTCCGGCGCCGCGCCACCCGTAAGGTCAGCGCGCCCGCCGGTTCCCCCGCGGGGGCCGAGGAGGCCGCGGTCGTCGTGGTGGAGACCCCGGAGACCTCCGGGGCCCCGGAGGTCATCGAGGCTGCGGAGACCGAGGCCGCCCCGGCCAAGAAGGCGGCCCGCAAGACCGCCAAGAAGGCCACGGCCAAGAAGGCGGCGGTCAAGAAGACCGCGGCCAAGAAGACGGCCGCGAAGAAGACGACGGCCAAGAAGGCGGCGGCGAAGAAGACGGTGGCGGCGGAGCAGCAGACCGCCCCGGCCGTCACGGCCACGGCCGACGAGGACTGATCCGCCTCGCGTGACGCGGTCCGGCCGGTCCCGATCCGGGACCGGCCGGCCGCGTCGCGGCGCCGGGCCCTCCCGACCCCGACACGAAAGCCCCCACATGCGCAAGATCCAGAAGGCCGTCATACCGGCCGCCGGGCTCGGTACCCGGTTCCTGCCGGCGACGAAGGCGACTCCCAAGGAGATGCTGCCGGTCGTGGACAAGCCGGCGATCCAGTACGTCGTGGAGGAGGCCGCCGCCGCGGGGCTGAACGACGTCCTGATGATCACCGGGCGCAACAAGCGCGCGCTGGAGGACCACTTCGACCGGAACTACGAGCTGGAGTCGGCGCTGACCCGCAAGGGGGACGCCGAGCGGCTGGTCCGGGTCCAGGAGTCGAGCGACCTCGCGACCATGCACTACGTCCGCCAGGGCGACCCGCGCGGTCTCGGCCACGCCGTCCTGTGCGCGGAGCCCCATGTGGGCGACGAGCCGTTCGCGGTGCTCCTCGGCGACGACCTGATCGACCCGCGCGATCCGCTGCTGACCCGGATGACCGAGATCCAGGAGCGCGAGGGCGGCAGCGTCGTCGCGCTGATGGAGGTGGCGCCCGAACAGAGCCACCTCTACGGCTGCGCGGCGGTGGAGCCCACCGCCGAGGACGGCATCGTCCGGGTCACCGGCCTGGTCGAGAAGCCGGAGCCGGGCGACGCCCCCAGCAACCTCGCGGTCATCGGCCGCTACGTCCTGGACCCCGCCGTCTTCGCCGTGCTGCGCGAGACCGAGCCGGGCCGGGGCGGCGAGATCCAGCTGACCGACGCGCTCCAGCAGCTCGCCGCCGACGAGAAGCTCGGCGGCCCGGTGCACGGCGTCATCTTCCGGGGCCGCCGCTACGACACCGGTGACCGCGGCGACTATCTGCGGGCCATCGTCCGCCTCGCCTGCGAGCGCGAGGACCTGGGCCCGGACTTCCGCAGCTGGCTGCGCGCCTACGTGGCCTCGGAACTCTGACCGGCCCGCCCGGCCCGTACTCCTGATCCCAGACACCCGCAACACCGCACCGCACCGAGGAGAACCCCATGATCGGCATGATTCTGGCCGCCGGCGCAGGCCGTCGTCTGCGTCCCTACACCGACACGCTGCCCAAGGCGCTCGTGCCCGTCGGCCCGGAGGGCGACGAGGAGAGCCTGACCGTGGTCGACCTGACGCTCGGCAACTTCGCCGAGGTCGGTCTGACCGAGGTCGCGATCATCGTGGGCTACCGCAAGGAGGCCCTGTACGAGCGCAAGGCGGCGCTGGAGGCCAAGTACGGCGTCAGCATCACGCTGATCGACAACGACAAGGCCGAGGAGTGGAACAACGCCTACTCCCTGTGGTGCGGCCGGGACGCGCTCAAGGACGGCGTCATCCTCGCCAACGGCGACACCGTGCACCCGGTCTCGGTCGAGAAGACCCTGCTGGCCGCCCGCGGTGACGGCAAGAAGATCATCCTCGCCCTCGACACGGTGAAGTCCCTCGCCGACGAGGAGATGAAGGTCGTCGTCGAGGACGGCAAGGGCGTCCGCCGGATCACCAAGCTGATGGACCCGGCCGAGGCCACCGGTGAGTACATTGGCGTCACCCTCATCGAGGGCGAGGCGGCCGAGGAGCTGGCCGACGCGCTGAAGGCCACCTTCGAGCGCGACCCGGACCTCTACTACGAGGACGGCTACCAGGAGCTCGTCAACCGCGGCTTCAAGGTCGACGTGGAGCCGATCGGCGACGTCAAGTGGGTCGAGATCGACAACCACGACGACCTCGCCAAGGGCAGGAAGATCGCGTGCCAGTACTGACCCGGCTGATACCCGCGCCGGTCGTCGTGGACATCCGGGCCGGGGCTCTGGCGGATCTGGCGGGCGTCCTCGCCGATCAGCGGATCTCCGGCTCGGGGAAGCTGGCGGTCGCGATCAGCGGGGGGTCCGGCCGGGCCCTGCGCGAACGGCTCGCGGACAGCCTGCCGGGCGCCTCCTGGTTCGAGGTGGGCGGCGGCACGCTGAACGACGCCGTCAAGCTCGCCGAGGCCATGAAGTCCGGGCGGTACGACGCCGTGGTCGGGCTCGGCGGCGGCAAGATCATCGACTGCGCCAAGTTCGCCGCGGCGCGCGTCGGGCTGCCCCTGGTCGCCGTGGCGACGAACCTGTCCCACGACGGGCTGTGCTCCCCGGTCGCGACGCTGGACAACGACGCGGGCCGGGGCTCGTACGGAGTGCCGAACCCGATCGCCGTGGTCATCGACCTCGACGTCATCCGCGAGGCCCCCGTCCGCTTCGTGCGGTCCGGGATCGGGGACGCGCTGTCCAACATCTCGGCCGTGGCCGACTGGGAGCTGGCCCACCGGGTCAACGGCGAGGACATCGACGGTCTGGCCGCCGCGATGGCCCGGCAGGCCGGCGAGGCCGTGCTGCGCCACCCGGGCGGCCTGGGCGACGACGCGTTCCTCCAGGTGCTGGCTGAGGGCCTGGTGCTCACCGGGATCTCCATGTCGGTGGCCGGTGACAGCCGCCCGGCCTCCGGCGCCTGCCACGAGATCAACCACGCCTTCGACCTGCTCTTCCCGCAGCGGGCCGCCAGCCACGGCGAGCAGTGCGGGCTCGGCGCGGCGTTCGCGATGCACCTGCGCGGCGCCGTCCAGGAGTCCGTACGCATGACCCAGGTGCTGCGGCGCCACGGGCTGCCGGTCACCGCCGAGGACATGGGCTTCGACGTGGACGAGTTCGTACGGGTGGTGGCCTTCGCGCCGAAGACCCGGCCGGGCCGGTACACGATCCTGGAGCACCTGAACCTGTCCGAGGACGGCATCCGGGACGCGTACGCCGAGTACGTCGCAGCCGCCGCGGTCTGAGGCGCCGGGCCCGGTTTGACCGGCTGTGCCGGGCCCCGTAACCTTGACCGTCGGCGTTTGTTCGCCACACCTCTGAGCACCGACCTCCCGCTCGTACGGGAGAGGCCGCTCGTCCACTCCGGATCGTCATGGGTCCCCGGACCCGTGTGAGCGGCTGGCATCAGAGGTTTCCGCTTCGAGTGAGAGTGAGATCCGCGTGTACGCCATCGTGCGCAGCGGTGGTCGCCAGCACAAGGTTGCTGTCGGCGACATCGTTGAGGTTGACAAGATTTCCACTGCCAAGGTTGGCGACACGGTAGAGCTCTCTACCCTGCTCGTTGTCGACGGCGACGCCGTGACCAGCGACCCGTGGGTGCTCGACGGCATCAAGGTCCAGGCCGAGGTCGTGGACCACCACAAGGGCGCGAAGATCGACATCCTTCGCTACAAGAACAAGACCGGCTACCGCCGTCGCCAGGGTCACCGCCAGCAGTACACGGCGATCAAGGTCACCGGTATTCCCGCGGCTGCGAAGTAAGGGACTGAGAACACATGGCACACAAGAAGGGCGCATCGTCCACCCGGAACGGGCGCGATTCCAATGCTCAGCGGCTCGGCGTGAAGCGCTTCGGCGGCCAGGCCGTCAACGCCGGTGAGATCCTGGTCCGCCAGCGCGGCACCCACTTCCACCCGGGCACGGGCGTCGGCCGTGGCGGCGACGACACGCTGTTCGCCCTCGCCGCCGGTGCGGTCGAGTTCGGCACGCACCGTGGCCGCAAGGTCGTGAACATCGTTCCGATCGCCGGCTGAATTCCCGGCGCTCGTAGAGCGGTATGACGTGGAGGCGGACCTCACTTCCCGAGGAGGGAAGTGGGTCCGCCTTTCGCGTGTTGCCCTTATGGGGGCGAGCGAAGTCTTTCCGCAGGTATGCAACTGGAGGTTCCACCCATGACCACCTTCGTGGACCGCGTCGAACTGCATGTCGCCGCGGGTAACGGAGGCCACGGCTGTGCCTCCGTTCACCGTGAGAAGTTCAAGCCGCTCGGCGGTCCGGACGGCGGCAACGGCGGCCGCGGCGGCGATGTGACCCTGGTCGTGGACCAGTCCGTCACCACGCTCCTCGACTACCACCACCACCCCCACCGCAAGGCCACCAACGGCCAGCCCGGCGGCGGCGACCACCGCACCGGCAAGGAGGGCCAGGACCTGGTCCTGCCCGTCCCGGACGGCACCGTCGTCCTCGACCGCCAGGGCAATGTGCTCGCCGACCTCGTCGGCCAGGGCACCGCCTTCGTCGCGGGCCAGGGCGGCCGCGGCGGCCTCGGCAACGCCGCGCTGGCCTCCGCCCGCCGCAAGGCCCCCGGCTTCGCGCTGCTCGGCGAGCCCGGCGAGTCCCGCGACATCGTCCTGGAGCTCAAGACCGTCGCCGATGTGGCCCTCGTGGGCTACCCGAGCGCCGGCAAGTCCTCGCTGATCTCGGTCCTCTCGGCCGCGAAGCCGAAGATCGCGGACTACCCCTTCACCACCCTCGTCCCGAACCTGGGCGTGGTCACCGCCGGCGAGACCGTCTACACCATCGCCGACGTCCCGGGCCTGATCCCGGGCGCCAGCCAGGGCAAGGGCCTCGGCCTGGAGTTCCTGCGCCACGTCGAGCGCTGCTCGGTGCTCGTCCACGTCCTGGACACGGCGACGCTGGAGTCCGACCGCGACCCGGTCTCCGACCTCGACATGATCGAGGAGGAGCTGAAGCTGTACGGCGGTCTGGAGGACCGGCCCCGCATCGTCGTCCTCAACAAGATCGACATCCCGGACGGCCAGGACCTCGCGGACATGATCCGCCCCGACCTGGAGGCGCGCGGCTACCGCGTCTTCGAGGCGTCCGCCGTCGCCAGGACCGGGCTCAAGGAGTTGTCGTTCGCCCTGGCCGGCATCATCGCGGAGGCGCGCGCCAGCAAGCCGGTCGAGGAGGCCACCCGCATCGTCATCCGGCCCAAGGCCGTGGACGACGCCGGGTTCACCGTCACCCTGGAGGAGGACGGCATCTACCGGGTGCGCGGCGAGAAGCCGGAGCGCTGGGTCCGCCAGACCGACTTCAACAACGACGAGGCCGTCGGCTACCTCGCGGACCGGCTCGCCCGGCTCGGTGTCGAGGACCAGCTGCGCAAGGCCGGGGCCCGGGCGGGCGACGGCGTGGCGATCGGCGCCGAGGACAACGCGGTCGTCTTCGACTGGGAGCCGACCGTGACCGCCGGTGCGGAGATGCTCGGCCGCCGTGGCGAGGACCACCGCCTGGAGGAGCCGCGTCCGGCCGCTCAGCGCCGCCGCGACCGCGAGGCGGAGCGCGACGAGGTCGCCGCGGAGTACCGGGACTTCGACCCGTTCTCGTAAGGCACCCGCAGGGCAACGACCGCGGGCCCGGTCCCTTCCGTCAGCAGGAAGGGACCGGGCCCGCGGTCGTTTCGTTACGGGGCGCTCAGACCTGGGACAGGGCCTCGGCGGGGGAGGGGACGGGGGTGCGCTCCGCGAGCGGGACCACCGGCAGCAGGGTCTCCTCGCCCAGGAACACCTTGCGCACCACGCGCTCGGCGGCCCGCCCGTCGTCGTAGTCGCAGTAGCGCTCCCGGAACGCCGCGCGCAGTGCCGCCGCCTTCTCGTCGCGCCACTCCTTCGAGCCCAGGATCTCGGTCAGCCGCTCCTGGGTCGTCGCGACGGCGCCCGGGGGCTCGGCCATCAGGTCGAAGTAGGTGCCGCGCACGACCCGGTAGGTGTCCCAGTCGTCCGCGTGGATGACGATCGGCCGGTCGAGGTTGGCGAAGTCGAACATTGCCGAGGAGTAGTCGGTGATCAGGGCGTCGGCGGCGAGGTAGAGCTGCTCGACGTTGCCGTGGCCGGAGACGTCGATGATCCGGCCGCCGGCCTGGAGCTCGGCGAGCCGGCCGGTGGGCTTGTAGAAGTAGTGCCCGCGCACCAGCAGGGTGACGTCCGGGCCCAGGTCCTCGGCCAGCTTCGACAGGTCGAGCCGGGGCGCGAACCCCTTCTCGTACTCGCGGTGGGTCGGCATGTAGAGGAAGGCGGTCGTGCCGTCCGCGAGGCCGAGCTCCCGCCGGGCCGCCACGACGTCCGCGGCGGTCGCGTTGACCAGCACGTCGTTGCGCGGGTAGCCGGTCTCCAGGGTGGTGTACCGGCAGGGGTAGACGCGCTCCCAGACGGTGGTGGAGAACCGGTTGGACGACAGGCTGAAGTCCCAGCGGTCGCAGCGGCGGAGCAGCTTCTCCATGTCCATGTTGGTGGACGCCGGGTACTGAGCCTGGTCGAGGCCCATCGTCTTCAGCGGGGTGCCGTGGTGGGTCTGGAGGTGGATCTGCCCCTCGCGCTTGACGATGGTGTCGCCGAAGTTGACGTTGTTCGTCAGGTACTTGGCGCGTGCCATGACCGCCCAGTACTCGCGTGAGCCGACGATCACCTTCTCGACGCCCTTGGGCACCCGGTCGCGGTGCTCGGCTCGCACCGCCCAGACCCGGCGGATCTGCGGTGCGAGCCGCCCCAGCTCGGCCTCGATGGCCGCGGGGTTGCAGGAGTAGCCCCGGCCCCAGTACGCCGAGAACACGGCCAGGTTCTCGTCCACCGGCAGCCGCAGCTGGGACCGGTAGAACATGCCGAGGGCCGCCCGCTTGGCCCGGCCGATGCGGGCCTGACCGCCCAGCCGTGCCCGGTGGCGGACGTTGTTGGCGCGGGTCAGGCCGAAGAACGCGGAGTACGAGTCGACGCCGAGCAGCGCGTACTTGTAACCGCGTCCGCCCGGCGGCCGCTCGAAGCCCTCCGGGAGCCGCGCGCGGTAGTCCTTCGCGGCCCGGTGGAAGAACTCGGCGCGGGCGTTGCGCGGCAGCCGGCCCGGCTTCTCCAGCACGGTGAGGAAGTGGTCGACCATCTTCCGGAACAGCGCCGGGCGCCAGGAGTCCAGCTCCGGCCGCTCGTCCAGGAACGCGAACACCCGGTCGTACTGGTCGAAGACGTCGAAGTGCTTCCGGCTGACCGTGCGCAGGATGTTGCCGCCCTCACGCCGCTGCCGGTACATCACGCAGGAGCGGTCGAGCACCGCGATGCGCTCCGCCGCGATGAGCGAGCCGTACGTCCACGGCGCGTCCTCGTAATAGCCGGGCGGGAACTGGAAGCCGTGCCGGGTGACGAAGTCGCGGCGGTACGCCTTGTTCCACACGATCTGGAGCAGGTCCAGGAGCTGCGGGCGCTCGGCGAGCGAGAAGACGTCCGGGCCGTCTTCCGTCATCAGGTCGGAGCGCTTGTTGCGCAGCAGCCGGCCGTCCCAGTAGGTCCGGGTGTAGTCGTAGACCAGGATGTCCGGATCGCCGGTCGCGTCGAGCCGGGCCGCGATGGCCGACAGCGAACCCGGTGCCAGGGTGTCGTCGCTGTCCAGGAAGAGGACGTAGTCACCGGTCGCCTCTTCGAGTCCCGCGTTGCGGGCACGGCCCAGGCCGACGTTCTCCGTGAGGTGCAGCACACGCAGCCGGTCGTCGCGGGCCGCGTATGTGTCGAGGATCGCACCGGAACCGTCCGGGGAGCAGTCGTCGACGCCGATGACCTCGAAGTCGGTGAAGTCCTGCCCGAGCACGGAGTCCAGACACTCCCCGATGTACCCCTGCACGTTGTACGCAGGCACGATGAGTGTCAGTCGAGGCATCGTCCACCAGTTCCAGAGGGCTGTCCGCAGGGACCTTACGAGGGGCGCGGTCGGACCGTGCGACAGTGGTCGGCGTCCGGCACCCGGACAGCGTAATTGATCGTCCCGGCCGCCCCCGGGGGGTGCCGGGGGCCTTCCGCGTAGGGTGGGACGCCGACGGCACAGCCAGCTGACAGGAGAAGCACGGACATGACCTGGATGGTTACGGGTGGTGCGGGGTTCATCGGCGCCCACGTGGTGCGCGCGATGCTCGCCGGTGGTCAGCGGGTGGTCGTGTTCGACGACCTGTCGACCGGCAGCGCCGACAAGGTGCCCGCGGGCGTGCCCCTGGTGACCGGCACGGTCCTCGACCGCGGGGCCCTGGACGCGGCGATCCGCGAGCACGGGGTGACCGGTGTGGTCCACGTCGCGGGCAAGAAGCAGGTCGGCGAGTCCGTCGAGCGGCCCCTGTATTACTACAAGGAGAACGTCACCGGCCTGGAGGTCCTGCTGGAGAGCATGGTCGCCGCGGGCGTCGACCGGCTGGTGTTCTCCTCGTCGGCCGCCGTCTACGGCATGCCCGACGTCGACCTCGTCACCGAGACGACGCCGTGCGCGCCGATGAGCCCGTACGGCGAGACCAAGCTGGTCGGTGAGTGGCTGATCCACGCCGCCGCCAAGGCCCACGGGCTGCGCGCCGCCTCGATGCGCTACTTCAACGTGGCGGGCGCCGCCTCGCCGGAGCTGGCCGACGAGGGCGTCTTCAACCTCGTCCCGATGGTCTTCGAGCGCCTGGAGGCCGGCGAGGCCCCGCGCATCTTCGGTGACGACTACGACACGCCCGACGGCACCTGCATCCGCGACTACATCCACGTCGAGGACATCGCCTCCGCCCACCTCGCCGCCGCCCGCCGGCTGGAGGACGCCGAGCCCGGTACGGACCTCACGCTGAACATCGGCCGCGGCGAGGGCAGCTCGGTGCGCGAGATGGTCGACCGCATCCTCAAGGTCACGGGCAACGAGGCCGCCACCGCCGAGGTCTCGGCCCGCCGCCCCGGCGACCCGGCCCGCGTGGTCGCCTCCGCCGAGCGCATCGGCCGGGAGCTCGGCTGGTCGGCGCGGTACGGCGTGGACGAGATGATCGAGTCGGCCTGGCAGGGCTGGCGCCTGCGCCACCCGTAAGCACGGCCGTACGAAGGGCCCGGCACCGCTCCACGGGGCGGTGCCGGGCCCTTCGCGTACGGCGCGGCGGTCCGGGTTGCCGGAGACCGTCACTTTTACCTCTGAGATAGCGTTAATGGCCGTTTTGTCGCGGAAGATGCGAGGGAAGCTCAGTAAGGTCCCCTAGGGCGTGTTTCGAAAGTAGCGCCGTCCGCCCGCAGGGCGGGCCGGGCGGCGTCTGGTGCGTGCTCTCGGCGTGCCGGCCGAAATCCCTCGTACTGGACGTACTTGGGATCTCGGCCGGTGCGGCGAGAGTGCGTGCCAGGCGTCGCCCGGCAGGCGGGACTTTCGAAACACGCCCTAGGTAGCGGCCCCGGCGGCCGCCGTCACATCTCATCGTGGGGGCAGGAACTGTGAAGGCTCTCGTACTCTCCGGTGGGGCCGGCACCCGGCTGCGTCCCATCACCCATACCTCGGCGAAACAACTGGTGCCGGTGGCGAACAAGCCGGTGCTCTTCTACGGCCTGGAGGCCATCGCGGAGGCGGGCATCACCGAGGTCGGCATCATCGTGGGCGACACCGAGGAGGAGATCCGCGCGGCGGTCGGTGACGGTTCGCGCTTCGGCATCGATGTCACCTACATCCCGCAGGCCGAACCCCTCGGCCTCGCCCACGCGGTCCTGGTCGCCCAGCGCTTCCTGGGCAACGACGACTTCGTGATGTACCTGGGGGACAACTTCATCGTCGGCGGGATCGCGGACCTGGTCGAGGAGTTCCGCGCGGACCGGCCCGACGCGCAGATCCTGCTGACCCGGGTGCCCGACCCGACCTCGTTCGGCGTCGCGGAGCTGGACGGGGACGGCAGGGTGGTGGCGCTGGAGGAGAAGCCCGAGCACCCGAAGAGCGACCTCGCGCTCGTCGGCGTCTACCTCTTCACCCCGGCCGTCCACGAGGCCGTCCGCTCGATCCGTCCCTCCTGGCGCGGCGAGCTGGAGATCACCCACGCCATCCAGTGGCTC
Organism: Streptomyces sp. NPDC052299; assembly: GCF_040679335.1. Classification (NCBI taxonomy): domain Bacteria; kingdom Bacillati; phylum Actinomycetota; class Actinomycetes; order Kitasatosporales; family Streptomycetaceae; genus Streptomyces; species Streptomyces sp. NPDC052299. The sequence continues at coordinate 366,115 of NZ_JBFAUP010000005.1, read as the reverse complement.
ATCGACCGCGAACGCGACGTGCGCTCCACCGTCATCCACGGCTACTGGAAGGACACCGGCAACGTCACCGACATGCTGGAGGTCAACCGGACGGTCCTGGAGAGCGTCGATCCGTGCACCGACGGCGCCTACGTCGACGGCGAGAGCGAGATCATCGGCCGGGTGCTGATCGAACCGGGTGCCCGGGTCACCCGCAGCCGGATCGTCGGGCCCGCCGTGATCGGGACCGGGTCGGTGATCAGCGACGCCTATGTCGGACCGTTCACCTCGGTCGCCCAGAACTGCCGCATCGAGGACAGCGAGATCGAGTACTCCATCGTCCTCGGGGGCGCCTCCATCGACGGGGTGAGGCGCGTGGAGGCGTCGCTGATCGGCCACGACGTCGAGGTGACGCCCGCGCCCCGCAGCCCGTCCGCCCACCGACTCGTCCTCGGCGACCACAGCAAGGTGCAGATCTCCTCATGACCGGTACGCGCATCCTCGTCACCGGAGGCGCCGGCTTCATCGGCTCCCACTACGTCCGTACGCTGCTCGGCCCGGACGGCCCCGGCGACGTCTCCGTCACCGTGCTCGACGCCCTCACCTACGCGGGCAACCCGGCCAACCTGGACGAGGTCCGGGGCCATCCGGGCTTCGCCTTCGTGCACGGCGACATCTGCGACCCGGAGCTGGTCGCGCGGCTCATGGCCGGGCACGACCAGGTGGTGCACTTCGCCGCCGAGTCCCACGTCGACCGGTCCATCGAAGGCGGCGCCGCCTTCGTCCGTACGAACGTCATGGGCACCCACACCCTGGTCCACGCCGCGTACGAGGCGGGCGTGGGCACCTTCGTCCACGTCTCCACCGACGAGGTCTACGGCTCCATCGAGGAGGGCTCCTGGACCGAGGACGAACCCCTCGCGCCCAACTCCCCGTACTCCGCCTCCAAGGCGTCCGCCGACCTCATCGCGCTGGCGTACCACCGCACCCACGGCCTCGACGTCCGAGTCACCCGCTGCTCCAACAACTACGGGCACCACCACTTCCCCGAGAAGGTGATCCCGCTCTTCGTCACCAACCTCCTGGAGGGCAGGCCCGTCCCGCTGTACGGCGACGGCGCCCACGTCCGCGACTGGCTGCACATCGACGACCACGTCCGGGGGATCGAACTCGTCCGCACCAAGGGCCGTCCCGGCGAGGTCTACAACATCGGCGGGGGCACCGAACTCTCCAACAAGGAGCTCACCCGGCTGCTCCTGGAGGCGTGCGACGCCGACTGGGACACCGACGTGATCCACGTCGAGGACCGCAAGGGCCACGACCGGCGCTACTCCGTCGACTGCACCAAGATCCGCGAGGAGTTGGGGTACGCGCCCCGCAAGGACTTCGGGACCGGCCTCGCCGAGACCGTCCGCTGGTACCGCGAGAACCGCTCCTGGTGGGAACCGCTCAAGGAACGGGCCGCCCTGTGAGGCCGCGCTGGCTGGTCACCGGGGCCGGCGGGATGCTCGGCCGGGACCTGACGACCGCTCTGGCCCGCGAGGGCGCCACCGTCGTCGCGGCGGACCGCGCGGCCCTGGACATCGCCGACCCGGCCCGGGTCCGGGCCGTCTTCGACACCCAGCGGCCCGCCGTCGTCGTGAACTGCGCCGCCTGGACCGCCGTCGACGACGCGGAGGGCCGGGAGGCCGACGCGCTCCGCGTCAACGGCACCGGGCCCGCCGTCCTCGCCGACGCCTGCCGCGCCCACGGGAGCGTCCTGCTGCACGTCTCCACCGACTACGTGTTCGCGGGCGACGCGGACCGGCCGTACCCGGAGGACGCGCCGACCGCCCCGCGCAGCGCGTACGGCCGCACCAAACTGGCCGGGGAGCGCGCGGTCCTGGAGACCCTGCCGGACACGGGCCACGTCGTGCGGACGGCCTGGCTCTACGGCGCGGGCGGCGCCAACTTCGTCCGTACGATGATCAAGCTGGAAGCCGTCAAGGACACCCTCGACGTGGTGGACGACCAGCACGGACAGCCCACCTGGACCGTGGACCTCGCCTCCCGGCTGGTCGTGCTGGGCCGCGCTGCGCTCGACGGCACCGCCCCGGCGGGCGTCTACCACGGCACCAGCGGCGGGGCGACGACCTGGTACGGCCTGGCCCGGGAGGTGTTCCGGCTGCTGGGCGCCGACCCGGACCGCGTCCGTCCGGTCAGCAGCGCCGCCTTCGCCAGGCCGGCCCCCCGGCCCGCGTACAGCGTCCTCGCGCACGACCGCTTCCGGGCCGCCGGCATCGACCCCGTCCGCGACTGGCGCGCGGCGCTGCACGCGGCCTTCCCCGCGCTCCTGGCCGCCGAACGCCCCGGTCAGCGGCCGGCCGGGCTGAACGACGGCTCGCCGGACCGGACGCCCGGCAGCGCCGGACCGTCCGCCCGCAGCCGCGCGTAGTACGCCTCGCACGCCGCGTACGAGGGCAGCAGCCCGCGCTCCTCGGCCTCGGCGAGCTTGGGGGCCGAGGCGTCCTTCGGGGAGAGCAGCGGCGCGATGTCCGACGGCCACTCGATGCCCAGGTCCGCATCGAGCGGGTCGACGCCGTGCTCCCGCTCCGGCGCGTAGCCCTCGGAGCAGAGGTACAGCACGCACGCGTCGTCGGTCAGCGCCATGAACCCGTGCCCGAGCCCCTCCGCGAGGTAGACCGCCCGGTGGTCCGTGTCGTCCAGCCGGACCGCCTCCCACCGCTTGTACGTGGGCGAGCCGGTGCGGACGTCCACGATCACGTCCAGCACCGCGCCCCGCACGCACTTCACGTACTTCGCCTGGCCCGGCGGCACGTCCGCGAAGTGGATCCCGCGCAGCGTGCCCCGCCGGGAGCTGGAGAAGTTGGCCTGCGCGAGCCCCAGTGTGTGCCCGGCCGCGGCTCCCAGGTCCGCCGCCCGGAACCACTCGTGGAAGCTGCCTCGGCCGTCCGGGAAGACCGTGGGTTCGTGGACCCAGGCCCCGGGAACGGAGAGCCGGCGCATGCGATCACATCCTGTTCGACTCCGCGGGGCCTCCTGCCGGCCCCGGTGTCTCTGCCCAACGAGTCCGGAGACCGAACAGACACGGAACGGGACATAAGGCGACGAAAAGGTTTCCACGGTGCGGAACGCGAAGGCGCCGGATTCCGCTCTCGCGTAGATTGCGGGGTCCAGCGAGCGAATGCGGGGGACCGGGTGTCAGGGGCAAGGCAGGGCGTGACGGAAGCCCGCAGGATCGTGGTCAAGGTCGGTTCCTCCTCCCTCACCACCGCCGCCGGCGGCCTCGACGCCGACCGCGTCGACGCCCTGGTCGACGTGCTGGCCAAGGTGCGCGACGGCGGCGAACGCGAGGTCGTCCTCGTCTCCTCCGGCGCCATCGCGGCCGGACTCGCCCCGCTCGGACTGCACCGCAGGCCCAAGGACCTGGCCCGCCAGCAGGCCGCCGCCAGCGTCGGCCAGGGACTCCTCGTCGCCCGCTACACCGCCTCCTTCGCCCGCTACGGCGTCCGCGTCGGCCAGGTCCTGCTGACCAGCAACGACACCAGCCGCCGCGCCCACTACCGCAACGCCTACCGCACCCTCGACCAGCTCCTGGACATGGGCGCGCTGCCCGTCGTCAACGAGAACGACACCGTTGCCACGGACGAGATCCGGTTCGGCGACAACGACCGGCTCGCCGCCCTCGTCGCCCACCTGGTCCGCGCCGACCTGCTGGTCCTCCTGTCCGACGTGGACGGCCTCTACGACGGCGACCCGAGCATCCCCGGCACCACCCGCATCGCCCAGGTCACCGGCCCCGCCGACCTGGCCGGGGTCAGCATCGGCAGCGCGGGCAAGGCGGGCGTCGGCACCGGCGGCATGGTCACCAAGGTCGAGGCCGCCCGGATCGCCACCGCCGCCGGCATCCCCGTCGTCCTCACCTCCGCGAGCCACGCCGCCGACGCCCTCGCCGGCCGCGACACCGGCACCTACTTCCACCGCACCGGCCGCCGATCCGCCGACCGGCTCCTCTGGCTCGCCCACGCCTCGACCCCGCGCGGCTCGCTGACCCTGGACGACGGCGCGGTGCAGGCGGTCGTGGAGCGCCACAGCTCGCTGCTGCCGGCCGGGATCGCGGCGGTCGAGGGCGAATTCACCGCGGGCGACCCGGTGGAGCTGCGCGATCTGCGGGGGCGGCCCGTGGCGCGCGGCCTCGTCAACTTCGATGCCAAGGAGATGCCGCAGCTCCTCGGTCGCTCCACCCGCGACCTCGCCCGGGACCTCGGCCCCGCCTACGAACGCGAGGTCGTACACAGGGACGATCTCGTCCTCCTGCACGGCTGACGCCCCCCGAAACGGCTGAAAGTCCAGCCTTCCGACCGGGACCTTCACGAAAACCGCCCCACGCCGGGCCGCGGGCTGGTCCACTTTGTAGCAGGGAAACTGCGGGGTACAGCAAAAGCAACACATCACAGGAGGCCGCCGGTGAGACGAGCGCGCCCGGGGGCGCCGCCCCGAGGAATGGGTGGCCGCACCCTGACCAGTGTGGGAGCGGGGACCGGCTTCGACGGGAGCGGGCCCGCGGACCGGAGGGACGAGCGCTCCGGCCGGCCGGAGCCGAGCCCGGCCGGCCAGGAGCACACCCCGTCGAAGCTGTGGCACGTCACCCTCTGCGTCTCCGGGAACGAGTTCCCGCTGAAGGAGGTCAGGCGCGGTCTCGAACAGCTCGCGCACGACCACCCGTTCCTGCTGACCAGCCGTTACGCCAACGACCACGCGGAGATCCGGTACTGGGAGGAGGCCCGCGACCTGCACGACGCGGCGGCGGTCGCCCTGCGGCTGTGGGGCGAGCACCGCTCCACCGCGGGCCTGCCGCCCTGGGCGATCGTCGGCCTCGAGGTCATCGACCGCGAGACCTACCACCAGCGCGTCGCCGAGGGATACGGGCCGCCGCCCGCCGCGCCGGTCGGCGTCCACCCGTACTGACCGGCCGCCTCCGGTGAAACGGCCGTCTCGCATCACGGGATGCGTGCGGAATGCCCGCGGGGCGCGCACTACTCTGCGGGCATGACCACGCTCTCGCCGTACGACAACATGTCTCCCGTGGCCCAGGCCGCCTACCGGGCCCGCTCCGCCGCCGCCGACATCGCGCCACTTCCGCGCGCGGCGAAGGACGACGCGCTCCTGGCCATCGCCGACGCGCTGGAAGTACGGACGAGCGACATCCTCGAAGCGAACGCGGAGGACGTGGCGCGCGCCCGTGAGGCGGGGACCAGCGAATCCGTCGTGGACCGGCTGACCCTCACCCCGGAGCGCATCCGCGCCATCGCCGCCGACGTACGGCACGTCGCCGCCCTGCCCGACCCGGTCGGCGAGGTCGTCCGCGGCTCGACCCTGCCCAACGGCATCGACCTGCGCCAGGTCCGGGTGCCGCTCGGCGTCGTCGGGATCATCTACGAGGCCCGGCCGAACGTGACCGTGGACGCCGCCGCCCTCTGCCTGAAGTCGGGCAACGCCGTCCTACTGCGCGGCTCGTCCTCCGCCTTCGCGTCGAACACCGCCCTGGTGCGGGTGCTGCGCGATGCCGTGGGCGGCTCCGGGCTGCCGGCCGACGCGGTGCAGCTGGTCCCGGGCGAGAACCGTGACTCGGTGCGCGAGCTGATGCGCGCCCGGGGCCTCGTGGACGTGCTCATCCCGCGCGGCGGCGCCTCGCTGATCCGCACGGTGGTCGAGGAGTCCACCGTCCCCGTCATCGAGACCGGCACCGGCAACTGCCATGTGTACGTGGACGCGCGGACCGACCTGGACATGGCCGTGGAGATCCTGGTCAACTCCAAGGCCCAGCGCCCCAGCGTCTGCAACGCCGCCGAGACCCTGCTCGTCCACAAGGACATCGCCGACGCCTTCCTGCCGCGCGCCCTGGACGCCCTGGCCGAGGCCGGGGTGACCGTGCACGGCGACGAACGGGTGCTGGAGTACGCCGAGGGCTCCAAGGCCACGGTGGTGGCGGCGACCCCGGAGGACTGGGAGACCGAATACCTCTCGTACGACATCGCGGCGGCCGTCGTGGAGTCGCTGGACGCGGCCGTGGCGCACATCCGGCTCTGGTCCTCCGGCCACACCGAGGCCATCGTGACCACCTCGCAGGCCGCCGCCCGCCGCTTCACCCAGCTGGTGGACTCCACGACGGTGGCCGTCAACGCCTCGACCCGGTTCACCGACGGAGGCCAGTTCGGTTTCGGCGCCGAGATCGGCATCTCCACGCAGAAGCTGCACGCCAGGGGCCCCATGGGCCTGCCGGAACTGACGTCGACCAAGTACATCGTCACCGGCGACGGCCACGTGCGGTGACCCGGTGACAGGCGAATGCGCCGTCTCCCTGCCCAAAGCGGTCCGCCGGGGCTAGTCTGAAACCGTGGCGGACGACGCGGGGGGCAGGCCGTATCCCAACGGCTGGGAGCCCGACGACGACCGCGGGGGCGCGGACGAGGACTTCGCCTCCGTGGTGTTCGACGAGGACTTCGTACGGGCCGCCGAGTTCCACGAACCGACCGCCGTCGAGCGGCTGTTGGCCGCGGCCGAGGCGCGCGCGGAGGCCGACGCCCGGCGCGCCGGAGCCCGCGGCGGCCCCTACGACGACGAGCTGTACGACGAGGGCTACGGTCCGGGCGGCTACGGCGGCCCGGACGGCTACGACCCGCTGGACGCGGACGACTTCCACGAGCACGGGCCCTACGGACGCCACGGCGGCGCGCTCCGCCCGTACCGGGGGGCGGCCCGCTGGCACCGGCCGGTCGCCTGGCTGCTGGCCGTCCTGATGGGCATCGGCATGGTGGCCCTCGCCTTCAGTGCCGTCTACCGCAACAGCTCGGGGGACCGGCAGGACCAGGTCCCGCCGCCCGCCTCCACCGGGGACAGCGCGCCCGGGCCCGGCCCCGGCTCCGCGCCCTCGGACGCGGACGACTACTCCCGCCCGATGGTCTCCGCCGTCCCGCGCACCCCCTGAACTCCCGCCCCCCGGCCGGCCCGGTCCCGCCTGCCCGGGTCCCCCGTCCGGCGGGTCCGGCGGAACTCCCCGGTGGTTGCCGGGCGTCACCGCGTTTACCGTCGTCGTGATCGACCCACCCTGAATGTATGACCCCTCCTCCGCCCGAAGAGGGGACTTCTCACGGAGTCGGGAGAAGTCATGGCACATCGCGGAAATCCACCCGACGGCCCGGCGGAGAACGGCGCGCACGGTCCGGACGACGACTACGGCTCACTCGTCTTCGACGAGTCCTTCGTGCGGGCCGCCCGGCTGCAGGAATTCTCCGCCCAGGAACGGTTGGGGGAGCACGCCCGCGCCGTCCGCAGCCTGCCCGGGCGGGCCTACCGCAACGGCTCCCGGATCGCCCTCGCCCTGATGATCCTCATCGCCCTGGCCTTCGGCACGGCCGTCTTCATGGGGCTGAGCCACCCCTACGAGACCCCGGCCGCCGCCCGGAAGCCCGAACCGCTGCGGATGACCCTCGTCCCCCTCGCCCCGCGCGGGGCGGTCCCCGCGGGCACCCCCGCCGCCCTCTTCGCGAGCAGCCCCGCCGCGCACTACCCGAAGGGCCGGGACGGCATCAACCCGCCGCCCGCCCGGCACACCACCGACTTCTCGGAGAGCGAGGTGAGCGCCGCCCTGGCCACCGCCAAGGACTACCTGGCCGCCTCCTCGCTCGACCCCGACGTGCTCAGCGGGAACGCCGTGCGCCCCGTGGAGGCGCTTCTCGACCCGGACCAGATGGAGCAGTTCGACCACAGCGTCAACGAGCCCTACGACGACGGGCAGCACGCCGCGACCGGCTGGCTCGTCCGCTTCGACCCGGCCCGGGTCACCGCGGACCCCGAGGTCCGGGTCCGGGGCACCCTGCGCTACACCCAGACGGGCTCCGACGCACTGGAGGTCGTCTCGGACCACACTTTCACGTACGCCCTGCGCCCCGCCGTGTCGGGCCCGCAGCCGAAGGGCGGCGCCTCCCTCTTCACCGTGCGCCGGGAGATGCGCTTCCGGTTCGACCGGGAGGACCTGCGGCTGCACCGGCTGGAGGTGCAGACCAGCTACCTCCAGGCGGGCCCGCAGTCCTGCCCGGCCGACGCCTCGGGCGCCCTGCGCCCGCTGCTCGCCGGGGAGCGGGCGGTCTCGCGGGGACCGGCGGGCACCGACCCGTACGCCGCGGGCCGGCCCGTCGCCGCGCTCTGCGGGACGCTGGAGGTCAGCTCCCTTCCGCCGACGGCCCCCGCGAGCCCTCAGGGCCCTGGGTCCCGTCAGTCCCCTCCGTCCCCGACGACCCGCCCGTAGCACCGCCCTTGGCGCTGCCCGCGCCGGTGAACTTGTCCCGCAGTTTGCCGCCCAGGTCCCCGGCGCCGCCCGCTATGTCGCCGACGAGCTTCATCAGCGGATCCTTGCTGTTGCGCACCGAATCGGCGTAATGCGAGGCGGACTCCTTGAACGAGTCCGTCACGGAGGTGTCCTTGTCCTCGTCCCGGCGCGGGTAGTGGCCGTCCATGATCCGCTGGTAGTCGCGGGTCTCCGACCACTTCTTCAGCTCGGCGGCGCGGACCGTGGTGAACGGGTGCGAACGGGGCAGCACGTTGAGGATCTTGAGCACCGAGTCGCGCAGGTCGCCGGACTTCTCGTACTCATCGGCCTGGGCGAGGAACGCGTCCACGTTCATCTCGTGGAGGTGGTTGCCGCCGGCGATCTTCATCAGGCCGCGCATCGACGCCTGTATGTCCTGGCCGGCCAGGAGCCCGGCCCGGTCCGCCGACAGCTCCGACTTGCGGAACCACTCGCGCAGCGCCGTCACGATCGCCATGATCGCGACGTTGCCCAGCGGGATCCAGGCGACCTTGAGCGCCAGGTTGGTGAGGAAGAGGAGGATCGTGCGGTACACCGCGTGGCCCGACAGGGCGTGTCCGACCTCGTGGCCGATGACCGCCCGCATCTCCTCCTCGTCCAGCAGCTCCACCAGGCCCGTGGTCACCACGATGATCGGCTCGTCCAGCCCGATGCACATGGCGTTCGGCCGCGGGTCCTGGTTGACGTACATCGGCGGGACCTTCTCCAGGTCCAGGATGTAACAGGCGTCCCGGAGCATGTCGTTGAGGTGCGCGAACTGTGCGTCGCTCACCCGGACGGAGTCCGACAGGAAGAGGAGGCGCAGGCTGCGCTCCGGCAGCAGTCCGCTCAGCGCCTTGAAGACGGTGTCGAAGCCGCTCAGCTTGCGCAGCGCGACCAGTGCGGAGCGGTCCGCGGGGTGCTCGTAGGCCCGGGAGGAGATCCCCGGGAAACGCTTGCGCTGCCTGCTCGGCACGCGGTCCTGGCTCTCGTGGCTGCTCGTCATGACATGGGCCCCCTGTGTTCGTACGAGACGTCGCTCGCCCCCTGACGCAGCCCAGCCTAGGTGCTGGGGCTACGGTGTGCGGGGGGCTGTGGATAACTGAGGAGACGCCCGACATGCCGCAAACCGTTGCTCTGTTCGCCGCCGCGTCCGGGGACCAGGGGCCGGGCAACACGATCCGCATCGTGCTGGTCGCCTCCCTCCTGGGAGCCGCCCTGCTGGCCTGGTTCCTGCTCCGCGGATACCGCAACGACGACAACAAAGACTGAGTCGGCGCGAGCGTGCCCGGGGCACCCGCATACGATGTCCGCGACGTCTTCCCCCGACTCCCGATCGATAGGTCCTGCCGAAGATGAGCCTCACGAGCACCGCACACCAGCTGGTCACCGTCGCCGCCGAGGGCGAGCACGGCGGCAATCACGAAAGCCTCAGCCCCTACCTCACCGGTGGCGGTGCCTTTGTCGTGCTTCTCCTCCTTCTGTGGATCACCACGCGCTTCAACCGCGACCGCTGAGGCCGAGGCGTACAGCTGTGCCAGTAGGCTCTGCACGCATGGGAGAGCAGGAAGTGCCTACCGGCCGCGAAAAACGCCGACTCGGCGTGATGGGCGGGACGTTTGACCCGATTCATCATGGACACCTGGTGGCGGCCAGTGAAGTGGCCGCCCAGTTCCACCTCGACGAGGTGATCTTCGTACCGACCGGGCAGCCGTGGCAGAAGAGCCACAAGCACGTGTCCCCGGCGGAGGACCGTTATCTGATGACGGTCATCGCGACGGCGTCCAACCCGCAGTTCTCGGTCAGTCGCAGCGACATCGACCGCAAGGGCCCCACGTACACGATCGACACCCTGCGGGACCTGCGCGAGGCACACGAGGACGCGGACCTCTTCTTCATCACCGGTGCCGACGCGCTCGCCCAGATCCTCACCTGGCGCGACGCCGAGGAACTGTTCTCGCTCTCCCACTTCATCGGCGTGACCCGGCCGGGCCATGTGCTCACGGACGACGGGCTGCCGAAGGGGGGCGTCTCCCTGGTGGAGGTCCCCGCGCTCGCGATCTCCTCGACGGACTGCCGTGCGAGGGTCGCCCAGGGCGAACCGGTCTGGTACCTCGTGCCCGACGGCGTGGTCCGCTACATCGACAAGCGCCAGCTGTACCGCGGCGAGTGAGCCACGGAAAGGGGCACCGGTGAACGACCGACAGAACCCGTACGACCCGTACTACCAGCAGCCGCAGATCATCGGCTACGACGAGTACGGGCAGCCGGTGTACCAGCAGCAGCCGGAGCAGCAGACGTACGACCCGTACGCGCAGCAGCCGCAGCAGCCGGACCCGTACGGCGGACAGGGATACGGCTACGACCCGTACGCCCAGCAGCCCCCGGCGCCGCCGCAGCCGTTCGACCCCTACGCGGCCGGGCCACAGCCGGCCCCGCAGCAGGACTACGGCTACGACCGGTACGGCTATGACACCGGGCAGCAGCAGCCCGTCCACGACACCGGGCAGCAGCCCGCCGCGGTCGACACGACGCAGCAGTGGAGCATCCCGCAGCAGGCCGCGACTCCCGCCCCCGCCCCGGCGCCCACGCCCGCCCCGGACCGGGAGCCCGGGCCGCGTCCGGGGCCGGAGGCGGCCGTGCCCGGGCAGCGCCGTGGTGGCGACGACTACCGCACCGAGCAGTTCGCCTTCATCGAGGAGCCCGACGAGGACTCCGAGGACGTCATCGACTGGCTCAAGTTCACCGAGAGCCGCAGCGAGCGCCGCGAGGAGGCGCGCCGCCGGGGCCGCAACCGGATCGTCGCGCTGCTCGTCGTCGGCGTCCTGGTCGTGCTCGGCGGCGTCGGCTACCTCTGGTCGGCCGACAAGATCCCCGGCCTGTCCGGCGGCGACGGGAAGGAGAACACCGCGACGACCGGTCCGCAGCGCCGCGACGTCATCGTGGTCCACCTCCACAACACCAAGACCGGCGCCACGTCCACCGCCCTGCTGGTCGACAACGTCACCACCAAGCAGGGCACCACGGTCCTGCTCCCCAACTCCCTCGCCGTCTCGAACGAGGACGGCACCACCACCACGCTCGGCAAGTCGGTCGAGGACGACGGCACGTCCGGGACCCGCGACTCCCTGGACACCCTGCTCGGCACCGACATCAGCGGGACCTGGCGGCTCGACACTCCGTACCTGGAGAACCTGGTCGACCTCGTCGGCAACATCGAGGTCGACACCGACACCGCGGTGCCGGGCGCCAAGAAGGGCTCCGGCGATCTGGTGAAGAAGGGCGAGGCGCAGACCCTCAGCGGCCAGATGGCCGTCGCGTACGCCACGTACCGGGGACCGGGCGAGGCCGAGGCCAAGCAGCTGATGCGGTTCGGGCAGGTCATGCGTGGGGTGCTGCGCAAGATGTCCGACGACCCGCAGGCGGCCACGGTCACCGTCCAGACGCTGGCGCAGATCCTCGACCCGTCGCTGCCGGAGAAGGACCTCGGAGCCTCGCTGGCGAAGCTCGCCGAGCACGCCAAGATCGGCGACTACAAGACGGCGCTGCTGCCCGTGCAGGACGACGGCACCCTCACCGACGCGGCCACCGAGAGCGTGGTCAAGGACATCCTCGGCGGCAGGGTGAAGGCCCCGTCGGCGGACGGGGTGATCCGGGTCGGGATCAAGAACGCCACCGGCGACACCGGCTCCACCGAGTCCGCCCGGGGCAAGCTGGTCAACGGCGGTTTCGCCTTCGTCAACAGCGGGAAGGCCGACGCGGCCTCCTCCTCGCAGGTGGTCTACGCCGAGGCGGCCGACAAGGAGAAGGCGACCCAGGTCGCCAAGACCCTCGGACTGCCGACCAGCACGGTCAAGAAGGGCAAGCCGGCCGGGAACGCGGACGTCTCCGTCCTCCTCGGCCAGGACTACAAGCCCGAGTAGCCGCGGAGCGGTCGCGGGAGGTCCGGGCGGTGCGGCCCGGGCCTCCCGCGCGGCCCGCGGAATATGGCTGCGTGGACGGGCGGTTCCCCGTGAGACCCTAGAGGTCTATCCGACCGACGACGAAAGCCTGCTTGTGACCGCCACTGACCGCTCCATCGAGCTCATCAACGCCGCCGCCCAGGCGGCCGCCGACCGGCTCGCGCACGACATCATCGCCTACGACGTCAGCGACGTGCTGTCGATCACCGACGCCTTCCTGCTGGCCTCGGCCCCCAACGACCGCCAGGTCAAGTCGATCGTCGACGAGATCGAGGAGCGGCTCCAGAAGGAGCTCGGGGCCAAGCCGGTCCGCCGCGAGGGCGACCGCGACGCCCGGTGGATCCTCCTCGACTACGTCGACATCGTCATCCACGTCCAGCACAGCGAGGAGCGCGTCTTCTACGCGCTGGAGCGCCTGTGGAAGGACTGCCCCGAGCTCGACCTGCCCGAGGACGCGGTGAAGACCCGCGGCAAGGCCGCCGAGCACGCGCAGCTCAACGGCGGTACGGAAGGTGAGCAGAGCTGAACGGCAGCAGGAGCGGCAGGGGCCGCAGGATCGTCCTCTGGCGCCACGGCCAGACGGCATGGAATCTGGAACGCCGCTTCCAGGGCTCCACGGACATCGAGCTGACCGAGACCGGCGTCGCGCAGGCCGCCCGGGCCGCCCGGCTGCTCGCCTCGCTGAAGCCGGACGCGATCGTGGCCTCCGACCTGCGGCGGGCGGCGGCCACGGCCGCCGAGCTCGCCGCGATCACCGGGCTCGACGTGGTGCACGACGCGGGTCTGCGGGAGACCTACGCGGGCGCCTGGCAGGGCCTGACCCACGAGGAGATCGTGGAGCGCTACGGCGAGCAGTACGCCGCCTGGAAGCGCGGGGAGCCCGTGCGGCGCGGTGGCGGCGAGCTGGAGACCGAGGTCGCGGACCGGGCCGCGCCCGTGGTCCTCGGACACGCCGGAAAGCTGCCGGAGGACGGCACGCTGGTCGTCGTCAGCCACGGTGGCACCATCCGGACCACCATCGGCCGGCTGCTGGGCCTGGAGGCGCACCACTGGGAGGGGCTCGGCGGGCTGACCAACTGCTGCTGGTCCGTGCTCGGCGAGGGCGCCCGCGGCTGGCGGCTGCTGGAACACAACGCCGGCACGCTGCCCGAACCGGTGCTCGGCGACGACACCTGATCCGGCCGTCGCCGGCCGCCCCCGGGGGCGGTGGGGCCCGGATTTCACTTTCCGGCTGGTCACAGGCTAAAGTTCTTCTTGTTCGCAGCGCGGGAGCGCAGGGAAACACAGCGAACAGCGGGGCTATAGCTCAGTTGGTAGAGCGCTTGCATGGCATGCAAGAGGTCAGGAGTTCAATTCTCCTTAGCTCCACAATCGGAAATCCCGTCCCCGTCAGGGGGCGGGATTTCCGCATGTGCGATCACTCACCACGCGTGCCCCGGTGGTACGCCCGCAGGGCGGCGAGCACCTCCCGGCTCTCGTCGTCGGCCGGGGTGTACGTGACGATCCGGCATTCGGGCAGCCCGTTGATGGTCAGCGACACCGAGGTCATCCGTATCTCACCGGCCACCGCCCAGTGCCGGAAGGTCTTTACGCGCCGCCCCGGCGGCACGACGTCCCCGCTGCGCCACAGCTTCGCGAAGTACGGGCTCGCCTCGGACAGCTCCGCGATGAACGACTCCCACGCGGGCTCGCCCACATGGCGCCCGTAGCCGCTGCGCAGGGTCGCCGCCATCAGGGGCAGCTCCTGTTCGCGGTGCACGACCGGGCAGTCCTCCTCGGACGCGGTGAAGAGCGACCACAGCGCGTTGCGGACCTTGGTGCCCCGCATGACGGGGATGCCGAAGAGGTCCCGATAGCCCGGGTTCGTCGCCAGCACGTCATAGCGCGCGTTGTAGACGACGGCGGGCAGCGGGTCGAGCGCGTCGATGATGCCCTGGACCTCCTCGCCGACCTCGAACGTGTCGGACTCCCTCCCCGGCAGGAAGGCGACGCCCGCCAGCTCGTACAGGTGCTCGCGCTCCGGGGGATCCAGCCGCAGCGTCCTCGCGACCGCGTCCAGGACCTGCGGGGAGGCGTTGATCGGGCGGCCCTGCTCCAGCCAGGTGTACCAGGTCACGCCGACGCCGGAGAGCTGTGCGACCTCCTCGCGCCGCAGGCCGGGGGTGCGCCGCCGCAAACCGGGGGCCATGCCCACGTCGGCCGGGGTCACCCGGGCCCGGCGGCCGCGGAGGAAGGCGGCGAGCTCGGGCCGCTTGCCGTGCGACGGTCCGCTCCGCCGCGTGTGCTTCTGTGTCGTCACCGTCGTCACGCCCCCATCGTCCGTGCTGCGCCCCGGAGTTGCCAGGTGGTGCCAGTACCAGCATCAGCGGGCTCTCGTTACCCGTATGCGTACGGCGCCAGCCTGGAGCCCATGACCGCGACATCCGAGACGGCGGCCTCACGCTCCGTCACCAGTAGAACTCCCGCCACTGACAAGACCCCCGGCCGGCTGCTCGCCGTGGTGCTCACGGCCCAGTTCATGGCGATGCTCGACATCTTCATCGTGAACGTCGCCGCCCCGACGATCCGTGCCGAACTCCACGCGTCCGGAGCCCAGTTGCAGCTGGTGGTGGCCGGATACACCATCTCGTACGCCGTGCTCCTCGTCGCCGGCGCGCGGCTCGGCGGGGTGTTCGGCCACGGTCGCGCGCATCTGGCCGGGCTCGCCGTCTTCACCGCCGCCTCGCTCGCCTGCGGACTGGCCGCGGACTCGGGTCAGCTGATCGCGTTCCGGGTGGTCCAGGGGGCGGGCGCGGCGGTCATGATCCCGCAGGTGCTCAGCCTGATCCAGCAGCACTTCACCGGGGCGGCGCGGGTGCGCGCGATCGGTGCCTACAGTGCCGTGCTGGCCACGGGGGCCGCGGCGGGGCAGGTCGTCGGCGGGGTGCTGGTGAGCGTCGACCTGTTCGGGGCGGGCTGGCGGCCGGTCTTCCTGGTCAACGTGCCGATCGGGCTCGTCCTGCTGGTGCTCGGCGCGCGGGTGCTGCCCGGCGAACCGCCCACCGGCGAGGGCCGGCGGGAGGCGCGGGTGCGCGGCTTCGACCCGGTGGGCCTGGTCCTTCTCGCGGTGGCCGTCACACTGCTGACCGTGCCGCTGGTGCTCGGCCAGGAGCTGGGCTGGCCGGACTGGACGTGGGCCTGCCTGCTCGCCTGCGTGGTGGCCCTCGCCGGCTTCGTGGCGTACGAGACACGGCTCGCCGCGCGCGGGGGTGCGCCCCTGATCGCGCCCCGAGTGCTCCGGTTGCCCGGAATCGCCGTGGCGGCGGTGCGCATCCTGCTGGTGATGGCGGCCAACGCGGGCTTCCTCTTCACGCTGACCCTGCACCTCCAGGGCGGTCTCGGGTACTCGGCGCTGCACGCCGGGCTGCTGTGCGCGCCGACCGCGGTGGCCTTCGGCGCGGCCGGGCTGACCTGGCGGCGGTGGCCGGCGCGGCTCCAGCGGTACCTGGTGCCCGGCGGGTTCGCCGTGCTGGCCGCCGGTGTGACGGTGACCGGTCTCGTGCTGCGGGGCGGGGGCGACGGGGGCGTCGCGCTGTACGCGGGTTTCGTGCTCATCGGCGGGGGTATGGCTCTCGCGTTCAGCCCCAACCTCGCGGGCGCCCTGGCGGACGTACGGCCCCAGGACGCCGCCGACGCTAGCGGTGTGCTGGTGACCGTGACCCAGCTCGGGCAGGTCATCGGCGTCGCCGCCGTCGGCACCCTCTACCTCGACCGCCTCGGCACGGCGGGGCCGCAGGGGTCGGGGCACGCGCTGTGGGTCTGCGAGCTGGCCCTTGCCGCGGTGGCGTGCGCGGGGGCCGCGGCGGGGCTCGTACGACGGCGGTGACGGGCGGGAACGGCGGTCGGCTGACCCCCTTGCGGGGTCATGGCAGAATCGGACCGCCGGAGGGGGCGACGGACCGAACGGGAGGGTGTGCGCGATGCCTGGGAGCCGCCACGAGGTCCCGCAGCCGCCTTTCGTCCGCCGGGGCCGGAGCTGATCCATGGGTGCACACAGGCGGAAGTGCGACTGGTGCGGCAGCGGTACGCCCATCGTCAGGGACATGGACCCGGTCAACGCGGACTATCAGTACTGGTGCGAGGAATGCGCGCGGGCGCTGATCATAAAAGGCGACCCCATCGAGACCTACCGGGAGCTGGAGGGGGAGCCGATCTACGGCCGGCTCCTCGAGGAGCACTGCACCCTCAAGCGCTTCTACTCCTTCGCCACGGCCTGACCGCTTCCCCTCCTCCGGCGGGGGAAAACCGGACGGACCGGAATCGATTTGGTGGACGGCCGGGGTGACCGGTACTGTTCTCGATGTCGCCAGGGAGACCGGGCGGCACGACGAGGGGCTATAGCTCAGTTGGTAGAGCGCTTGCATGGCATGCAAGAGGTCAGGAGTTCAATTCTCCTTAGCTCCACAGTGAAGAAGGAACGGCGGGCCATCCGATTCGGATGGCCCGCCGTTCTGCGTGCGGAGCCCGGTCGACGGTTATCGCCCGGAGGGAGACCGGCTCGGTGCGGTACCCTGACGCCATGCGTGCCGTAGCCCTTCTGCTTAGCGAGCCGCGCTGATCAGTCCCGACCGGTGAGAACGCCTGGTCGGCATCAGCGCGGCGTCCCCTCCTGTGCGAGGGGATTTTTCGTTTCCAAGGACGTGTGTCCGTAGACGTGGATGCCGGCAGATGACGATCGATGGAGCTTTGAGGATCATGAGCGAGACGAATTCCGCAGCGGACGCCGCTGCGCCGCACCGCTACACGGCAGCGATGGCCGCCGACATCGAGGCACGCTGGCAGGACTTCTGGGACGCCGAGGGCACGTACGAGGCGCCCAACCCGACCGGTGACCTGGCGGGCGACCCGGAGCTGGCCGCCAGGCCCAAGAAGTTCATCATGGACATGTTCCCCTACCCCTCGGGTGCGGGGCTGCACGTCGGCCACCCGCTGGGCTACATCGCCACCGATGTCTTCGCCCGCCACCAGCGGATGACCGGGCACAACGTGCTGCACACCCTGGGCTTCGACGCCTTCGGCCTGCCCGCCGAGCAGTACGCCGTGCAGACCGGCACGCACCCGCGGGTCTCCACCGAGGCCAACATCGAGAACATGACGGCGCAGCTGCGCCGCCTGGGCCTGGGCCACGACAAGCGCCGCTCGTTCGCCACGATCGAGTCCGAGTACTACAAGTGGACCCAGTGGATCTTCCTGCAGATCTTCAACTCCTGGTACGACACCGAGGCGGACCGCGCCCGGCCGATCGCCGAACTGGTCGCCCAGTTCGAGAGCGGTGAGCGCGCCACCCCCGACGGCCGTGACTGGAGCGCGCTGACCGCCGCCGAACGCGCCGACGTCCTGGGTGAGTACCGGCTGGCCTACGCGTCCGACGCGCCGGTCAACTGGTCGCCCGGCCTGGGCACCGTCCTGGCCAACGAGGAGGTCACCGCCGACGGCCGCTCCGAGCGCGGGAACTTCCCCGTCTTCAAGGCGAAGCTGCGCCAGTGGAACATGCGCATCACCGCCTACGCGGACCGCCTGCTGAACGACCTGGACGGGCTGGACTGGCCCGAGGCGATCAAGCTGCAGCAGCGCAACTGGATCGGCCGCTCCGAGGGCGCGCGGGTCGACTTCCCGGTCGACGGCGCGGGCAGCGTCACCGTCTTTACCACCCGCCAGGACACCCTGTTCGGCGCCACCTACATGGTGCTGGCGCCGGAGCACGAGCTGGTCGAGCGGATCATCCCCGCCGCCTGGCCCGAGGGCACCCACCCGGTCTGGACGGGCGGCCACGCCTCCCCGGCCGAGGCGGTCACCGCGTACCGCAAGCAGGCCGCCGCCAAGTCGGACGTCGAGCGGCAGGCCGAGGCCAAGGACAAGACCGGTGTCTTCACCGGTGCGTACGCCACCAACCCCGTCAGCGGTGAGCAGATCCCCGTCTTCATCGCCGACTACGTCCTGATGGGTTACGGCACCGGCGCGATCATGGCCGTACCGGCGCACGACGCGCGTGACTTCGCGTTCGCGCGCGCCTTCGAGCTGCCGATGCGCTGCGTGGTCGAGCCGTCGGACGACCGCGGCACCGACGCCTCGACGTGGGAGGACGCCTTCGCCTCGTACGACGCGAAGCTGGTCAACTCCGCCAACGACGAGATCTCGCTGAACGGTCTGGGCGTCGTCGACGCCAAGGCCCGCATCACCGAGTGGCTGAAGGAGCACGGCGTCGGCGAGGGCACCGTCAACTTCCGGCTGCGCGACTGGCTGTTCAGCCGCCAGCGCTACTGGGGCGAGCCCTTCCCGATCGTGTACGACGAGGAGGGCATCGCCCACCCGCTGCCCGAGTCGATGCTGCCCCTGGAACTGCCCGAGGTGGACGACTACTCGCCGCGCACCTTCGACCCGGACGACGCCGACACCCAGCCCGAGACCCCGCTGTCGCGCAACGCCGAGTGGGTCAACGTCACGCTGGACCTGGGCGACGGGCCGAAGAAGTACCGCCGCGAGACCAACACCATGCCCAACTGGGCCGGTTCCTGCTGGTACGAGCTGCGCTACCTGGACCCCAACAACTCCGAGAAGCTGGTCGACCCGGCCATCGAGGAGTACTGGATGGGCCCGCGCGAGGGACAGCCGACCGGTGGCGTCGACCTGTACGTGGGCGGTGCCGAGCACGCCGTGCTGCACCTGCTGTACGCGCGCTTCTGGTCCAAGGTGCTGCACGACCTGGGTCACGTCTCCTCCGCCGAGCCGTTCCACAAGCTGTACAACCAGGGCATGATCCAGGCGTTCGTCTACCGGGACAGCCGCGGCATCGCCGTCCCGGCGGCCGAGGTCGAGGAGCGCGACGGGGCGTTCTACTACCAGGGCGAGAAGGTCTCCCGCGTCCTGGGCAAGATGGGCAAGTCCCTGAAGAACGCCGTCACGCCCGACGAGATCTGCGCCGAGTTCGGCGCGGACACGCTGCGCCTGTACGAGATGGCCATGGGCCCCCTGGACGTGTCGCGGCCCTGGGACACGCGTGCGGTCGTCGGTCAGTACCGACTGCTGCAGCGGCTGTGGCGCAACATCGTCGACGAGGAGACCGGCGAGGTCACCGTGGTCGACTCCGAGCCCGACGAGGACACGCTGCGCGCGCTGCACAAGGCCATCGACGGCGTCGGCGGCGACATGGCCGGGATGCGCTTCAACACGGCGATCGCCAAGGTCACCGAGCTGAACAACCACCTGACCAAGGCGGGCGGCCCGCTGCCCCGCCCGGTCGCCGATGCCCTGGTGCTGCTGGTGGCGCCGCTGGCCCCGCACATCGCCGAGGAGCTGTGGCACCGGCTGGGCCACACGGAGTCGGTCGTCCACCAGGACTTCCCGGTGGCCGACCCGGCGTACGTCGTGGACGAGACCGTGACCTGCGTGGTGCAGGTGAAGGGCAAGGTCAAGGCGCGTCTGGAGATCTCCCCGTCGATCACCGACGCGGAGCTGGAGGCCCTGGCCCTGGCCGACCCGGCCGTCGTCGCCGCGCTGGGCGGCGCGGGCATCCGCAAGGTGATCGTCCGCGCGCCGAAGCTGGTGAACATCGTTCCGGCCTAGTCACCGCCGCGGGGTGGGGGCTTTCCCCTACGGGCAGGTTGGGGGTTCCGCCGGAACCCCCAACCTGCCCGTTCCGTTTACGGTGGAGAGGACCGGTGTAGGTGTACCGGAGGCCGTCACACCATTCGAGGGGCGCTCATGGAAGCCGTCATCCTGATTCTGGGGCTGCTCGTCGTCGCCTTCATGGCGCTGGGCGTCTACGCGACGGTCAAGGTCGTCGGTGCGGCCCGGCGCGGCGTGGACCGCACGATCACACAGGCGCGCCGCACCGTCGAGGACACCACCCTGCGGGCCAAGAGCTACGGCCAGCTGGGCGTCGGTGGTGAGCTGGCACAGCTGCGCCTCTCGCTGCGCACGTCGATGCGCGCCACTCAGGACGCCCTGCGGGCGGGCGCGGCCGAGGACGCTTCGCTGTCGGAGTCCCTGGGGCTGTTCGACCGGCTCAGCGTGCACGGGCTCGAACTGGACGCGGAGCTGAAGGCGCTGGAGCGCGAGCCCGACAAGGCGACGGTGTCCTCGCGGCTGCCGGGCCTGAAGGAGCGCACCGCGCAGATCACCCGGTCCGCCGACTCGCTGCGCTGGGCCGCCCGTGACCGGGCCCGCAAGTTCGCCGACGACGAGCTCTCGGCGCTGAACGCGCAGATCGACATGGAGGCCGGGGCCCTGCGGCACTGGACCACGGCGGATTCGGCGCCGGGTCCGGCGCCGGAGTGGGGCGGCGGAGCGGACGCGCCGACCGGAGTGCGACCGGACTCCGGTGCGCCGGACGAGGACCGGAGGAAGCAGCCCGAGGCCATCACCGCCCGGGACCCCCGGCGGAGCAACGCCTACCCGTGGCAGAAGGCGGCCCGGCCCGAGACCACCAACTGAGCGGGGCGTGCCCGGCGGGCCGGCAGGGCCGCGCCGGGGGAGGCGACCACCGGTGACCGGGGGTGGCAGGATGCGATGCGAAGCGATCGTGACTGATCACTCGCGCGGGGTCGGACTGCCTGCCCCGGTCGCCTGCGGGTAACCTCCGGGGCATGTCCCGCCATGTCGCGATCGTCACCGATTCAACGGCCTACCTGCCGCCCGACGCGATGCGGCGGCACGGCATCACGGCGGTGCCGCTGACCGTGGTGCTGGGCGATCAGGCCCTGGAGGAGGGCACCGAGATCTCAGCCCGGTCGCTGGCCCTGGCCCTCCAGAAGCGCCGTTCAGTGACGACCTCCCGGCCCAGCCCCGAGGTCTTCGCCGCCACCTACCGGGCCGTCGCGGAGGCCGGTGCGACCGGTATCGTCTCGCTCCATCTGTCCGCGGAGTTCTCCGGTACGTACGACGCGGCGGTGCTCGCGGCGAAGGACGCCCCGGTGCCGGTGCGCGTGGTCGACACGGGGATGGTCGCGATGGCCCTCGGCTTCTGCGCCCTGTCCGCCGCCGAGACGGCGGAGGCGGGCGGCGGCCTGGACGAGGCGGTGGCGGCCGCCGAGAAGCGCGCCTCGGGCACCTCCGCGTATTTCTACGTCGACACCCTGGACTACCTGCGCCGGGGCGGCCGGATCGGCGCCGCGCAGGCCCTGCTCGGCTCGGCACTCGCGGTGAAGCCCCTGCTCCAGCTCGACGGCGGCCGGATCGAGTTGCTGGAGAAGGTGCGGACGGCCTCGAAGGCCATCGCCCGCCTGGAGGAGATCGTCGCCGAGCGCGCGGGCAGCGGGCCCGTGGACATCGCGGTGCATCACCTCGCGGCGTCCGAGCGCGCGGAGCGGCTGGCCGGGCGGCTGCGGGAACGCGTGCCCGGCCTCGCGGACCTGCATGTCAGCGAGGTCGGCGCGGTGATCGGCGCGCACACCGGGCCGGGGCTGCTGGGCGCGGTGGTCTCGCCGCGCTGAGGCACCCGATCGCCGGGTGAAGGGGTCACTCTCCGGAGTGGCCGACTTATACACAATGAGCTCGTTGTCCACGGAAATCTCCCGCGCTCAGCGGGATTCGGCGGGACTGCCTAGCGTCCTGATCCATGGCCTTCCGATCACATCGTGCAACCAGCGGACCCGGCGGACCGGGTGCGGGCCCCGGCCGCGCCCCGGATTCCGACGGGCGCCTGCGACGAGCGGCGCGCCCCGGACCGGGCCGCCGACGCCGGACCACCGCCCGCGCGGAGGCGGTCGCGGCGGCGCGCAGCAGGGCCGACGCGCTGATGGCCGGCGGGGGCGAAGGGCGCGTCGCGCGGTGGGGGGTCGGCGCCGCGCCGCCCGTGGCTGCGATGCCTCCGGAGGCGGCGGGGCCACCGCCTTCCCTTTCCGCTCCGGCTTCCGCGGCGCCCCGTGCCTCGGGTGGTGGTGGGGAGGCGCCTGCGGGCGCGGCGCCCGTGGGGCGGTGGGAGGCGGCCGTGTTCGCGGTGCGGGAGCGGCTTCCGATGTGGGTGCAGCTCCGATGCGGCCTGGAGCCGAAGACCCTTGCCGCGCTCGTCGTGGTCCTGGTCGCGGCCGCCGTGTTGGCCGGGACGCACTTCTGGTCCGCTCGGCCCGAGGGGGTCCGCGCTCCGGACATGGCGGGCGAGGGGGTGCACGCGTCGGCGCCTGTGCCGGAGCCGGACGCGGGGGCTGAGCCGGAGCCCGGCGGGCGGCCCGAGCCGTCCCCCGGTCCCGCTGCCGGGCCGGGCGGGCAGATCGTGGTGGACGTCAGCGGGAAGGTGCGCAACCCGGGGCTGCGCCGGCTGCCCTCCGGATCGCGGGTGGACGACGCGCTGACGGCGGCGGGCGGGGCGCGGCCCGGGACGGACCTGGCGGGGCTCAACCGGGCCCGGGTGCTCATGGACGGCGAGCAGATCGTGGTGGGCGCTCCAACTGGCCCCGCCCCGGCCACGGGTCCCGGGGCGGGGGCCGCTGGAGCGGAGGCGACCGGACCGGTGAGCCTCAACTCCGCGACGGCGGAGCAGCTGGAGGGGCTGCCGGGCGTCGGCCCCGTCCTGGCCCAGCACATCGTGGACTACCGCACCCAGCACGGGGGCTTCCGGTCCGTGGACGAACTCCGCGAGGTCAACGGGATCGGCGCCCGCCGGTTCGCGGATCTCCAGCCCCGGGTCCGGCCGTGAGCGCGGCGGGCGCCCTCGGGGTGCCGGCTCCGAGCGCGGTGGCGGAGGCCCACGAGGAGCGGGACATTCACGCGGCGTCGGGCCGACGGCTGGGGCTCTCCGACCCCCGTCAGGAGGGTCCGGCCGACCTCCGGCTGCTCGCCCCGGCAGCGGCGGCCTGGGCAGGCGCCGGGCTCGCGGTGGGCGCCCCGGGGCGTTGGGCGGCGATGGGGGTCGCGCTCTGCCTGGGGACGGCGATGGTGCTCCTCGCGGTGGGGCTGCGGCGGTCCCGCGGGGAGGCCGACAGTGGGGTGCCGAGTGGGGGCGGCGGAGTCGGTGGTGCCGGGGCGTCGGGCGTGGGCGGCGCCGCCGGAACCGGGAGTGCGCGGGGGCGGTTGCGGGCGACGGCCGTTGCGGCGGTGCTGCTCTGTGGGGCGGCCGGGGCGGCGTCCGCCGCGCTGCACGGTGCCGACGCGCGGCGGGGGCCGGTCCCCGGGCTGGCCCGGCAGTACGCGCGCGTCCAGGCGGAGATCGTCCTCACCTCGGATGCCCGGCGCACGTTCCCCCGGGTGCGCGGGGACCACAGCACGCCCGCCTCCCTGCTCCTGGACGCGGAGGTCACCCGGCTGACGCGGGCCGACGGCACGGCCGTGCGGCTGCGGACACCGGTCCTGGTCATCGTCCCGCCGGGCGGCGCGGCGGCGGCCTGGCAGCGGC
The DNA here is from genome assembly GCF_040679335.1 of Streptomyces sp. NPDC052299. NCBI lineage: Bacteria > Bacillati > Actinomycetota > Actinomycetes > Kitasatosporales > Streptomycetaceae > Streptomyces > Streptomyces sp. NPDC052299. Next base: position 342,459 of record NZ_JBFAUP010000005.1, on the reverse strand, counting down.
TGCTGCCCTCCACCCGCCTGCGGATCGCCGGTCGGCTGGCACCTCCGCTGCACCAGGGCGAACGGGTAGCCGCCGTGCTGCGGCCCGACGGCAAGGCCCCGCCGAGGGTGACGGGGCCGCCGAGCCTCCTCCAGCGCACGGCGGGGCGGCTGCGCGCCGGGCTGCGGGAGGCGACCGACGGACTTGGCCCCGACGCGCGGGCGTTGCTGCCCGGCCTGGTCGTCGGCGACACGTCACGGGTCACCCCCGAACTGCACGACGCGTTCCGGGCGACCGACCTCACACACTTGATGGCCGTGTCCGGTTCGAACCTGGCGATTCTGCTCGTTCTGCTCATCGGGCCGCCCGGCCGTGCGCTGCGAGCCGAGCGCGGGGGACTGGCGCCCAGGCTCGGGATCTCCCTGCGGATGACGGCACTGCTCGGCGGTGGGCTCACGCTCGCCTTCGTCCTGGTCTGCCGGCCCGAACCGAGTGTGCTGCGGGCCGCCGCGTGCGGGCTGATCACGCTCCTCGCCATCGGCACCGGGCGGCGCCGGACACTGATTCCCGCGCTGTGCGCCGCGGTGTTGCTGCTGGTGCTCTACGACCCGTGGCTGGCGCGCAGTTACGGCTTCGTGCTGTCGGTGCTGGCCACCGGCGCCCTGCTGACCCTCGCCCCGCTCTGGGGCGAGGCACTGCGCCGGCGCCGGGTGCCGCCACGGCTGGCGGAGGCACTGGCCGCCGCGGCGGCCGCGCAGGCGGTGTGCTCGCCCGTGGTGGTGCTCCTCGCCTCCCGGGTGAGTCTGGTGGCCGTCCCGTGCAATCTGCTGGCGGAGTTCGCCGTGGCGCCGGCGACGGTCCTCGGGTTCGCCGCGCTGGCCGTGGCACCGCTGGCGATGCCGGCGGCCGGGCTGCTCGCCAGGATCGCGGGGTGGCCGGCCGGATGGATCGCCTCGGTGGCCAGGACCGGAGCCGCGTTGCCCGGGGCGGAGACCGACTGGCCCGACGGCCTGTCCGGGGCCGTGTTGCTGGCCGCCGTGGTCCTGGTCCTGGTCAAGGCCGCGCGCTGGGCCGGGCGGCGGCCCTGGGTCTGCTCGGCCGCCGCGCTGCTGCTGGTCCTCGCGGTGCTCCGGCCGGCGCCGCTGACGCGGGTGCTGACCGGGTGGCCGCCGCCGGGCTGGGCGTTCGCCATGTGCGACGTCGGCCAGGGGGACGCCCTGGTGCTCGCGGCGGGGCGTGGCACCGGCGTGGTCGTGGACGCCGGTCCCGACCCCCGGCTCGCCGACCGGTGTCTGCGCGAACTGGGCGTCAGCCGCGTCCCGTTGCTCCTGCTCACCCACTTCCACGCCGACCACGTGCGGGGGCTCCCCGGGGTGCTGCGCGGCAGGGCGGTGGGCGCGATCCAGACGACGAGCCTGGACGAGCCGCCGGAGCAGGCCGCGTTCGTCCGGAGAACGGCGGCGGGGGCCGGTGTGCCCGTCCTGCGGGCCGTCCCCGGGGAACGGCGGCGGATCGGCGGGCTGGACTGGCAGGTGCTGTGGCCTCCGGGCGCGGCAGGCGGGGGCGCGGCGGCCGGGCCGGTTCCGTACGCCGCCGCGCAGGACCCGAACGATGCCAGCGTCACCCTGTTCGTACGGACCGGCGGGCTCACGCTGCTGCTGCCGGGCGACCTGGAACCGCCCGCCCAGCAGGCGCTGCTGCTCAGCCACCCGGAGCTGCCCCGGGTGGACGTGCTCAAGGTCGCCCACCACGGCTCGGCGCACCAGGACAGCGCCCTGCTGCGGGCTGTCCGGCCCCGGTTCGCGCTGGTGAGCGTGGGCCGGGACAACCCGTACGGGCACCCGGCGCCCAGGACGGTCGACGCGCTCGCGGAGGAAGGGGCGGTGGTGCTGCGCACCGACAGGAACGGGGCGATCGCGGTGACGGGTGCGGGAAGCGGGCTGAAGGCGGTGGGGCGGTCATGACGGGGCACGGGGCGAGGCGACGGCCGGAGTTCTCAGACCAGCCACTGCCCGTCGGCCATCAGGTCGCGGCCGGGCTGCTCGTTGGACTCCCGCCAGGCCCGGACCGCGTACGGGGTGAAGCGAAGGTAGACCCAGGCGGGGCGCCCCCGCAGGTCCCACGAGAACTTCGCGGCGAACGCGTCGCCCGACGCGGGCGGAAGGTCCGCACCCTCCACCACCTCGCCCGTCGCCTCGATCATGACCACGTCGCGGGTGTGACCCAGGGCGATGTGGGCCAGGCCGTCCGGCGACAGGTTGACCGCCGTCGGGTTGGTGCGCCGGGTCGCCATCAGCAAGGTGCCCCCGTCCCACACGAACCACAGCGGCACCAGGGTCGGCGCCCCGCCGGAGGAGGCGGTCGACACCCAGGCGTCCGTGTCGTTCTCCAGGCGGTCGAGTACGTCCTGCTTGCGCTGTGCACGGCTGCGCGCCGGTTCCGGAAGGGGCATGCGGCGCACGCTAACCCGGGCCCCGCTCGTGCGACACCGTCGTCGGTCCTAGGACCAGTGGCGCATGGCACGCGGCCGGTGCGGCGGCACAGACTGGTCCCATGGACCCGCAACTGCCGCAGACCATCGACGCCTATCTGGACCGCATCGGGGCGGTCAGGCCCGCCCGCCCGGACGCCTCGGCGCTGCGGGAGCTGCAAGTGCGCCACCTCGTCGCCGTGCCCTTCGAAAACCTCTCCATCCACCTCGGCGAGGACATCGTGCTGGAGGACGGACCGCTCCTGGACAAGATCGTGGCCCGCGAGCGCGGCGGCTTCTGCTACGAACTCAACGGCGCGTTCGCCGTACTGTTGCGGGCGCTCGGTTTCCGCGTCGACCTCCTCCAGGCCCGGGTCCACGGGGACGGGGGACGGCTCGGCATCCCGTACGACCATCTGGCGCTGCGCGTCGAGACGGAGGACGGGACCGGGCCGTGGCTCGCCGACGTCGGCTTCGGCGACCACGCCAGGCACCCGCTCGCGCTCGACGTCCGCGCCGACCAGGAGGACCCGGGCGGCGTCTTCCGGATCGCCCCGGTCACGACCGGCGGCGGGGAGTTCGGGGACCTCGACGTCCTCCGCGACGGCAGGCCCCAGTTCCGGCTGGAGCGGCGGCCCAGGGAACTGGCCGACTTCCGGGGAGGCGCCTGGTATCACCGCACCTCGCCCGACTCCCACTTCACCCGGGCCCCGGTGTGCTCGCGCAGCACGGAGGACGGCCGGATCACCCTCAGCGGTCGCAAGCTCCTCACGACGGTGGGCGGGGAGAGGCACGAGAGGCCGCTGGGCAGCGACGACGAGGTGCTGGCCGCCTATCGGGACCACTTCGGCCTGCTCCTGGACCGGCTCCCCGGAAAAACGGACCTTCGGTAACACCTGCGCCCAAGGTGACGTCAGCCGCTCTGTTTGCCTCGAACGCCTCAATGGTGGTCGAATGCATGCTCGTCGGCGGGCCGCTGCTCCGACAACGACGTCTGCCCTCCGGCCCGAGGTGAGCGAGTGCCCGGGAGTGTGTGGAGATGTTCGGCCGTTGGTTCGGAAACAAGGGCGCGACGGGTGCGGCTCGGGGCAATGCCTTCGCCGGGCTGGTGGTGCCGGACTCGGCGGGTGTTCTCAGCTGCCGGGTGCTGGACCCGGTGAACGAGCCCGTGACGCAGGCGGAGTTCGTTCTGACGGACCGCGCGGGGCGCAAGGTGGTCGGGGGCGAGACCGACCCGTACGGCAGTGTCGTGGCCACGGTTCCGGCGGGGGAGTACCGGCTGGCCGTCACGGCGGACGGGTTCACCCCCTTCCACGGTTCGGCCACGGTCACCGAGAGCGGCCACGCGAGCCTCGGCGATGTGACCCTTCAGGTCGCCGCCCCGCCGCAGCTGCCCGAACCGGGCGACTGGGAGATCGAACCGATGCACTCCCAGATCGGTTTCACCGCCCGGCACATCGGGATGGCCCGCATCCACGGCCGGTTCAACACCTTCGCCGGGGCGGTGCGGATCGCCGACCGCATGGAGGACTCGGCGATGCACGTGATCATCGACGCCGCGTCGATCGACACGAACGTCCAGATGCGCGACGATCACCTGCGCTCCAGCGACTTCCTGGACGTCGGCCGGTACCCGACGCTGGAGTTCTACAGCGACCGCTTCGTGCACCGGGGCGGGACCCGCTGGGGTGTGAGCGGTGCGCTCACGCTGCACGGGGTGAGCCGTACGGTGACCCTCGACACCCAGTACCTCGGTCTCGGCAACGGCATGGAGGGCGAGGCCCGGGCCGCCTGCCGCGCCACCACGCAGCTGCACCGCGAGGACTTCACGCTCACCTGGCAGACCATGCTGGCGCGCGGCATCGCGGTCGTCGGCCCGAGCATCTCCGTCGAGATGGACATCCAGATCGTCCCGAAGGGCTGACCGCCGGCCCTGCGGGGCCGGTCCTACGGTGCCTCCAGCCACCCCTCGTACTCCGCCGCGAACGCGTCGAGCGCCGCCGGGTCGAGACGGTGGTCCGGGTCTTCCACGACGACCAGCCACTGGGCGTCCTCGGCGTCGTCCTCGCCGGCCAGCGCGTCCCGCACGAGCTGCGGTTCGTCGGTGACGCCGAAGCGGTCGGCGAGTTCCTCCGCCGCCTCCTCGGCGGCATCGCGGTCGGGCAGCACCAGCACGTGTCTCTCATCGCTCACGTGCTCATTCTCGGATACGGGGGAGGGGGCGGCGGACGCGGCCGGGACCGGGCTGTCAGCGGCCCGTGGGATGCTGGACGGCGATGGCCACCAGAAAGAATTCCAGCGACGATCCGCTCGCCCCGCTCACGCTCGCCGTGGGGCAGGAGGACCTGCTCCTCGACCGAGCCGTGCAGCAGGTGGTGGCGGCCACGCGCGCCGCTGACGCCGACACGGACGTCCGGGACCTCACCCCCGACCAGCTCCAGCCGGGCACGCTGGCCGAGCTGACCAGCCCCTCGCTGTTCGCCGAGCGCAAGGTCGTCATCGTGCGCAACGCGCAGGATCTGAGCGCGGACACGGTCAAGGACGTCAAGAAGTATCTGGACGACCCGGTCGAGGAGATCACCCTCGTCCTGCTGCACGCGGGCGGTGCCAAGGGCAAGGGGCTGCTCGACGCGGCCCGTAAGGCAGGGGCCCGCGAGGTCGCGTGCCCGAAGACGACGAAGCCGGCCGAGCGGCTGTCCTTCGTGCGGGGCGAGTTCCGCGCGCTCGGGCGGTCCGCGACGCCCGAGGCGTGCCAGGCGCTGGTCGACTCCATCGGGAGCGACCTGCGGGAGCTGGCGAGCGCGGTGTCGCAGCTCGTCGCGGACATCGAGGGCACGATCGACGAGGCGGTCGTCGGGCGCTACTACACGGGGCGGGCCGAGGCATCGAGCTTCACGGTCGCCGACCGGGCGGTCGAGGGGCGGGCGGCGGAGGCCCTGGAAGCCCTGCGCTGGTCGCTGTCCACGGGGGTGGCGCCCGTCCTGATCACCAGCGCGCTGGCGCAAGGGGTCCGGGCGATCGGCAAGCTGTCCTCGGCGCGCGGGGGGCGGCCGGCGGACCTCGCCCGTGAGCTGGGGATGCCGCCGTGGAAGATCGACCGGGTGCGGCAGCAGATGCGGGGGTGGACGCCGGACGGTGTCGCCGTGGCGCTGCGGGCGGTCGCGGAGGCGGACGCGGGGGTGAAGGGGGGCGGGGACGACCCCGAGTACGCGTTGGAGAAGGCGGTGGTGGCCGTGGCGGGTGCGGCCCGGGGCGGGCGTAGCCCGCGGTAGTGCGGTGCGGCGGGGGCCCTGTGCGGCCGCGGTTGTCCTCAATCGCCGGACGGGCTTGGACCTGCCTTTCAGGCGTCCTCAATCGCCGGACGGGCTGGGTTTCGCCGGGCGGGCCTCGGACGCGCGGTCGATGCGTCCGCAAGTACCCCACGCGCTGGGTTGCCGGGTCGGCCTTGGGCCGCCCACGCCGAAGGCCCCGCTGTCCTGGGGAAAGGACCGCGGGGCCTCGGGTTCGAGCTGGGTGCGCCGCACCCGCGTGGCGAACGCAGGTTCGGTGTGCGGCGCGGGGGCCGGGCAGGAGCGGGGTAGAGGGCCCGCTTGGTCCGTTCCGGCGGTGGGATCAGATCGCTCAGCCCTGGAGGGTGGCAGCCTTGGAGGCCAGCGCCGACTTCTTGTTGGCGGCGGCGTTCTTGTGGATGACACCCTTCGAGACGGCCTTGTCCAGCTGACGGGACGCGGCGCGCACGGCGACGGTGGCCTTCTCGACGTCGCCGGCGGCGACGGCCTCGCGGGCCTTGCGGATCGCGGTCTTGAGCGACGACTTGACGGCCTTGTTGCGCAGGCGCGCCTTCTCGTTCGTCTTGTTCCGCTTGATCTGGGACTTGATGTTCGCCACGAAAGAGCCTTTTCAGGTTCGTTGGATCTTCGATGTGTGTCCGTGCGGCCCGAGAGCCACATGGCACAGCTCTCCACGGTAGCAGGAGGGGTCCGACCGGCCCAAACCGGTCGCCGCCCCGCAGGCGTGGGACGATGGAGGCTACGTACAGATCCGCCCCGACCCGAACCGACCCGAGACACGGCGTCCGGCGTCTCAAGAATCAGGACCCTGCGTGCCCGCGACTCCTCTCCACGTGCCCGAGCCGAGCCGTACCGACCCGGCGCTGATCCGCAACTTCTGCATCATCGCGCACATCGACCACGGCAAGTCGACCCTTGCCGACCGGATGCTCCAGCTGACCGGAGTGGTCGACCAGCGGCAGATGCGCGCTCAGTACCTCGACCGGATGGACATCGAGCGCGAGCGCGGCATCACCATCAAGTCCCAGGCGGTCCGGCTGCCCTGGGCGCCGACCACCGGTGAGGGCCAGGGCAGCACCCATGTCCTCAACATGATCGACACGCCGGGCCACGTCGACTTCACCTACGAGGTCTCCCGGTCGCTGGCCGCCTGCGAGGGCACGATCCTGCTGGTCGACGCCGCGCAGGGCATCGAGGCCCAGACCCTGGCCAACCTCTACCTGGCGATGGAGAACGACCTCACCATCGTCCCGGTGCTCAACAAGATCGACCTGCCGGCCGCCCAGCCCGAGAAGTTCTCGGAGGAACTGGCCACGCTCATCGGCTGCCAGCCGGAGGACGTGCTCAAGGTCTCCGCCAAGACCGGCATGGGTGTGGACGCGCTGCTCGACCGCGTCGTCCGGGACATCCCGGCGCCCGTCGGCGACGCCGACGCGCCCGCCCGCGCGATGATCTTCGACTCGGTCTACGACTCGTACCGGGGCGTCGTCACGTACGTCCGTGTCGTGGACGGCTCGCTCAACAAGCGCGAGCGGATCCGGATGATGTCGACCGGCGCCACCCACGAGCTGCTGGAGATCGGTGTCTCCTCGCCGGAGATGACGCCCTCCGACGGCATCGGCGTCGGCGAGGTCGGCTACATCATCACCGGCGTGAAGGACGTCCGGCAGTCCAAGGTCGGTGACACGATCACCTCGCTGAACAACGGCGCGACCGAGGCGCTGGGTGGTTACAAGGACCCCAAGCCGATGGTGTTCTCCGGGCTCTACCCGCTGGACGGCTCGGACTACCCGGACCTGCGCGAGGCCCTGGACAAGCTCCAGCTCAACGACGCCGCCCTGGTGTACGAGCCGGAGACCTCCGCGGCGCTCGGCTTCGGCTTCCGCGTCGGCTTCCTCGGCCTGCTCCACCTGGACGTGGTCCGCGAGCGGCTGGAGCGCGAGTTCGGCCTCGACCTGATCGCCACCGCGCCCAACGTGGTCTACCGGGTCGAAATGGAGGACGGGACCGAGCACACCGTCACCAACCCGAGTGAATTCCCCGAGGGCAAGATCGACAAGGTGCACGAGCCGGTCGTCCGGGCCACGGTCCTGGCGCCCAGCGAGTTCATCGGCGCGATCATGGAGCTGTGCCAGCAGCGCCGCGGCACCCTCCTCGGCATGGACTACCTCTCCGAGGACCGCGTCGAGATCCGCTACACGCTGCCGCTCGCGGAGATCGTCTTCGACTTCTTCGACCAGCTCAAGTCCAAGACCCGGGGTTACGCCTCCCTCGACTACGAGCCCACCGGCGAGCAGTCGGCCCAGCTCGTCAAGGTCGACATCCTGCTGCACGGCGACAAGGTCGACGCGTTCTCCGCGGTCACGCACAAGGACAAGGCGTACGCGTACGGTGTACGCCTCGTCGCCAAGCTGCAGAAGCTCATCCCCCGGCAGAACTTCGAGGTGCCGATCCAGGCGGCCATCGGCTCCCGGGTCATCGCCCGCGAGACCGTCCGCGCCATCCGCAAGGACGTCCTCGCCAAGTGCTACGGCGGCGACATCTCCCGTAAGCGCAAGCTGCTGGAGAAGCAGAAGGAAGGAAAGAAGCGGATGAAGATGGTCGGCAACGTGGAGGTGCCGCAGGACGCGTTCATCGCCGTGCTGTCGACCGACGAGTCCGCCGGGGACGCCAAGGCCAAGAAGTAGTCCCCGCAGGCAGACGAAGGGCCCCCGTGTCGCAGCCGCGCTGTGACACGGGGGCCCGTTCGTTATCAAGCGGCGTCCGATTGCCTCTTACGCGGGGCGCGCGGGCGCTCTACCCTGATCACGACTTCTTAGTTACTCGCCAGTTAAGCAAGCGGGATCGCAGCACGCAGACGCAGACAGCCGCAAGCACCACCGCCGCAGGCCCGGAGGATGTCGTGAGCGACACACAGACCATGATCGATAACCGTCCGCCCTCCGTGGCGACCCTCTTCATCGACCGGGTGGCGGCCACCCCGGACGGGGAGGCCTACCGCTACCCCGTGCCCCCGGCCGGCGGCGAGGGCCCCGACGAGTGGAAGTCGCTCAGCTGGGCGCAGGCCGCCGAACGGGTGTACGCCGTCGCCGCCGGGCTGATCGCGCTCGGCGTGAACCCGGAGGAGCGCGTCGCCCTCGCCTCCTCCACCCGGGTCGAGTGGATCCTCGTCGACCTCGGCGTCATGTGCGCGGGCGCCGCGACCACCACGGTCTACCCCTCCACCAACGCCGAGGAGTCGGCGTTCATCCTCGCCGACTCCGAGAGCCGGGTCCTGATCGCCGAGGACGCCGTCCAGCTGGCCAAGGCCCGTGAGCGCCGCGCCGAGCTCCCGAACCTGGCCCATGTCGTGGTCATCGACGCGGAGGGCGCCGGTCCGGCCGAGGGCGACCCCGAGGGCTGGGTGCTCACCCTGGCCGAGCTGGAGGCCCTGGGCGCCGAGCACCTGGCGAAGAACCCGGAGGCGGTCCGCGAGCGCGTCGACGCCATCACCTCCGACCAGCTGGCGACCCTCATCTACACCTCGGGCACCACCGGCCGCCCCAAGGGCGTACGGCTGCCGCACGACAACTGGTCGTACATGGCCAAGGCCACCGTCTCCACGGGGCTGATCACCAAGGACGACGTCCAGTACCTCTGGCTGCCGCTCGCCCACGTCTTCGGCAAGGTCCTCACCTCCGGGCAGATCGAGGTCGGGCACGTCACCGCCGTCGACGGCCGTGTCGACAAGATCATCGAGAACCTGCCGGTCGTCCAGCCGACCTACATGGCCGCCGTGCCGCGCATCTTCGAGAAGGTCTACAACGGGGTCGCGGCCAAGGCGCGCGCGGGCGGCGCCGCCAAGTACAAGATCTTCCAGTGGGCGGCAGGTGTCGCACGCGAGTACGCCCGGGTCTCTCAGGACAACTTCCGGCGCACCGGCAAGGCGTCCGTGCCCTTCGCGCTCGGCAGCAAGCACAAGGTCGCCGACGCGCTCGTCTTCGCCAAGATCCGCGAGGCGTTCGGCGGCCGGCTCCGCGCCTGCGTCTCAGGCTCCGCCGCGCTCGCCCCCGACATCGGGCTCTTCTTCTCCGGCGCCGGCATCCACATCCTGGAGGGCTACGGCCTCACCGAGTCGAGCGCCGCCTCCTTCGTCAACCCCGGCGAGAGCTACCGCACCGGCACGGTCGGCAAACCGCTGCCCGGCACCGAGGTGCGGATCGCCGACGACGGCGAGATCCTGCTGCGCGGTCCCGGCATCATGCAGGGCTACCAGGGGCTGCCGGACAAGACCGCCGAGGTGCTGGAGGCCGACGGCTGGTTCCACACCGGCGACATCGGCGAGCTCTCCGTGGACGGCTACCTCCGGATCACCGACCGCAAGAAGGACCTGATCAAGACGTCCGGCGGCAAGTACATCGCGCCCGCCGAGGTGGAGGGCCAGTTCAAGGCGGTGTGCCCGTTCGTCTCCAACATCCTGGTGCACGGCGCGGACCGTAACTTCTGCACCGCGCTGATCGCCCTGGACGAGCCCACCATCCTCGGCTGGGCCGCCGAGAACGGCATGGAGGGCAAGTCGTACGCCGACGTCGTGGCCTCCCCGAAGACCGTCGAGCTGATCGACGGCTACGTGAAGCGGCTCAACGAGGGCCTGCAGCGCTGGCAGACCATCAAGAAGTTCCGGCTGCTCCCGCGTGACCTCGACATCGAGCACGGCGAGGTCACGCCCAGCCTGAAGTTGAAGCGGCCGGTCGTGGAGCGTACCTACAAGGACCTGATCGAGGAGATGTACGCGGGTTCCCGCGAGGCCTGACCCGCGCCCGCGGCACCTGCGCACGCCCCCGAAAGCCCCCCGCGCACTCCGGCGCGGGGGGTCGGCGCGTTCTCACCGCAACGTCTTGACCACCCACTTCGGTAACTCGGCGCGTATGCGAAGGGCCGATCTGTCACTCTGTCCGTGTCGTCAGCGGCGCATCACGGAGAAACAGGCAGAGCGAGAACAGGTCAGGAGCCGCCCTGTGGGGTCCATTCCCTTGCAGCGGGACATCGTGCAGCGTCCCGGAACCACCGCCGCCACAGGCACACAGCCGGTCGCCCGGACCAGCCTGCCCGGCAATCTCCTCGCGCCCGCGGCGGCCCGGCGGTTCGTCACCGCCGCGCTGGACGAGTGGACCGGGCTCGGCCTGCCCGCCGCGGTCGGGTTCAGCGAGCGGCTGTCCGACGACGCCGCGATGATCGTCAGCGAGCTGGTGACCAACGCCGTCGTCCACGCGGGCACCGCCGTCGAACTGCTCTTCCGGCTGGAGGAGGCCACTGAGGACGAGGAGGCCGCCCTGGTCCTGGAGGTCTCCGACCACCACCCCGGCCGCACGGTCCGCGGCGACCACGCGCACAGCTCCGAGGGCGTGGGCGAGCCCGCCGACTACGGGCGCGGTCTGGACATCGTCGCCGCCCTCGCCGAGCGCTGGGGCATCACCTACCGCACCGGTACGAAGACCGTCTGGGCCCGCCTGCCCGTGGACGACTGGAACCCGTTCCCCGAGGGGCGCGGCGAGACCGGGCTCGACCGCGGACTGCGCGCCGCCGAACTGCTCGCCCCCACCGCCCGGCGCACCGCCCGCGACGACGGGGACTGGGCCGGGCGCGGGGCGCTCTCCTTCCTCGCCGAGGCGTCCGACCTGCTGGCCGGGCAGCTGGACGAGGACATCGTGGCGGCCCTCGCCGGACAGTTACTCGTTCCCCGTCTCGCCGACTGGTGCGCGATCTGGCTGGAGCCCGAGAGCGGCGGCCCCGCGGCCGTGCCCCGCCTCGCCAAGGTGTGGCACGTGGACGAGGAGCGGACCGGGACGCTGCGCGCCCTGCTGGAGGGCGACCCGCTGCGGCTGCCCGAGCGCGTCGGCACCGGCGCCGTCTCGATGCCGTGGCCCGGCAGCGGGGAGGACGGCGAACCGCCGGACGAGGAGGAGGGCGTCGCCTTCGCGTACCGGATCACATCGGGCGGCCGTCCCCTCGGAGCCGTGCTCATGGGCCGTGAGTCCACCGATCGGCTGCCCGACGAGCTGACGGCCCTCATCGAGGACTTCGTGCGCCGGGTCGGCCTCGCCGTGGGCGCCGCCCGCGCCTACACCCGGCAGGCCACCATCAGCCGCATCCTCCAGCGCGGACTGCTGCCCAGCAAGGTCGCCGAGATACCGGGGGTGGCCAGCTCCCTCGTCTACGAACCGAGCGACGACGGCGTCGTTGGCGGTGACTTCTACGACATCTTCCCGTGCCCCGGCGACCGCTGGTGCTTCGTACTCGGCGACGTCCAGGGCAGCGGCCCCGAGGCCGCCGTCGTCACCGGCCTCGCCCGCCCCTGGCTGCGCCTGCTGGCCCGCGAGGGCTTTCAGGCCGACGAGGTCCTGGTCCGGCTCAACCGGCTGCTCCTGGACGACGCCATGGAGGCCGCCGAGGCCGCCGCGCTCATGGTCGCCGCCGCCGGGGGCCAGCACTCCGCGGACAACGGCGGGCAGTCCCGCTTCCTGTCCCTGCTGTACGGGGAGCTGGTGCCGCTGCCCGGCGGCGGCGCCCGCTGCACCCTGGCCAGCGCCGGGCACCCGCTGCCGCTGCTGCTGCGCCCGGACGGCACCGTGCGGCCGGCCGCCGAGCCGCAATTGCTGCTGGGGCTGATGGACGATGCCGTCTACGAGACTCAGAGCTTCGACCTGGCGCCCGGCGACAGCCTGCTCTGCGTCACCGACGGGGTCACGGAGCGGCGCTCGGGCGCCCTGATGTTCGACGACGGGGACGGGCTGGCGAAGGCGCTCTCCGGGTGTGCGGGGCTGAACGCGGAGGAGATCGCGGAGCGCATCAAGCACGCCGTGCACGACTTCGCCGAACGCCCGCCGGACGACGACCTGGCCCTGCTCGTGCTCCAGGCCGAGTAGCGCCCGTCCGGGGCGTGGCGTCCGTTCGCCGGGCGGCGCGCGACAATGGGCGGTATGCCTTCCGTACTGCCCGATGGTGAACCCGTGCCCGACGACGGGGCGCTGCCCCGTCACGCCCTGGAAGGCGCAGCCGCCCGCCCGCTCGGCTTCTACCTGCACGTGCCGTACTGCGCGACCCGCTGCGGCTACTGCGACTTCAACACCTACACCGCGACCGAGCTGCGCGGTTCCGGCGGTGCGCTGGCCTCCCGCGACAACTACGCCGCGCACCTGACCGGCGAGATCCGCCAGGCCCGCAAGGTCCTCGGCGACGACCCGCGCCCGGTCCGCACGGTCTTCGTCGGCGGCGGCACGCCGACCCTGCTGGCCGCCGCCGACCTGGTCCGGATGCTGGCGGCGATCCGCGAGGAGTTCGGGCTCGCCGACGACGCCGAGATCACCACCGAGGCCAATCCGGAGTCCGTGGACCCCGCCTACCTGGCCGAGCTGCGCGAGGGCGGCTTCAACCGGATCTCCTTCGGCATGCAGAGCGCCCGGCAGCACGTCCTGAAGATTCTCGACCGCACCCACACCCCGGGCCGGCCCGAGGCGTGCGTGGCCGAGGCGCGGGCGGCCGGCTTCGAGCACATCAATCTGGACCTGATCTACGGCACCCCCGGCGAGTCCGACGACGACTGGCGCGCGTCCCTGGACGCGGCCATCGGCGCCGGGCCCGACCACGTCTCCGCGTACGCGCTGATCGTGGAGGAGGGCACCGGTCTCGCCCGCCGCATCAAGCGCGGCGAGATCCCGATGACCGACGACGACGCGCACGCCGACCGCTACCTCATCGCGGACGAGGCGATGGCCGCCGCCGGCTACTCGTGGTACGAGGTGTCGAACTGGGCCCGCACTCCCGAGGGCCGCTGCCTGCACAACGAGCTGTACTGGCGGGGCGCCGACTGGTGGGGGGCCGGACCGGGGGCGCACAGCCACGTCGGAGGCGTGCGCTGGTGGAACGTGAAGCACCCGGGGGCGTACGCGCAGGCGCTCGCCGAGGGGCGGTCGCCGGGGGCCGGGCGCGAGATCCTGTCCGCCGAGGACCGCCGCGTCGAGCGCATCCTGCTGGAACTGCGGCTCGTGGACGGCTGCCCGCTCTCCCTGCTGGCCCCCGCCGGCCTCGCCGCGGCCCGCCGGGCGGTGGACGACGGGCTCCTGGAACCGGCGCCGTTCGCCGACGGGCGGGCCGTGCTGACGCTGCGCGGGCGGCTGCTGGCCGACGCGGTGGTGCGCGACCTGGTCGACTGAGCACGGCGCGCACTCGGGGGCGTACGACGGTCCGAGCCGCACGCCCCCGGGCACGCGGTGCTCACTTCAGCGGGCAGCCCGCCGGTGTCAGCGCCCGCGCCCCCGCCGCCCGGCCGCAGATGATCCGGGCGCGGCTCCGGCCGTCCGGGTAGGTGATCTGCACGACGTCCAGACCGTGGCCCGCCTGGGCCTCGTACGGGATGAAGCCGCGGAAGGTGATCGTCCCCGTGGGCATCGTCCGCAGGTTCACCGCGTACAGGTTCGCCCAGGTCTCCGCCGCGCTGTTCACCGCGTCGCCGTGGCTCGCCGCGTCGTACAGCGCGGCCGTGGCGCTGTACGACATCACAGACTGGCCGCTCGCGAAGAGCGGGTCCTCGTACGGCTTCGACTCCGGCAGGCGGGGAAGCGTCACGCCCTCGGGCAGCAGCTTTCCGAGCGCCCGGTGCGACTCCTCGTAGAAGCCGTCGGCGCGGCCGCGGCTCATCGGGGCGAGGGCCGAGTGGTACAGGGTGACGTTCTTCGTGGTGTCCGTGCTGGCGTCGAGCCGGGCCTTGGTCAGGTCGTCGCCCGTGAAGACGGTGATGGGGCGGCGCGAACAGCTGTGGGCGAGCCGGCTCATCAGGTTGGCGACGTCCTCGACCCGGCCCGCGAAGTACAGCGCGTCCGGCGCCGGGTCCGCCGCGCAGATCCGCTGCACCGGCCGGTCCAGGTCGGCGCTGCTGCGGCGCCCGAGGTCGTACTCCACGGGGTCCGACACCTCGAAGCCCGACTTCCTCAGCATCGCGTCGCCCACCTCCTGCTGCTCCAGCGTGTAGCGGTCCTTGTCGTTGTTGCCGAGCTTGCGCGACAGGACCAGGGCCCGGGGCTTGCGTCCGCTGTGCACCTTGGCGGCCACCTGCCTCGCGACGAGGCCGAGGGCGTCCGCCTGCTCCTGGTCGGTGGCCGCCAGACCGAAGTAGTTGGAGTAGTCCGTCGCCAGATAGCCGCCCGAGTTGGTGGTGTCCACCACGGGCAGGCCCGCCCGCTGAAGGAGCGCGGTGGCCTCCGGGCTGTCGGTGGTGTCGCGGCCGAGCCCGACCACGCCGACGACCGAAGGGTCCCTTTCGGCCACCTCGATGATCTTCTTCACCGCGGGGATCTGCTGGAGCATGTCCTGCCCGCCGTTGGCGGTCAGCACCCGCAGCTTCACGGAGAAGTCCAGCGTGTTGGTGTGGTGCTGGTAGAGGTAGACGCCGGTCAGCTCTTCCAGGGCCTTGCGGGTGCGCTCCGGGGACGGGGCGGTGAACGGCCCCGCGTAGATCAGCGTGACGTACTTGTCGCCCGTTTCGATCGAGTCGTTCTCCTCGGACACCGCCCGCTCGATCCGGTCGAAGGTGACCCCCGCCCCCGCCCCGTCGAGCTCCAGGCCGTTGCCCTCCGCGAAGCGCACCCGGGCGGACGTCGCCACGCCGATGCACTCCTTGTCCCCGCCGCCCGGCCCCGCCAGCCGCACCGAGTCCGTGTCGACGTCCGTGAGCGGACCGTGGCAGTAACGGTTCGCCAGGTGATTGCTCAGCAGCATCGTGCCCAGCAGCGCGCCGGCCACCAGACAGGCGACCGTCGTCCGCGACATCACCCACCACACCCACGTCCTGCGCACCCGTTGCGTGGACAGCTGCGCGTGCGCGTGCTCATGGGTCAGCTGGGCCGTCGACAGCGGCAGCCGCAGCACCCAGGCGGGCGTGGCCGTGCCCGAGGGGGACTGGCCCACGCTGAGATGGCCGACCCAGTCCTCGTACCGCGCCCGCGCCGCACCCGTGTGCACCGGCGGCGGGTCCGGCGGCAGCGGCGGGGTGTGCCGCAGGATCTCGGCCGCCGGCAGCGAGGCCAGGAGCAGCAGCGGATCGACCTCGCTGCGCCGGGAGCGGACGTTGTTGACGGCGTTGATCAGCTGGACGCCGCCGTTGCTCTGGACGGCCCTCGGCAGGAAGACCACCGGCGGCACGGTCCGCTTGCCGCGCCGCCAGTCCGGCGCGTGCGGCCGGTAGTTGTTGCGCAGGTCCTCCAGCAGCGCCTGGACCCTCAGCTCCAGGTGGAACTGGCGGGACCGCTCGTCGCCCGCCGCCGCGTCGGCCACCCGCCCCGCGACCACCGCGGCGCGCGCCCGGATCACCCGCCACGAACCGCTGGGCGAGAGCCGGGACCAGCCGTCCGAGGGGTAGCCGGTGCTGGCGGCGGCCAGCGAGGAGGTGGTGGCGAACCACCTGCTGGCCCGGCGCAGCCACAGCAGCGGCGGCGCCGACGTCGTCACCAGCCGGACCACCGCGAGCCCGAGGACCGCCCCCACGGCCACCAGCACGGTCGGCAGCCAGCCGATCTCGCCGAGCAGCACGCCCAGGACCGCGATGACCACGGCCCCCACGAACGTCTCCGGCCGCACCGACTCACGGAACGCGGTCCACCACGTGCCCCGGCCGCGCCGTCCGGCCCGCCAGCGCAGCGCGCTCAGCTCCTCCAGGATGCGCTCGTCGCGGCGGTCCCGGGTGCAGCCCGGCTCCGGGTCCCGCAGCACGGCCTCGGTGGCCTGCTCGATGGCGCCGAGCAGCCGGGAGCGGGGGAAGGCGAACGGCTTGTACTGCGATCCGCCCCGGGTCTCCCACGGCTTCTCGGTCAGCGTGCGGACCATGTCGAGCGCCGCGTCGTACGGGGTGTCGCCGCGCCCGTCGAGCAGTCTCAGGGGGACGCGGCGCGGCAGGTTGGCCCGGTGGACCTGGCGCACGATCTGCTCGACCCGGGCGTCCACGTCCGCCGGCACGTCGGCGTCGGCGGCCTGGAGGACCACCAGGGGCATCACGGGCCGGTTGTCGCGGTAGCCGTCGATGAGCTGCTGCACGAAGTGGAAGACGGCGGAGGCCGCCTCGTTCTCCGCCGTGTCCCGCCAGACCTCGCGTGCCATCGCCCCCGTGCCTTCCCTCGCGAAAAGAGCCTGGCCCCCTCAATAACCGATGATGTGTGCGATGCGCAGGCAGTTGTCCGGATCGGTGCCGGATCGACGGGAAGGCTTGCCGGACATCAGTCCGGAAGAGTGACGAAATCGATCAATTCCTCGACGCGGCCCAGGAGTTCGGGCTGAAGGTCCCGGTAGGAGCGGACCGAGGACAGGATGCGCTGCCAGGCGGCTCCGGTGTTCTCCGGCCACCCCAGCGCCCGGCACACGCCCGTCTTCCAGTCCTGCCCGCGCGGCACCACCGGCCACCCGGCGATCCCCACCGACGCCGGCTTCACGGCCTCCCACACGTCGATGTACGGGTGCCCGACCACGAGCACGTTGCCGTCCGAAACCCGGGCCGCGATCCGGGACTCCTTGGAGCCGGGCACCAGATGGTCGACCAGCACGCCGAGGCGGGCGTCCGGCGCGGGCGCGAACTCCCGGACGATCGCCGGCAGGTCGTCGATGCCCTCCAGGTACTCCACGACCACGCCCTCGATGCGCAGGTCGTCGCCCCAGACCCGCTCGACCAGCTCCGCGTCGTGCCGCCCCTCCACGTAGATCCGCCCGGCCCGCGCCACCCGCGCCCGCGCCCCGGGCACCGCCACCGACCCGGAGGCCGTACGCGTGGGCCGCACCGGACCCCCGGCCGACGGGCGCACCAGCGTGACGACCCGGCCCTCCAGCAGGAAACCGCGCGGCGCCATCGGGAAGACCCGGTGCTTGCCGAACCGGTCCTCCAGGGTCACCGTCGGCCCCTCGGCGGTCTTCTCGCACCGGACGACCGCGCCGCAGAAACCGGTGACGGCCTCCTCCACGACCAGATCGGTCTCGGCGGGCACCTCCGGCGCGGGGGCGGACTTCTTCCACGGCGGGGTCAGATCGGGCTGGTAGCTGCGCATCGCACGACGATAAGCGGGGAAGGCCCACGACACGCCGAGCCGGGTGGCCCTCCGGCCGTCCGTCTTCCCGGCCGGGACGCGGTCGAACCCCGGCAGCCCCCGCGACGCGCTACGACGCCCCGAACCGCCGCGCCAGCGCCTCCCGCTGCGCCCGGACGAACGCCGCGTCCACCACCGCCCCGTGCCCCGGCACGTACAGCGCGTCGTCCCCGCCGAGCTCCAGCAGCCGGTCCAGCGCGGCCGGCCAGCGCGCCGGGCCGGCGTCCGGGCCCGCCTGCGGCTCGCCGGACTCCTCGACCAGGTCGCCGCAGAACACCAGCGCCGGGGAGCCCGGGACCAGCACCGCCAGGTCGTGGCCGCTGTGCGCCGCGCCCACGTTCACCAGGACCGCCTCCCGTCCGCCGCCCAGGTCCACCGTCAGCTCGCCGCGCACCTCGTGGCGCGGAGCCACCAGCACGTCGGCGGACTCGGCCGCGTCCGCCTCGGGCAGTCCCTGGGCCACCGCGTCCGCGTACAGCTCGGCGGCCCCCCGCCGCAGCAGCTCCGCCGTGCCCTCGGCGCCGTACACCCGTGCCCCGGCGAAGGCGGCCGTGCCCAGCACATGGTCGAAATGGGGGTGGGTCAGTGCGATGTGCGTCACCCTCCGGCCGAGCAGCGCCTCGGCCTGGAGACGCAGTTCCACCCCCTCGCGCAGTGACGCACCGGTGTCGCAGAGCAGCACTCCGTCCGCACCGGCCACCAGCAGGGCCGTCGCGTCCCAGACCGGAAGGCGCCGACGGCCGGTTCCGTGACCCAGCCGCTCCCATCCGAAGTCTTCCCAAGAGACATCCATGCGGCGACGCTATCGGCAGCGACCTGCGCGGTCGGGCGGCACGGCGGCCGGTCGGCCTTGCTAGGGCACCACCCCGTCGCCGTACACTGGCCGGGGATCGCTGGCACTCGTACGCACCGAGTGCCAGGAGGAATCCCGGGAACGGCCCGGGAGCCACCGACGTGGACAGCTGGAGGTGTGCGCGCGATGCTCAGCGAACGCAGACTCGAAGTGCTGCGCGCGATCGTCCAGGACTACGTCGGGACCGAGGAGCCCGTCGGCTCCAAGGCGCTCACGGAGCGGCACAAGCTGGGGGTCTCCCCGGCGACCGTCCGCAACGACATGGCGGTGCTGGAGGAGGAGGGCTTCATCGCCCAGCCGCACACCAGCGCCGGGCGCATCCCGACGGACAAGGGCTACCGGCTCTTCGTGGACAAGCTGGCGGGCGTCAAGCCCCTCTCCTCGCCCGAGCGCCGCGCCATTCAGAACTTCCTCGACGGCGCGGTCGACCTGGACGACGTGGTGGGCCGCACCGTACGGCTGCTCGCGCAGCTGACCCGGCAGGTCGCCGTCGTGCAGTACCCCTCGCTGACCCGTTCGACGGTGCGGCACGTGGAGCTGCTGTCCCTGGCCCCGGCGCGGCTGATGCTCGTGCTGATCACGGACACCGGCCGGGTCGAACAGCGGCTGGTGGACTGCCCGGCACCGTTCGGCGAGACCTCGCTCGCCGATCTGCGGGCCCGGCTCAACAGCCGGGTGGTGGGGCGCCGGTTCGCCGATGTCCCGCAGCTGGTGCAGGACCTGCCGGAATCCTTCGAGAGCGAGGACCGGGGAACCGTGTCCACCGTCCTCTCGATCCTGCTCGAAACGCTCGTCGAGGAGACGGAGGAGCGGCTGATGATCGGCGGCACCTCCAACCTCACCCGCTTCGGACACGACTTCCCTGTGATGATCCGGCCGGTGCTCGAAGCACTGGAGGAGCAGGTCGTGCTGCTGAAGCTGCTCGGCGAGGCCAAGGACTCGGGCATGACCGTACGCATCGGGCACGAGAACGCCCACGAGGGGCTCAACTCCACGTCCGTCGTCGCGGTCGGCTACGGTTCGGGCGACGAGGCAGTCGCCAAACTCGGCGTGGTCGGACCGACCCGCATGGACTACCCCGGAACGATGGGAGCGGTACGCGCAGTGGCACGTTACGTCGGACAGATCCTGGCGGAGTCGTAAGTGGCCACGGACTACTACGCCGTACTCGGCGTGCGCCGCGACGCTTCCCAGGACGAGATCAAGAAGGCATTCCGGAGGCTCGCCCGCGAGCTGCACCCGGACGTCAACCCCGATCCGAAGACCCAGGAGCGGTTCAAGGAGATCAACGCCGCTTACGAGGTCCTGTCGGACGCGCAGAAGAAGCAGGTCTACGACCTCGGCGGGGACCCGCTCTCGCAGTCCGGCGGCGCCGGTGCGGGCGGTTTCGGCCAGGGCGGCTTCGGCAACTTCTCCGACATCATGGACGCGTTCTTCGGTACGTCGTCGCAGCGCGGGCCCCGCTCGCGCACCCGGCGCGGCCAGGACGCCATGATCCGGCTGGAGATCGACCTCACCGAGGCGGCCTTCGGCACCACCAAGGACATCCAGGTCGACACCGCCGTCGTCTGCACCACGTGCAGCGGCGAGGGCGCGGCCCCCGGCACCTCGGCGCAGACCTGCGACATGTGCCGCGGCCGCGGTGAGGTCTCCCAGGTCACCCGGTCCTTCCTCGGCCAGGTCATGACCTCGCGGCCCTGCCCCCAGTGCCAGGGCTTCGGTACGGTGGTGCCGACCCCGTGCCCGGAGTGCGCCGGTGACGGCCGCATCCGCTCGCGGCGCACGCTGACCGTGAAGATCCCCGCGGGCGTCGACAACGGCACCCGCATCCAGCTCGCGGGCGAGGGCGAGGTCGGCCCCGGCGGCGGCCCCGCCGGGGACCTCTACGTCGAGATCCACGAGCTGCCGCACGCGGTGTTCCAGCGCCGCGGCGACGACCTGCACTGCACGGTCACGATCCCCATGACGGCGGCGGCCCTCGGCACCAAGGTGCCGCTGGAGACGCTGGACGGCCTCGAAGAGGTCGACATCCGGCCGGGCACCCAGTCCGGCCAGTCCGTCCCGCTGCACGGGCGCGGCATCACCCACCTGCGGGGCGGCGGGCGCGGCGACCTCATCGTGCACGTCGAGGTGACCACCCCGGTCAAGCTCGACCCCGAGCAGGAACGCCTCCTGCGCGAACTGGCCAAGCTGCGCGGCGAGGAGCGGCCCACCGGCCAGTTCCAGCCGGGCCAGCAGGGCCTGTTCTCCCGCCTGAAGGACGCCTTCAACGGCCGCTGACGGCTTGCCCGCGCGGTCCGGACCCGGAGCCCGGGTCCGTACCGCGCGCGGCCCGGCCCTGTCGCGGGGCGGGCATCACGGGACAGGAAGGACATGACACGATGCGGTCATGCCCTCCGCGCTGACCGCTCTCTGCCGTCATCCCCTCGTGCAGGCCCCCATGGCCGGCGGTCCGTCCTGCCCGCAGCTCGCCGCCGCCGTCTCCGAGGCGGGCGCACTCGGCTTCCTGGCCGCGGGCTACAAGACGGCGGACGCCCTGCGCGACGAGATCCGGCAGGTGCGCGCCCTGACCGGGCAGCCCTTCGGCGTCAACCTCTTCATGCCCCAGTGCGAACCGGCGGACCCGGCCGCGCTGGAGGACTACCGCCGTCGGCTCGCGGGCGAGGCCACCGGTTACGAGACCGCCCTCGGCGACCCGGACGTCCCCGGCGACGACGGCTACGAGGACAAGCTCGCCGTCCTCCTCGACGCCCCGGTCCCGGTCGTCTCCTTCACCTTCGGCTGCCCCTCGCGCGACACGCTCGACGCCTTCGCGGCGGCCGGTACGTACACCGTCGTCACGGTCACCTCGCCGGAGGAGGCCCAGGCCGCCGAGTGGGCCGGGGCCGACGCCGTCTGCGCCCAGGGCACCGAGGCGGGCGGCCACCGCTCCACGTTCCACGACGACCCGGCGACCGAGGACGGCGGGACCGGGCTGCTGAGCCTGGTCGCCCAGGTCCGCGAGACCGTGCAGATACCGGTCGTCGCCGCCGGCGGCCTGATGCGCGGCGCCCAGATCGCCGCCGTCCTCGCGGCGGGCGCCGACGCCGCCCAGCTCGGGACCGCATTCCTGGCCTGCCCGGAGTCCGGCGCCCACGTCCTGCACAAACAGGCCCTGACCAACCCGCTGTTCGTCCGGACCACCCTGACCAGGGCGTTCTCCGGGCGCCCGGCCCGCGGCCTGGTCAACCGCTTCGTGCGCGAGCACGGACCGTACGCCCCCGCCGCCTACCCCCAGGTCCACCACATGACCTCCGTGCTGCGCAAGGCCGCCGCCCGCGTCGGGGACGCCCAGGGCATGGCGCTGTGGGCCGGGCAGGGCCACCGCATGGCCCGCGAGCTGCCCGCCGGCCGGCTGGTCCGGCTGCTCGCCGAGGAACTGGACGCCGCACGGACGGCAGTGAGCACAAGGAGCGCACAGTGACGGCACCCGTCTTCGTCGTCGGACACCTGCCGGACGCCCCCGAGTTCGTCCTCGACGGGCCCGAGGGGCGCCATGCCGTCTCCGTGAAGCGCCTGCGCGCCGGCGAGGAGGTCGTCCTCACGGACGGGCGCGGCCGGTGGGCCCAGGGCGTCGTGCGCGCCGCCGAGGGCAAGGACCGGCTGGTCGTCGGCGATCTGGCCCAGGTCCACGAGGAGCCGCGCCCCGCGCTGCGGATCACCGTCGTCCAGGCCCTGCCCAAGGGGGACCGGGGCGAGGTCGCCGTGGAGACGATGACGGAGACCGGGGTCGACGCGGTCGTCCCGTGGCAGGCGGCGCGCTGCATCACCCAGTGGAAGGGCGATCGCGGCCTCAAGTCCCTGGCCAAATGGCGCGCCACGGCCCGGGAGGCCGGCAAGCAGTCGCGCCGGGTGCTGTTTCCGGACGTGGCGGACCTGGCCACCACCAAGCAGGTTGCCGGCCTGCTGGCCGCGGCGGACTTCGCGGCCGTGCTGCACGAGGACCGCGACTACCCGAGCGAACCGCTGGCCACCGTCGGCCTGCCCGACGAGGGCGAGATCGTGCTGGTCGTCGGTCCCGAGGGCGGTGTGTCGCCGGAGGAGCTGACCGCGTTCGCCGACGCCGGAGCCCGCACCTGCCGCCTCGGCCCCACGGTCCTGCGCACCTCGACAGCGGGCACCGCGGCCACCGCGCTGCTCCTGGGACGCACGGGGCGCTGGTCGTAAACCGTCCCCGATGGGGTGGTTGTGCCCGGAAACGGTCTACCGCCTCGTCAGACGCGGTGGGAAGCTGCCCGTATGGGGACATCAAGGGCACGGGGCCATCGTGCGGCCCGTCGTTTTCCAGCCGCGCTCTGCCTCGCCGCGGCCGCCGTCACCGGGCTCACCGCCTGTGAACCGGGCGACGCCACCGGCGCGTTGAACACCGCGTCCGTGGCCTTCACCACGGACCGGACCGCCACCCGCGCCCTGGAACACGAGGGCGTCCAGGTCCGCTGGCTGACCTGCACGGCCGCGCTCGACGGAGGCGGCGCCGCCCGCTCGACGGCGCCCGCCGCCACGCGCAGGGCGGCCGAGGTCCGCTGCGACGGCAAGACGAAGTCCGGGGGTGACATCGCGCTGGACGGGCAGGTGACCTACGCGCTCGAAGGCCGGTGCGTACGCGGCGACATGACCGCCAGGACCGGTGGGCGCGCCGTCTTCCGGGCCACCCTGCTCGGCGACTGCAGCGCCCCGGCCACGACCGCGCCGCCCGCCGGAGCCCCGGGCCCGGGCAACGGCCCGACGGCCACCGTGACGGTGACGGTCACCGCGTATCCCGGCAAGTAGCGGCGCGGTCGCGGCGGTTGACGCGTTTCGCGGTGCGCGGGCCGCCCGGGCACCGGCGGCGGCGTGCGACGTACTCCGGCCAACCCCCTGCCACCAGGCACACCAGCGGCCTAGGGTGATCGTGTGACACAGCCTTCCTACCTCCGGTACCCCCATGTCCAGGGTGATGTGATCGCCTTCACCGCCGAGGACGACGTCTGGCTCGCCCCGCTCGACGGTGGCCGGGCGTGGCGGGTCAGCGCAGACAACCGTCCCGTCACCCAGCCGCGCATATCTGCCGACGGCACCCTCGTCGCCTGGACGTCCACCCGCGACGGCGCGCCCGAGGTGCACATCGCCCCCGCCGACGGCGGGCCCTCCCGGCGGCTCACGTACTGGGGCGACGCCCGCACCACCGTGCGCGGCTGGACCCCCGAGGGCGACGTACTGGTCACCAGTACCCAGGGCCAGGTCTCGTTGCGCCGCAGCTGGGCCCGGGCCGTCCCGGTCGACGGCGGTCCCGCGCGGACCCTCCCGTACGGCCCCGTCGGCTCCCTCGCGTACGGACCGGGCGGACGCGTCCTGCTGCTCTCGGCCACCATGGGCCGCGAGGCCGCCAGCTGGAAGCGCTACCGGGGCGGCACCGCCGGCAAGCTCTGGATCGCGGCGGAGGACGACCCGCTGGAGTTCGTCCGCGTCCACGAGGACCTCGACGGCAACATCGAGTGCCCGATGTGGGTGGGGGAGCGCATCGCGTTCCTCTCCGACCACGAGGGCACCGGCGCCCTCTACTCCTCGCTGCCCGACGGCACCGGCCTGCGCAGGCACACCCCCCTCGACGGCTTCTACGCGCGCCAGGCCACCACCGACGGCACCCGGGTCGCCTACGCCTCGGCCGGTGAACTCTGGCTCCTGGACGGCCTGGAGGGCGACGAGCCCCGCCGCGTCGAGGTCCTGCTGGGCGGCCAGCGCGCCGACCTCCAGCCCTACCCGCTGCACGCCGACAGCCACCTGACCAGCGCCTCGCCCGACCGCACCGGCCGGGGCAGCGCCGTCCTGTCGCGGGGCGCCGTGCACTGGGTCACCCACCGCGAGGGCCCGGCCCGCGCGCTCGCCGCCGAGCCCGGCGTACGGGCCAGGCTGCCGCGCACCTTCCAGGCCGACGGAGACCAGCACGTCGTGTGGGTCACCGACGCCGAGGGCGACGACGCGCTGGAGATCGCCCCCGCCACCGGCACCGCCCCCGGCGCCGCGCCCCGCCGCCTCGCGGCCGGCCGGCTGGGCCGCGTTTTGGACCTCGCCCCCGCCCCCGACGGCAGCCGGTTCGCGGTCGCCGCGCACGACGGGCGGGTGCTGATCGTCGAACGGGAGAGCGGCGAGATCCACGAGGTGGACCGCAGCGAGAACGGCGACGCCTCCGGCCTCGCCTGGTCGCCCGACTCAGCCTGGCTCGCCTGGTCGCACCCCGGCCCCGAGCCGCTCAGCCAGCTCAAGCTGGCGCACATCGCCGACCTGTCGGTCTCCGAGGCGACGCCCCTGCGGTTCCGGGACTTCGCGCCCGCCTTCACCGCCGACGGAAAGCACCTGGCCTTCCTCTCCGAGCGCGCCTTCGACCCGGTCTACGACGCCCACGTCTTCGACATGGCGTTCATCGGCTCCTGCCGGCCCCACCTGCTCACCCTCGCGGCGACGACGCCCTCCCCGTTCGGACCGCAGCTGCACGGCCGCCCCACCGAGAAGGAGAAGGGCGGCGACGGCGAGGACAACCCCACCGCGCTCCCCATCACCCGCATCGACCTGGACGGCCTCGCCGACCGGATCGTGCCCCTTCCCGTCGAGGCCGCCGTCTACTCCTCGCTGCGCACCGCGCGGGACGGGCTGCTCTGGCTGCGCCACCCGCTCACCGGGGTCCTCGGCACCAGCGGGGCCGGTCCGGACGCCCGCCGCCCGGACACCGTCCTGGAGCGGTACGACCTGGAGAAGCTGCGCTGCGAGGAACTGTCCTCGGACGTCAGCCGTTTCGCGGTCAGCGGCGACGGGAAGCGGCTGGCGATCGTCCACCACGGCAAGCTGTCCGTCGTCCCCTCCGACAGCCGGGTGCCGGTGGGCGACGACGACCACGACGACGCCGTCACGGTCGACCTCTCCCGCATCCGCCGCACCCTCGACCCGGCCGCCGAGTGGCGCCAGATGTACGACGAGGCCGGGCGCGTCATGCGGGACAACTTCTGGCGCCCCGACATGGGCGGCGTCGACTGGGACGGGGTCCTCGACCGCTACCGCCCGGTCCTGGAGCGCGTCGCGACCCACGACGACCTCATGGACCTGCTCTGGGAGGTCCAGGGCGAGCTGGGCACCTCGCACGCCTACGTCACCCCGCCCGGCGGATGGCGCGACGACGCGGCCCGGCAGGGGCTGCTCGGGGCGGACCTCTCCCGCGCGGAGGACGGCAGCTGGCGCATCGACCGCGTGCTGCCCTCCGAGACGTCCGACCCGGCCGCCCGCTCGCCGCTCGCCGCGCCGGGCGTCGCGGTCCGGGCCGGCGACGCGATCCTGGCCGTCGACGGGCACCCGGTCGATCCGCTGACCGGGCCCGCGCCGCTGCTCACCGGCTCGGCCGGCAAGCCCGTCGAGCTGACGGTCTCCCCGGCCGACGGGGGCGACCGGCGCCACGTCGTCGTCGTTCCCGTCGGCGACGAGGAGGCCCTGCGCTACCACGCGTGGGTCGCCGGCCGGCGGGCGTACGTGCACGAGCGGTCCGGGGGGCGCCTCGGCTACCTCCACGTCCCGGACATGGTCGGCGGCGGCTGGGCCCAGATCCACCGCGACCTGCGTACCGAGATGGCGCGCGAGGGCCTGGTCGTGGACGTCCGGGAGAACCGGGGCGGCCACACCTCGCAGCTCGTGGTCGAGAAGCTGGCCCGCCGCATCGTCGGCTGGGACCTGCCGCGCGGCATGCGCCCCGCGAGCTACCCGGGCGACGCGCCGCGCGGGCCGGTGGTGGCCGTGGCGAACGAGTTCTCCGGGTCCGACGGCGACATCGTGAACGCGGCGATCAAGGCGCTGAAGATCGGCCCCGTGGTCGGGGTGCGGACGTGGGGCGGCGTGGTCGGCATCGACAGCCGGTACCGGCTGGTGGACGGGACGCTGGTCACGCAGCCGAAGTACGCGTTCTGGCTGGAGGGGTACGGGTGGGGCGTGGAGAACCACGGCGTGGACCCGGACGTGGAGGTCGTGATGACGCCGCGGGATCACGCCGAGGGGCGTGACCCCCAGCTGGACGAGGCGATCCGGATCGCGCTGGAGTCGCTGGAGCGGGTGCCGGCCAAGGTGGCACCGGAGCTGCCGGGTCGCGAGGGCTGACCTCGGCGGGGTGGAGGCGGGTGCGCCTGCGGCGGGCCGGTCCCCACCCCGCCCCTTCCCGAAACCGGGGCTCCGCCCCGGACCCCGCGCCTCAAACGCCGGCGGGGCTGAACTTTGCCCCGTCGCCGCACGTCCGTGACGGCAGCGGCAAGATCAAGCCCCTCCGGCGCTTGAGGAGCGGGGGTCCGGGGGCAGCGCCCCCGAAAGGCGTCCGGCCCGGGGGCGCCCGGATAGGCTGGGTCCAACGGATCACCCAGACCAAGGAGCGCGTAAGCGAATGGCAGGAGAACCGCAGCCCGACTGCCTGTTCTGCAAGATCGTCTCGGGGGAGATCCCGGCCACCCTCGTCCGCGAGACCGACACCACCGTCGCGTTCCGCGACATCAACCCCCAGGCCCCCACCCACGTACTCGTCATCCCGCGCCTGCACTACCCGGACGCCGCGTCCCTCGGCGCCGCCGAACCGCAGGTGCTCGCCGACGTGTTGTGCGAGGCGGGCAACGTCGCCGCCGACGAGAAGATCGACGGCACGGGTTACCGGGTCGTGTTCAACACCGGCGCCGGCGCCGGCCAGACCGTGTTCCACGCGCACGCGCACGTCCTGGGCGGCCGGGGCCTGGAATGGCCGCCCGGATAATGTCCGCCCGCGAACTCGTCGTGCTCGGGACCGCCAGTCAGGTCCCGACACGGCACCGCAACCACAACGGCTATCTGCTGCGCTGGGACGGCGAGGGCATCCTCTTCGACCCCGGCGAGGGCACCCAGCGCCAGATGCTGCGGGCCGGGGTCGCCGCGCACGACATCAACCGGATCTGCGTCACGCACTTCCACGGCGACCACTCGCTGGGCCTGGCCGGGGTGATCCAGCGGATCAACCTCGACCAGGTCCCGCACCCGGTGACCGCCCACTACCCGGCGAGCGGGCAGCGCTTCTTCGACCGGCTGCGGTACGCCACCGCCTACCGCGAGACCGTGCGGTTGACCGAGGCCCCCGTCGCCGCCGACGGACCGCTGGCCACCACCGCGGCGTACACGCTCGACAGTCACCGGCTCTCGCACCCCGTCGAGTCGTACGGCTACCGGCTCACCGAGCCCGACGGGCGGCGGATGCTGCCCGCGAAGCTCGCCGAGCACGGCATCAAGGGGCCGGACGTCGGACGCCTCCAGCGCGAGGGCGCCCTCGGCGGGGTCACGCTCGCCGACGTGTCCGAGCACAGGCGCGGACAGCGGTTCGCCTTCATCATGGACACCAGGCTCTGCGACGGGGTCCACGCCCTCGCCGAGGGCTGCGACATGCTGGTCATCGAGTCGACGTTCCTCGACGCGGACCGGAAGCTGGCCGCCGACCACGGCCACCTGACCGCCGCCCAGGCGGCCCGGGTCGCCCGGGAGGCGGACGTGCGCCACCTCGTCCTGACGCACTTCTCCCAGCGCTATCCGGAGCCGGAGGCGTTCGAGGCAGAGGCCCGGGCGGCCGGCTACGAGGGCGAACTGACCGTCGCCCAGGACCTCACCCGCGTACCGCTCCCCAGCCGGAACGCGTAGCACCACCCCAGACGATTGAGAACACCGTGCACCTCCCCAAAGCCGAACTCCACCTCCACATCGAGGGGACCCTCGAACCGGAACTGGCCTTCGCGCTCGCCGCGCGCAACGGCCTGACCCTGCCCTACGCGGACACCGAGGCCCTGCGCACCGCGTACCTCTTCGAGGACCTCCAGAGCTTCCTGGACCTCTACTACGCCCTGATGACCGTGCTGCGGACCGAGGACGACTTCGCCGAGCTGGCCGACGCCTACCTCGCGCGCGCCGCCGCCCAGGGCGTCCGCCACGCCGAGATCTTCTTCGACCCCCAGGCCCACACCGCGCGCGGCGTGCCCATCGCCACCGTGGTCGAGGGGCTGGGCCGGGCGCTGGAGCGCAGCGAGGAGAGGCACGGCGTCTCCACCCAGCTGATCATGTGCTTCCTGCGCGACCAGTCCGCCGAATCGGCCCTGGAGACCCTGGAGGCGGCCCGGCCGCACATGCACCGGATCAGCGCCGTCGGCCTCGACTCCGCCGAGGTCGGCCACCCGCCCGCGAAGTTCCGCGAGGTGTACGAACGGGCCGGGGAGCTCGGCCTGCGCAAGGTCGCCCACGCGGGCGAGGAGGGGCCGCCCGCGTACATCCGCGAGGCGCTCGACGTCCTCGGCGTGGAGCGCATCGACCACGGGCTGCGCTGCATGGAGGACCCGGACCTCGTGAAGCGGCTGGTCGCGGAGCGCGTCCCGCTCACGCTGTGCCCGCTGTCCAACGTACGGCTGCGCGCGGTCGACACCCTGGAGCAGCACCCGCTGCCCGCGATGCTGGAGGCCGGGCTGCTCTGCACGGTGAACTCCGACGACCCCGCCTACTTCGGCGGGTACGTCGGAGACACCTTCCACGCCGTCCACGAAGCGCTCGGCCTGGACCGCGAACAGCTGCGCACCCTGGCCCGCAACAGCTTCCGGGCGGCCTTCCTCGACCACGACGAGGAGCGCAGGGCGCGCTACCTGTCCGAGGTCGAGGCGTACGCGTTCGACTGACCGCCCTCCGGGCCGGCCGTCCGGAACGCGTTCCTGCCGAGGCGCCTGCGGCGCAGGGCCGGGATGCTGATCTCCGCGACGGCCTGCTCGGGCGCGCCCAGCTTGGGGACCGCCCCGGGCACCGCGCCCGTGGTGACCGCCAGCAGGGCCGCCGGCGCACCGCCCCGGCGGCGTACCGAACCGGGCACCAGCGGCCGGCCGCCGGTGTGCAGGGCGACGGCGGTCACCGGCAGCGCGACCAGCAGGGTCGCCGCGCCCAGGATCAGGCCCATCCCCGGGAACCCGGCCTCCTCCGACAGCACACTGCCGAGCACCGGCCCGCAGGCGACGCCCACGGACGACGCCGACCCCGCGAGGACCGCCCAGCGGCCGCGTACGTCGAGCGAGGCGGCCAGGCCGATCAGGTACGACAGGACCACCGGGTAGACGGTGTTCCACAGGATCTCGCCGGTCGCGAAGGAGCCGAGGCTCCCGGCGGACGAACTGAGCACGATGCTCCCCGCGATGACGGCGGTGCCCACACCGATCGGGACCGCGCGCCCCAGCTTCGAGCCCAGCACTCCGGCGCCCATCACGCCGAGCAGCCCGGCGCCGAGCGCGGCGGCGAAGACGGCGCCGATCGTCACCTCGGACAGCCCGACCTGGTCCACGCCGATCCGGCTGCTGACGCCCCACAGCGCGTTCTGCGCCATCGACCAGACGAGCATGCCGCCCGCGAGTACCAGCCCGGACCGGCGGTGCGGCAGCCGCCCCTGCGCGGGCACGGCCGGACCGGCCGCGGCCGAGTCGCCGAGCCGGGAGGTGGCCGGCCAGACCAGGAGCGCGACCAGGGCGATCGAGGCGAACGGCAGCCGGTGGCCGCCGCCCAGGTGCGGGACCGTCAGATACAGGGCGCCCGCGGTCGCCGAGACGCTCAGCAGGCCCAGGGACGAGGTGCGGTGCGGGTCGCTCTGGGCGGCGATGCCCGCCGCCGCGACGGCGGTCGCCGTACCGGAACCGAAGCCGCCGACCACCGCGCCCGCGACCACCAGCGGCACGCTGCCGGCCAGCGCGGCACAGCCGTACCCCACCGCGCACAGGACCAGTCCCACGCGCGCCGGTCTGCACGGTCCGTACGTCTCCACGCGCCCCGCCAGGGAGAAGCCGGCGGAGGCCGAGCTCAGCAGCAGCGCACTGCCGACGAGCCCGGCCTGAGCCGTGCTGAGGCCCAGGTAGACGGAGAGCCGTCCCACGATGGTGGGCAGGAGGTAGGCGGCGAGGTAACCGGCGGTGAACACGGCGACCAGGGGCCACGCGGCGCGAGGGCGCGAGGACATGGGCGTTCCTGAAGACATGCCGAGATACGGCAGAAGGCAGAGGGGGAAATGCGAAGAGATCGGCGCTTCCGTCGGGTACGTCTCCAACGGTGCTCGCGGGCCAATTTGTATCAAGTGCTCCCGGCCCACCGAAAGCCGGTGTTCTGTGATCTGGGCCACTTTTGTGTTTACGGGGTTCGCCGATGGGTAGCTGCGCATGTTTACGCAGGTCAGCGACCGTGAACACACGCACGGCGCGCACTCGTCCATCACCGCCGCGTTTCGGGCACACTGGCCGCAACCGCCACGACCGGGGAGTGCAAGGTGAACGCTGACGTTCCGCAGATCGACCCGCTGGACGGGCTGCGCGCCCCGCAGGACCCCGAATGCGACGTCTTCCTCACCGGCACGGTCTTCCTGGACATCATCTTCACCGGCCTGGACAGCGCCCCCGTGCGGGGCACCGAGTCCTGGGCGCGCGGCATGGGATCGAGCCCCGGCGGCGTCGCCAACATGGCGACCGCGCTCGCCCGCCTCGGCCTGCGCACCTCGCTGGCCGCCGCGTTCGGCGACGACCACTACGGCGAATACTGCTGGGACGCGCTCGCGCAGGGCGAAGGCATCGACCTCTCCGCCTCGCACACGGTCCGGGGCTGGCACTCCCCGGTGACCGTCTCCATGGCGTACGAGGGCGAGCGGACGATGGTCTCGCACGGCCACGAGGCGCCCTCGCTCCCCACCACCGCCTCGCCCGGGGCCCCCGCCTTCCCCCGCTGCCCGCCCAGGGCCCGGGCCGCCGTCACCTCGCTCGTGCCCGGCCGCACCGAACCCTGGGTCGCCGAGGCCGCCCGCCGCGGGGCCCTGATCTTCGGGGACGTCGGCTGGGACGAGACCGGGCGCTGGGACCTGGACGCCCTGAGCGGCCTGGAGCACTGCCACGCCTTCCTGCCCAACGCCGAGGAGGCGATGCGCTACACCCGTACCGACTGCCCCCGGGCCGCCGCGCACGCCCTCGCCGAACGCGTACCGCTCGCCGTCGTCACCCTGGGCTCGGAGGGCGCCTACGCGGTCGACGCCGCCACCGGTGCCGCCGCTCAGGTTCCGGCCATCGAGGTCGAGGCGCTGGACCCGACCGGCGCCGGCGACGTCTTCGTGGCCGGCTTCGTCACCGGCACCCTGGCCGGCTGGCCCCTCGCCGACCGCCTCGCGTTCGCCGGGCTGACCGCGGCCCTCTCCGTCCAGGAGTTCGGCGGCTCGCTCTCGGCCCCCGGCTGGGCGGAGATCGCCGCCTGGTGGCAGCAGGTGCGCACCTGCGCCGGACAGGACCCGGCCGCGCTGCGGCGCTATGCCTTCCTGGACGAGCTGCTGCCGGCCGCCGCCCGGCCCTGGCCGCTGCGCCGGGCCGTGCCCACGATCGGTTTCCGTCCGTAACCCCACCGCCCCGTAAAACCTCTGGTGTTGTCAGTGCGGAGTCGTAGGCTTGAGGGACACGAGGTTCTCGAGCGGCGAGGACCCTGCAACAGGAGGTATGCGCAGGCCCGAGGGCCGGCCCATGACTCAGTCACCCACACAGCCGCAGGCGCGTGCCCACATCAGCATCCCGGCCGCTCACCCGATGGTGATGCTCCTGGGAGCGGGCGATTCGCTGCTGCGCGTGATCGAAGCGGCGTTCCCGGCGGCCGACATCCACGTCCGGGGCAATGACATAAGCGCGACGGGCAACGCGGCGGACATCGCCCTGATCCAGCGCCTGTTCGACGAGATGGTGCTGGTGCTCCGCACCGGGCAGCCGATGACGGAGGACGCCGTGGAACGGTCGATCGCGATGCTCAAGGCCACCGACAACGGCCAGGCGGACGGGACGGAGACCCCGGCCGAGGTGCTGACGCAGAACATCCTCTCCAGCCGGGGCCGCACGATCCGCCCCAAGACGCTCAACCAGAAGCGGTACGTCGACGCGATCGACAAGCACACGATCGTCTTCGGTATCGGCCCCGCCGGTACGGGCAAGACCTACCTGGCCATGGCCAAGGCGGTCCAGGCCCTCCAGTCCAAGCAGGTCAGCCGGATCATCCTGACCCGCCCCGCCGTCGAGGCGGGCGAGCGCCTGGGCTTCCTCCCCGGCACGTTGTTCGACAAGATCGACCCGTATCTGCGCCCGCTCTACGACGCCCTGCACGACATGCTCGACCCCGACTCGATCCCGCGCCTGATGGCGGCGGGCACCATCGAGGTCGCGCCCCTCGCGTACATGCGCGGCCGGACCCTGAACGACGCCTTCATCATCCTGGACGAGGCGCAGAACACCAGCGCCGAGCAGATGAAGATGTTCCTGACCCGGCTCGGCTTCGACTCCAAGATCGTCGTCACCGGCGACATCACCCAGGTCGACCTGCCGACGGGGACCAAGAGCGGTCTGCGCCAGGTGCAGGAGATCCTGGAGGGCATCGACGACGTGCACTTCTCCCGGCTCACCTCGCAGGATGTCGTCCGGCACAAGCTGGTCGGCCGTATTGTCGACGCGTACGAGAAGTACGACAACAGCAAGGGCGAGCAGGACGGCGGGGGCCATCGGGGCCGCGGCCGTCACAACGGGAAGCAGTAGCAGCGCACCATGTCGATCGACGTCAACAACGAGTCCGGAACCGAGGTCGACGAGCAGGCGATCCTCGACATCGCCCGCTACGCGCTCGCGCGCATGCGGATCCACCCGCTCTCCGAGCTCTCGGTGATCGTGGTGGACTCCGCGGCCATGGAGCAGCTGCACATCCAGTGGATGGACCTCCCGGGCCCGACCGATGTCATGTCCTTCCCGATGGACGAGCTGCGTCCGCCGGCCAAGGACGACGAGGAGCCTCCGCAGGGGCTCCTCGGTGACATCGTGCTCTGCCCCGAGGTCGCCAAGAGGCAGGGCGAGGAAGCCGAGACCCAGCACTCCATGGACGAGGAGCTCCAGCTGCTCACCGTCCACGGGGTGCTGCACCTGCTGGGCTACGACCACGAGGAGCCGGACGAGAAGGCCGAGATGTTCGGCCTACAGGCGGCCATCGTGGACGGCTGGCGCGATGAGCGCGGGCTGACCGGTCCGTCCCCCGCCCCGACCGTCTCGTGAGCCTGCCACTGATCTTCGGCGTCGTCCTGCTGCTGGTCGTCGGCTGGCTGGCGGCCTGCGCCGAGGCGGGCATCGCCCGTACGTCGAGCTTCCGGGCCGCCGAGGCGGTCCGCTCGGGCCGGCGCGGCAGCGCCAAACTGGAACAGGTCGCGGCCGACCCGACGCGCTATCTCAACGTCGCGCTGCTGGTGCGGGTGGCCTGCGAGATGGCCGCCGGGGTGCTCGTCACCTACGCCTGCCTCAAGGAGTTCCCGGAGACCTGGGAGGCGCTGGCCGTCGCCATCGGCGTGATGGTCCTCGTCTCCTACGTCGCGATCGGCGTCTCCCCGCGCACCATCGGCCGCCAGCACCCGCTGAACACGGCGACCGCCTCGGCGTACGTGCTGCTGCCGCTGGCCCGGATCATGGGGCCCATCCCGCAGCTGCTGATCCTCATCGGCAACGCGCTGACGCCCGGCAAGGGATTCCGCAAGGGCCCGTTCGCCAGCGAGGCCGAGCTGCGGGCCATGGTGGACCTCGCCGAGCAGGAGTCACTGATCGAGGACGAGGAGCGCCGCATGGTGCACTCCGTCTTCGAGCTCGGCGACACGCTCGTGCGCGAGGTGATGGTCCCGCGCACCGACCTCGTCTGCATCGAGCGCTACAAGACGATCCGTCAGGCGCTCACCCTCGCCCTGCGCTCCGGCTTCTCCCGGATACCGGTCACCGGCGAGAACGAGGACGACGTCGTCGGGATCGTCTACCTCAAGGACCTGGTCCGCAAGACGCACATCAACCGGGACTCGGAGGCCGATCCTGTCTCCACCGCGATGCGCCCCGCCTCGTTCGTGCCGGACACGAAGAACGCAGGCGACCTGCTGCGCGAGATGCAGCAGGAACGCAGCCACGTCGCCGTCGTGATCGACGAGTACGGCGGCACGGCGGGCATCGTCACCATCGAGGACATCCTGGAAGAGATCGTCGGCGAGATCACCGACGAGTACGACCGTGAGCTGCCGCCCGTCCAGGAGCTGGAGAACGGCTGCTTCCGGGTCACCGCCCGGCTCGACATCGGCGACCTCGGCGAGCTGTTCGGCCTGGACGAATACGACGACGAGGACGTGGAGACGGTCGGCGGGCTCCTCGCGAAGGCGCTGGGCCGGGTTCCGATCGCCGGCGCGTCCTCGGAGGTCGAACTGCCCGACGGGCGGCGGCTGAGGCTGACCGCGGAGTCCCCGGCGGGCCGGCGCAACAAGATCGTCACGGTGCTGGTGGAGCCGGTGGCTCCCGAGGAGGAGGAGACGCCGGAATGACCCCGCAGCAGCTGAGGGCCTTCTGCCTGAGCTTCAACGCGAGCGCCGAGGAGTTCCCGTTCGGGCCCGAGGCGTCCGTCTTCAAGGTGCTCGGCAAGATGTTCGCGCTCAGCGCGCTGGACGCCCGGCCACTGACGGTGAACCTCAAGTGCGACCCCGACGAGGCGGTGCGGCTGCGCGAGGAGTACGAGGCGGTGGTGCCCGGCTGGCACATGAACAAGCGCCACTGGAACACCGTCACCGTCTCCGGACTGCCCGACGCCAAGCTGCGCGAGCTGATCGAGGACAGCTACGACCTGGTGGTGGCCGGGCTGCCGAAGGCCGAGCGGCTGCGGCTCGACCGCCCCTGAGGCGCACCCGGCCGGGGCTCCCGCCCGCCCCGGTCCGCGCCGGGCTTCGTATGCTCGGCACATGACTGAGAGCACCGGCACCACCGACCTCGGCGCCGAGGACCGCAAGATCGTCACCCTGGCGCGCAGCGCCCGCGCCCGCAACGGCGTCCCCGAGGGCGCGGCCGTCCGGGACGAGACCGGACGCACCTATGTGGCCGGGACCGTGGAGCTGGAGTCGCTGAAGCTCAGCGCGCTGCGGACGGCCGTCGCGATGGCGGTGGCCAGTGGGGCGAAGTCCCTGGAGGCCGCCGCGATCGTCTCCGAGGCGGACGCCCCCTCCGACGAGGACCGGGCCGCCGTACGGGACCTGGGCGGGGCCGGCACACCGGTGCTGCTCGCCGGTCCTGACGGACAGCTCCGGCTCAGCGTCACGGCCGGCTGACCGCGTACGGGGCGGGGCCCGGGGCCGTCCGGCCCGGGCCCGGAGGCCGTCGCGGACGCCTCGGTGCCCCGGCGCTCCCGGGATCGGGGACAATGGGCGCCATGAGCGTTCGACCTAACCCTGAAGCCGCCGCGCGGCAGGCCGAGAACCCCGCCCCCCACCGGGCCGGCTTCGCCTGCTTCGTGGGCCGCCCCAACGCGGGCAAGTCCACCCTGACGAACGCTCTGGTCGGGCGGAAGGTGGCCATCACCTCCAACCGGCCGCAGACGACCCGGCACACCGTGCGCGGCATCGTGCACCGGCCGGACGCCCAGCTGATCCTGGTCGACACCCCCGGGCTCCACAAGCCGCGCACCCTGCTGGGGGAGCGGCTGAACGACGTCGTGCGCACCACCTGGGCCGAGGTCGACGTGATCGGCTTCTGCCTGCCCGCCGACCAGAAGCTCGGCCCCGGCGACAAGTACATCGTCAAGGAGCTCGCGGGCATCAGGAAGACGCCCAAGATCGCGATCATCACCAAGACCGACCTGGTCGACTCCAAGCAGCTCGCCGAACAGCTGCTGGCCGTCTCCCGGCTCGGCGAGGAGCTGGGCTTCGAGTGGGCGGAGATCATCCCGGTCTCGGCCGTCAAGGACCAGCAGGTCGACCTGCTCTCCGACCTGATCGCCCCGCTCCTGCCCGAGGGCCCGCCGCTCTACCCCGAGGGCGACCTCACCGACGAGCCGGAGATGGTGATGGTCGCGGAGCTGATCCGCGAGGCGGCCCTCGAAGGCGTGCGCGACGAGCTGCCGCACTCCATCGCGGTCGTCGTGGAGGAGATGCTGCCGCGCGAGGACCGGCCGGCGGACAAGCCGCTGCTGGACATCCACGCCAACGTCTACATCGAGCGCCCGAGTCAGAAGGGCATCATCATCGGCCCGAAGGGCAAGCGGCTGAAGGACGTCGGCACGAAGTCCCGCAAGCACATCGAGGCCCTGCTCGGCACTCCCGTCTACCTCGACCTGCACGTCAAGGTCGCCAAGGACTGGCAGCGCGACCCGAAGCAACTGCGGAAGCTCGGGTTCTGAGCCGTCCTTCACGCTCCGCCCCGTCTCACGCGCCCTCCTTCAGGACGCGTGAGATCAGGGCGCGCTGGGCCTCGCTCAGGCGGGGGTCCGCGCAGTGCACGGTCGTACCGTCGACCGTTATCCGGTAGCTGAAGCCGTCCGGGACGCCCCGCGGCGCGGCGGCCTGGCCGTCGGCGAGCGCCGAGCCGGCCAGGGCCTCCCACTCCTGGGCATCGGCCCGCCCGGAGGTGTCGACCTCGCGGTGGAGCGCGATGCCGGCGAAGCCGCCGGTCCTGCTCACCCGGATCCGCATGTGATGTCCCTCCCGGGGAAACGCTTCAGTCGGTCGGAACGCCCACCTCCGACCATGCCTTGAGGACGGCCTCCACCTCGTCGCCCTCGCCGAAGCGGCTGCGCGCCGCCGCCACGGTCAGCCGGGCGAAGTCCGCGAACTCCGCGTCCACCGCAAGTTCACCACCTGTGAGCACATCGAACCAGAGCTGGCCCGCCCGCTCCCAGGAATTGCCGCCGAGCGCGGTGGCCAGGAGGTAGAACGCGCGGTTGGGGATGCCGGAGTTGAGGTGGACCCCGCCGTTGTCGTCGCCGGTGTGGACGTAGTCGTCCATCGACGCCGGCTGGGGGTCCTTGCCGAGCACGTCGTCGTCGTACGCGGTGCCGGGCGCCTTCATCGAGCGCAGCGCCACGCCCTGGACCCGGGGCGCGAGCAGCCCCTCGCCGATCAGCCAGTCCGCCTGGTCGGCGGTCTGCCCCAGGGAGTACTGCTTCACGAGGGAGCCGAAGACGTCCGAGACCGACTCGTTGAGCGCGCCGGACTGGCCGTAGTAGCTCAGGTTGGCCGTGTACTGCGTGAGGCCGTGGGCCAGCTCGTGGGCGATCACGTCGAGGGCGACGGTGAAGTCGAGGAAGATCTCCCCGTCCCCGTCTCCGAAGACCATCTGTTCGCCGTCCCAGAAGGCGTTGTTGTACTTCTCGTCGTAGTGGACGGACCCGATCAGCGGGAGTCCCTGGCCGTCGATGGAGCGTCGGCCGTAGGCGGTGAGCAGGAGATCGAAGGTGGCGCCCAGGCCGGCGTACGCGCGGTTGACGCTGGCGTCCTTCGTGGGCTTCTCCCCCTCGCCGCGGACCTTGGTGCCCGGCAGGTCCGTGCCGTGGCGGCAGTCGTAGAGCGTGCGGCGGGGCTTGGTGGCGCCCTCGTCGTCCGGCTCGGCGGGGGTGGTGGGCCGGGCGGCGGTCGTCACCTGGCGCCGGGTGCGGCGGGCCGCGTCGGCCTCCAGGGTGCGGCGGGCCGGATCGGCGAGGACGGGGTCGTCGGACTGGGACAGCTTGTCGAGGACGTGGGGCGGGACGATGGTGCAGAAGACGGGGTGGAACCCCTGCTGTGAACGAGGCTGCATACCTACGACTGTGGCAGTAAGTGAGCATCAAGTCACTGGTTGCAACCGCGGTTGATGAAATGGAGTGATTGGTCACTGTTGGGCGTTTAGGCCGTCCCGTACGGGTAAGGGCGGCTGCCGATCCCGCATACTGAAACGGCACCCACGTCTCGGGCGCCCCTCGGCTAGTCTCGACGCATCATGCGTTTCGGGCTGCTTCTTCTTAGCTGCCGCGGCGAGGGCCTGTAGTCGAGGCCGACCCCCTCCCCGCGGAGTCTGGTGTTGCAGTAACACAGTCGGCCGTCCCGGAGAAGGACACCCGAGGAGCCCTGCGCCATGACCGAAGTGAACCCCGCCCAGACCCCCGCCTCGCACGCCGTCGGCCGGCCCACGCCGATCACCAACGCCACGGTGCTGCAGAAGCCGTCCGGGATGCCGGTCCACAAGTACGGCCGCTACGAGGCAGTCGACATCCCCGACCGCACCTGGCCCGAGAAGCGCATCACGAAGGCGCCCCGCTGGCTCTCCACCGACCTGCGTGACGGCAACCAGGCCCTGATCGACCCGATGTCGCCGGCCCGCAAGCGCGAGATGTTCGACCTGCTCGTACGCATGGGCTACAAGGAGATCGAGGTCGGCTTCCCGTCCTCCGGCGAGACCGACTTCGCCTTCGTCCGCTCCATCATCGAAGAGGGCGCGATCCCCGAGGACGTGACGATCTCCGTCCTGACGCAGGCCCGCGAGGAACTGATCGAGCGGACCGTGGAGTCGCTGCGCGGCGCGCGCCGGGCCACCGTCCACCTGTACAACGCGACCGCCCCGACCTTCCGCCGCGTGGTCTTCCGCGGCTCCCGCGAGGAGGTCAAGCAGATCGCGGTGGACGGCACCCGGCTGGTCATGGAGTACGCCGACAAGATCCTGGGCGACGAGACGATCTTCGGCTACCAGTACAGCCCCGAGATCTTCACCGACACCGAGCTGGACTTCGCCCTGGAGGTCTGCGAGGCGGTCTGTGACGTCTGGCAGCCCGAGGAGGGGCGCGAGATCATCCTGAACCTGCCCGCCACCGTGGAGCGTTCGACGCCGTCCACGCACGCGGACCGGTTCGAGTGGATGTCGCGCAACCTGTCGCGCCGCGAGTTCGTCTGCCTGTCCGTCCACCCGCACAACGACCGCGGTACCGCCGTCGCCGCTGCCGAGCTGGCCCTGATGGCCGGGGCGGACCGGATCGAGGGCTGCCTGTTCGGCCAGGGCGAGCGGACCGGCAACGTCGACCTGGTGACCCTGGGCATGAACCTGTTCTCGCAGGGCGTCGACCCGCAGATCGACTTCTCGCAGATCGATGAGATCCGCCGCACCAGCGAGTACTGCAACCAGATGGAGGTCCACCCGCGCCACCCCTACGCGGGCGACCTGGTCTACACCGCCTTCTCCGGCTCCCACCAGGACGCCATCAAGAAGGGCTTCGACGCCATGGAGGCCGACGCGGCCGCCCAGGGCAAGACCGTGGACGACATCGAGTGGGCGGTTCCGTACCTGCCGATCGACCCGAAGGACGTCGGCCGCTCCTACGAGGCGGTCATCCGCGTCAACTCGCAGTCCGGCAAGGGCGGCATCGCGTACGTCCTGAAGAACGACCACAAGCTGGACCTGCCCCGCCGGATGCAGATCGAGTTCTCCCGGATCATTCAGGCCAAGACCGACGCCGAGGGCGGCGAGGTCACGCCGACGCAGATCTGGAGCGTCTTCCAGGACGAGTACCTGCCCAACCCGGACAACGCCTGGGGCCGCGTCCAGATCCGCTCCGGCCAGAGCACGACCGGCTCCGACGGCCGCGACACGATCACCGTCGAGGCGACCGTGGACGGCGCCGACACCCTGCTGACCGGCACCGGCAACGGCCCGATCTCCGCGTTCTTCGAAGCGCTGCAGGCCATCGGCATCGACGCCCGGCTGCTGGACTACACCGAGCACACCATGAGCGAGGGCGCGAGCGCGCAGGCGGCCTCGTACATCGAGTGCGCCATCGACGGAAAGGTGCTGTGGGGCATCGGCATCGACGCCAACACCACCCGCGCGTCCCTGAAGGCGGTCGTCTCCGCCGTCAACCGCGCCACCCGCTGACCCGGCGCCCGAAAGGGCCCGGAGTCGTACGGTCCACGAACCCCGCCCACCCGTTTCCGGGGGGCGGGGTTCGGCCAATTTCCTGGCGGTTGTGACAGGCGGGGTGCTGACGGCACCACGGGGATGTGGTTAACATCACGTCGACACGGCAGTGTTGCCGGAGTGTTACGGAGGTGTGCGACGTGCGGTCAGCCCTGGGACAACGCGCCATGAAGCTGCGTATCTGCGGCATCCGTACGCTGTGGGACACCACCGGGGACGGGGAGTTCTTCTGCCCCGGCTGCGGCGGTGACCGCAACTACCGCCGCCTCACCGGCCGTCGCCGCTTCGCCGTGCTGGGCGTGCCCCTGCTGCGGCGCGGCACCACGGACCCGGTGGTCGAATGCGCCGCCTGCCACCAGCACTTCGACCCGGAAGCGCTCGACCACCCCACCACCACCCGCTTCTCCGCGATGCTCAGGGACGCCGTGCACACCGTGGCGCTCGGCGTCCTCGCGGCAGGCGGCAGCACCTCCCGTACGGTCCTGGAGAGCGCCGCCGAGACCGTGCGCGGCGCCGGGTTCGAGGACTGCACGCCCGAGCAGCTCGCCACCGTGGTCGAGGTGCTCTCCGCCGACATCGGCCAGGGTTCCGCGTTCGACCCGGCGGCCGAGGCGTGCGGCGCGGCCCTCGCCATCGAGCTGCACGAGGCGCTGGAACCGCTCGCCCCGCACCTCGCCCCCACCGGGCGCGAATCGATTCTGCTCCAGGGCGCCCGGATCGCCCTCGCCGACGGCGCGTACAGCACCGCCGAGCGCGAGGTGCTGACCACCGTCGGCGGGGCGCTGAGGCTGCGCGCCGAGGACACCGCCCGGCTGCTCGCCGAGGCGGCGCGTACGCCCTCCTGATCCACCCCGCCCGGTACTCCCCAGGGAGTAACGGGCCCGCCGCGCCCACCCCTGCAGTAGCCGGGAATTCGGCCCCTGGCGCGACGAAGTTCCCCCGCCCCGACGGGAGTCTGGACACGACCGGACACCCGTACGGAAGGGGGCCTCCCATGAGGACCGAGGAACAGGACAGCGGCAGACGCACACGAACGGTGAGCCGGTGGCGGCTGCTGCCCTGGGCGGTCGTCGCCCTCTGGGCCGCCGTCATGGCCGTCGCCGGACCGTTCGCGGGCAAACTGGGGGACGTACAGGTCAACCGGGCCGTCGACTACCTCCCGGCGAGCGCCGACTCCACCCAGGTCGCGAAGATCCAGGACGTCCTGCCCGGCGGCGAGTCCACCGACCTCGTCCTCGTCTACCACCGCGACGGCGGCCTCACCGCCGCCGACCGGGCGCTCGCGGCCCGGCAGACCGCCGAAGTGGCGAGCGGCCACACCCTCACCGCGCCCCCGCGCGCCGTGCCCTCGAAGGACGGCACCACGCTGATGTACCCGGTCTCCACGACGGAGCCGGGCCAGGACGACGAGGCCCGCTCCGCGTTCGTGGACGACGTCCGCGAGACCGTGCGCGGCGGCGGGGGGCTGGGCGTCGAGGTCGGCGGGCCCGGGGCGATGGACGTGGACGCGAAGAAGGTCTACGGCTCGCTGGGCGGACCGCTGCTCTACACGACCGTCGGCGTCGTGGCGCTGCTGCTGATCCTCATCTACCGCAGCCCGCTGCTGTGGCTGGTGCCGCTCGTCGTCGCGGGCCTCGCCGACGCCTTGTCCATGGCCGTCGTCCACGCGATGAACCAGGGCTTCGACGTCACCGTCACCGGCCAGAGCTCCGCCGTGATGACCATCCTCGTCTTCGGCGCCGGAACCGACTACGCCCTGCTGCTCGTCTCGCGCTACCGCGAGGAGCTGACCCGCGCCGAAGACCCCGGCGACGCGATGGCGGCGGCGCTGCGCGGCTGCGGACCGGCCGTCCTCGCCTCCTCCGGGACCGTCGCCGCGGGACTGCTGTGCCTGCTGGCCGCCGACCTCACCAGCAGCCGGGGGATGGGCCCGATCGCGGCCGTGGGCGTGCTGTGCGCCCTCCTGGCGATGCTGACGCTGCTGCCGGCCGTTCTGGTCCTGCTGGGGCGCCGGGTCTTCTGGCCGCTCGTGCCCGTGTACGGTTCCGAGCCGCGCCGCCGTCGTTCGCTCTTCGCGGCCATGGGCGGCTCCGCCGGGCGCCGTCCGGTCGCGGTCCTCGTCACCGGCGGGGTGCTGCTGGGCGCGCTGTCGCTCGGGGTGTTCCAGCTGCCCGGCAACCTCAAGTTGGAGGACTCCTTCACCACGAAGCCGGATTCGGTCACCGCGATGAGGACCCTCGCCGACGCCTACCCCGGCCGCTCCAGCCGGCCCGTCATCGTGACCACGCCCACCGACGAGGTCCCGGGCGCGCTGGCCCTGGCCCGTACCACCGACGGAGTCGTGGCCGCCGAGCGCGGCCGCAGCGGCGGCGGCTGGACCGAGCTCTCCGTCACCCCGGAGGCCGCCCCGGAATCGGCCGCCGAGCGGGCCACCATCCTCGCCCTGCGCGAACGCCTTCCCGGCAGCCACGTCGGCGGGCCCAGCGCCCAGCAGATGGACCTGGAGAAGGCCGGCACCCGGGACCTGAGGACCATAGTCCCGCTCGTCCTGCTCTCCGTCCTCCTCATCCTGATCGCCCTCCTGCGCAGCCTCGTCGCGCCCCTGCTGCTCGTCGCCGCCGTCGTCGCGGTCTGGGGCGCGTCCCTCGGCATCGGCGGACTGCTCTTCGGACCGCTCCTCGGCCTCGAGGGAACCGACCCCGGGCTGCCCCTGCTCTCCTTCGTCTTCCTGGTGGCCCTGGGCGTCGACTACGGCATCTTCCTGATGCACCGGGTCCGCGAGGAGGCCAGGCGCGGCGCGGAGCCCACCGAGGCGGCGCTCACCGGCCTGCGCACCACCGGCGGGGTCATCGCGTCGGCCGGGCTCGTACTCGCCGCCACCTTCGCCGTCCTGGTGAACATGCCGATGACGGCCCTGGTCGAGATGGGCTTCGTGATCGCCGTCGGCGTCCTCCTCGACACCTTCCTGGTCCGCACCTACCTGGTGACATCGGCGAGCGTGGCGCTCCAGCGCAGGATCTGGTGGCCCGGTGCGCTCAGCCGCCCCGCCCCCGCCCCCGCCGCCGAGCCCCGCGAACCGGAACTCGTAGCGGCCCCGTGACAGCGCCCCGCCCCGTACCCGAGGATGGCGACGTGCCCCCAGCCCACACCCCCGCCACGAGCCGCCGCGACCGCATCCTGGCCGTCGTCAACCGCGACCCGATGCAGGCGCCGCACCGGACGCGCAACGACGCCCTGATCGCCGCGGCCGCCGCGGTGCTCTCCACCGTCCTCGCGCTGGCCGCCGGGGGCGCCGGGAGTATGGGGGCGGCGGGCTGGGCCCTGCTCCTGGGCAGCACCGTACCGCTCGTGTGGCGGCGGCGCGCCCCGGTGCGGGTCCTGCTCGCCATGGTGCCGCTGCTGGCGCTCTACCACGGCGCCGACAACCTCCACACGGCGCCGATGCCGCAGACCTGGATCGTGCTCTACACGGTGGCCGTCACCGGCCGCCCGCTGCGCACCCTGGCCGTCGGCATCGGCGTCACCTCCGTGATGGTGACGGTGGTCCTCGCCCTCAGCGCGCACGACGGGCTCGAACTGCTGCGGATCTCCGGGTGGATCGTCGCGGTGCTGTTCTGCGGGGTCGACGTGCGCATCTACCGCCAGTACGTCGCCTCGGTGCTGGAGCGCGCCGAACGTGCCGAGCGGACCAGGGAGGAGGAGGCGGCCCGCCGGGTCGCGGAGGAGCGGCTGCGGATCGCCCGCGATCTGCACGACCTCCTCGCGCACAGCATCACCGTCATCGGGGTGCGGACCTCGGTCGCCTCGCACATCCTGACCGTCGACCCGGAACGGCTCGACCGGCGGGCCGTGGCCGCCGCGCTGGACGACATCGCCGACACCTGCCGGGAGGCCAGGGCGGAGCTCCGGACCACCCTCCAGGTGCTGCGCTCCACCGGCCCGGACGGCGACGGAGCGGACGCCGAGGGCCCGCTGCCGGACCTGGCCGCCCTGCCCGGCCTCGTACGGGCCGCCGAGGCGGCCGGGGCGCGGGTCGAGCTCGACACCGGCGTCCCGCCGGGCCGCCTCGTGCCGGCCGTCGGGGCGGCCGCCTACCGGATCGTCCAGGAGTCCCTGACCAACGCGGTGCGCCACGCGGGCGCCGGGGTCCGGGTGCGCGTCGTCGTCGCCCCGGCGGCCGGGGCGCTGCGGGTCACGGTCACCGACGACGGCACCGGTCCGGTGGAGGACGGCACCGCGTCCGGGTTCGGGATCGTCGGAATGCGGGAACGCGCCCGCTCCACGGGCGGCACCCTCACGGCGG
The DNA here is from genome assembly GCF_040679335.1 of Streptomyces sp. NPDC052299. Taxonomy (NCBI): domain Bacteria; kingdom Bacillati; phylum Actinomycetota; class Actinomycetes; order Kitasatosporales; family Streptomycetaceae; genus Streptomyces; species Streptomyces sp. NPDC052299. The sequence continues at coordinate 297,669 of NZ_JBFAUP010000005.1, read as the reverse complement.
GCCCCCGCCCCGGCGGCGGCTTCGAGGTGTCGGCCCTGCTGCCCCTCCCGGCCGAGCCCCCGGGAAACCGGCCGGACGGACGAGGCACGGACGCGCGTGAACACGTATCGGCACGGGAGACGGAGACCACCTCATGATCCGGGTACTGCTCGCGGACGATCAGACGCTCGTCCGGGCGGCCTTCGCGATGCTCGTCGGCTCCGATCCGGAGATGGAGGTGGTCGGCGAGGCCGCCACCGGTCTGGAAGCGGTCGCGCTCGCCCGCTCGGCCCGGGCCGACCTCGTCGTCATGGACATCCGGATGCCGGAGCTCGACGGCATCGAGGCCACCCGCCGGATCGCCGCCGACGAGGACCTGGCCGGGGTGAAGGTGCTGGTCCTCACGACCTACGACACCGACGACCACATCGTCGAGGCGCTGCGCGCCGGTGCCTCCGGCTTCCTGGTCAAGGACACCCGGCCCGCCGACCTGCTGGCCGCGATCAGGACCGTCGCGGCCGGGGACTCCCTGCTGTCGCCCGGCCCGACCGCCCGCCTCATCGCCCGGGTGCTCAGCGCTCCGAGCGCTCCCGCCGGGCCCGGGCCCGAGGGCCTCGGCATGCTCTCCGAGCGGGAGTGCCAGGTGCTGGCCCTGGTCGCGCGCGGCCTCAACAACACCGGGATCGCCGAGAGCCTGGGCCTCAGCCCGCTCACCGCCAAGACCCACGTCAGCCGGATCATGGGCAAGCTGGGCGCCCGGGACCGGGCCCAGCTGGTCATCGCCGCCTACGAGTCGGGGCTCGTGGTGCCCGCCGGGGGCGGCTGACCGGGCCGCCTCGCAGGGGCGGGCCCCGGGTGTCGGTGGCGTACCGGACAATGGGACGCATGAGCTTGTTCCGGGACGACGGCGTGGTGCTGCGCACGCAGAAGCTGGGCGAGGCCGACCGGATCATCACGATACTGACCCGGGGCCACGGCCGGGTGCGGGCCGTCGCACGCGGGGTGCGGCGCACCAAGTCGAAGTTCGGCGCCCGTCTCGAACCGTTCTCCCACGTGGACGTGCAGTTCTTCGCGCGGGGCAGCGAGCTGGTCGGGCGCGGGCTGCCGCTGTGCACCCAGAGCGAGACGATCGCCCCGTACGGCGGCGGGATCGTCACGGACTACGGGCGCTACACCGCCGGGACCGCGATGCTGGAGACCGCCGAGCGCTTCACCGACCACGAGGGCGAGCCCGCGGTCCAGCAGTATCTGCTGCTGGTGGGCGGGCTGCGCACGCTGGCCCGGGGGGAGCACGAGCCGCATCTCATCCTGGACGCCTTCCTGCTGCGCTCCCTCGCGGTCAACGGCTACGCCCCCAGCTTCGACGACTGCGCCCGCTGCGGACTGCCGGGCCCCAACCGTTTCTTCTCGGTGGCGGCGGGCGGAGTCGTATGCGGCGACTGCCGGGTGCCCGGCAGCGTCGTACCCTCGGCTGAGGCCGTCGCCCTGCTGAGCGCCCTGCTCACCGGCGACTGGGAGACGGCGGACGCGTGCGAGGCGCGTCATGTCAGGGAGGGGAGCGGGCTGGTGTCCGCCTATCTGCACTGGCATCTGGAGCGCGGGCTGCGTTCACTGCGGTACGTAGAGAAGTGACACAGGGAGACTGAAGCTCATGGCAGTACGCGGGATGCTCGGCGGCCGTAACCGGCGCGACTACAAGACCCCGGAGCCGCACCCGTCCGGTGCCGTGCCCCCGAAGATCCCCGGTGAGCTGGTGCCCAAGCACGTCGCCATCGTGATGGACGGCAACGGCCGCTGGGCCAAGGAGCGCGGCCTGCCGCGCACCGAGGGACACAAGGTCGGCGAGGGCGTCGTCATGGACGTGCTCAAGGGCTGCATCGAGATGGGCGTCAAGAACCTCTCGCTGTACGCCTTCTCCACGGAGAACTGGAAGCGGTCCCCGGAGGAGGTGAAGTTCCTGATGAACTTCAACCGGGACGTCATCCGCCGCCGCCGTGACGAGATGGACGAGCTCGGCATCCGCATCCGCTGGGTGGGGCGCATGCCCAAGCTGTGGAAGTCCGTCGTCCAGGAGCTCCAGGTCGCCCAGGAGCAGACCAAGGACAACGACAGGATGACGCTGTACTTCTGCGTCAACTACGGCGGCCGGGCCGAGATCGCGGACGCCGCGCAGCGGATCGCCCAGGACGTCGCCGCCGGGCGGCTCGACCCGTCGAAGGTCAACGAGAAGACGTTCGCGAAGTACATCTACTACCCGGACATGCCGGACGTGGACCTCTTCGTGCGGCCCAGCGGCGAGCAGCGCACCTCGAACTACCTGATCTGGCAGAGCGCTTACGCCGAGATGGTCTTCCAGGACGTGCTGTGGCCCGACTTCGACCGCCGCGACCTGTGGCGCGCCTGTCTGGAATTCGCCCAGCGCGACCGCCGGTTCGGGGGCGCCGAGGAGGTCGCGGCCTCGGGGAGCTGAACGGAAGGGCCGACGGGGGTGTCCCCGCCGGCCCGCTCGTCACTTCTCGCCGCCCGCGCAGTCCGCGCAGGTGCCGAAGACCTCGACCGTGTGCGCCACGTTGACGAAGCCGTGCTGGCTGGCGATGGTCTCCGCCCACTGCTCGACCACGGGGCCCTCGACCTCGACCGCCTTGCCGCAGACGCGGCAGACCAGGTGGTGGTGGTGCTCGCCGGTCGAGCAGCGCCGGTAGACGGACTCGCCCTCCGTGGTGCGCAGGACGTCCACCTCACCGGCGTCCGCGAGGGACTGGAGCGTGCGGTAGACCGTCGTCAGGCCGACGGAGTCCCCCCGGTGCTTGAGGACGTCGTGCAGCTCCTGAGCGCTGCGGAACTCGTCCACCTCGTCCAGCGCCGCCGCGACGGCCGCGCGCTGCCGGGTCGAGCGGCCGCGTACCGGAGCCGCGTTCGTACCACTGATCGGCGCCGTCGCCACAGGAGCCTCCTCGTGTCGCCCGTACATCTGTCGGGCCATTGTGCCAGCCCGCCCCTTCCGGGGGTTCAGACTCGGACGTCGTCCGGTGCCGGGCGGGCCCCCGGTACTTCCAGGGTGCACCGCTCCGCCTCGGTCTCGCCGCGCCGGGCGCGGCGGCGGGCGAGCGGGGCCGCGAGCAGCGTCAGGACGACGAAGACGCCGATGGCCATCAGCACGATCGTCGCGCCGGGCGGGACGTCCTGGTAGTACGAGGTGATGGTGCCGGACAGGGTGACGCCGACGCCGATGACGACGGAGAGCACGAACGTCACCTTGAAGGACCGGGTGATCTGCTGCGCGGCGGCGACCGGGACCACCATCAGGGCGCTGACCAGCAGCAGCCCCACGACCCGCATCGCGACCGTCACGGTCACGGCGGCGGTGACCGCGACGAGCAGGTTCAGCAGCCGCACCGGCAGACCCGTCACCCGGGCGAACTCCTCGTCCTGGCTGACGGCGAACAGCTGCCGCCGCAGCCCCACCGTCACCAGCAGCACGAACGCGGCGAGCAGCGAGATCGCGGTGATGTCCTCGGAGGAGACCGTGGACAGCGAGCCGAAGAGGTACGAGGTCAGGTTGGCGTTCGAGCCGGTGTCGGAGAGGTTGATCAGCAGGACGCCGCCCGCCATGCCCCCGTAGAAGAGCATGGCCAGCGCGATGTCGCCGCGGGTGCGGCCGTACCAGCGGATCAGCTCCATGACGACCGCGCCCGCGACGGCGACGGCGGTGGCCATCCAGACCGGGCTGGTGGAGAGCAGGAAGCCGAGGCCGACGCCGGTCATCGCGATGTGGCCGATGCCGTCGCCCATCAGGGCCTGCCGGCGCTGCACGAGATAGATGCCGACGGCGGGCGCGATGACGCCGACCAGCATGGCGGCGAGCAGGGCGCGCTGCATGAAGGGAGGGTCGAGGAATTCCATGATCAGCTCAGCAGTCCCGTCCGGACGGGCTCGGAAGCCGCGTGGGGGTGTACGTGGTCGTGGCCGGGCAGCGCGTGCTGCCCGACGGCCTTCGGGGGCGGCCCGTCGTGCAGGACGCAGCCGTCGCGCAGGACGACCGCCCGGTCGATCAGGGGCTCCAGCGGGCCCAGCTCGTGCAGGACGAGGAGCACGGTGGCGCCGGCGGCGACCTGCTCGCGCAGGGTGGCGGCCAGGATCTCCTGGCTGGCCAGGTCCACGCCCGCCATCGGCTCGTCCATGATCAGGAGCTCCGGTTCGGCGGCGAGCGCACGGGCGATCAGCACGCGCTGGTGCTGGCCGCCGGAGAGGGCGTTCACCGAGTCCTTCGCGCGGTCGGCGAGGCCGACGAGCTCGATGGCCCGGTCGACGGCGGCGCGGTCGGCCTTGCGGAGGAGGCCCAGCCGGGCGCGGGAGAGCCGCCCGGCGGAGACGACCTCGCGGATCGTGGCGGGCACGCCGCCGGCCGCCGTGGTGCGCTGCGGTACGTAGCCGACCCGGGCCCAGTCGCGGAAGCGGCGCAGGGGGGTGCCGAAGAGCTCGACGGTGCCGCCGGTCAGGGGGACCTGGCCGATGACGGAGCGGACCGCGGTGGACTTGCCGGAGCCGTTGGCGCCGAGCAGGGCGACGACCTCGCCCGGGCGCACGGTCAGGTCGACGCCGCGCAGCACGGGGCGCGCGCCCAGCGTTGCGGTGGCGTCGCGTACGGCGATCACGGGTTCGCGGGTGGGGTACTGGGGCTCGGGCATGAGCGCCTCCGGTGCTGCTGCGCGGTTCGGGCCGGCGGGTGCGGTGGGATCGCCGGGTGCGGTGGGGTCGTCGCTCACTTCGCGCCGAGCGCCGAGCGCAGGGCGGCGAGGTTGGACTTCATGACCCCGATGTAGTCATCGCCCTTGGAGCTGTCGGTGATTCCCTCCAGCGGGTCCAGGACGTCGGTCTTGAGGCCGGTGTCGCGGGCGACGGTCTTCGCGGTCTTGTCACTGGCGAGCGTCTCGAAGAAGACGGTCGTGACGTTCTTCTCCTCGGCGATGGAGTGCAGGGCGCTGATGCGGGCGGGGCTGGGCTCGGCCTCGGGGTCGATGCCGGCGATGCCCTCCTGGGTGAGGCCGTAGCGCTCGGCGAGGTAGCCGAAGGCGGAGTGCGTGGTGATGAACGTCTTCGTCGCCGTGTTCTTCAGCCCGGTCCGGTACGCGGTGTCGAGCGCGCCCAGCTCCTCGACCAGGGCGTCGGTGTTCTCGCGGTAGTCCGCGGCGTGGTCCGGGTCGGTCTTCTCCAGGGACTTGCCGACGCCCTTGGCGACCTCGGTGTACTTCACCGGGTCCAGCCAGATGTGCGGGTCGGCGCCGGCCTCGTCGCCCTCGTGCTCGTGGCCGTGCTCCTCGCCGCCGGTCTCGGTGCCGTGGTCCTCCAGCGTGGTCAGCGTCGCGGCGTCGAGGGTGTGGGAGGCGCCGGACTGCTTGATGGCCTCGTCGACGGCGGGCTGGAGGCCCTTGAGGTAGAGGATGAAGTCCGCGTCGCTGAGCCTGCCGGTCTGCCGGGGGCTGAGCTCCAGGTCGTGGGGCTCCACGCCGGGCTTGGTGAGGGTGGTGACCGAGACGTGGTCGCCGCCTATGCGCTCGGCCAGGAACTGCATCGGATAGAAGGACGCCACCACGTCCAGCCTGCCGTCGCTCTTGTGGTCGGAGCTGTCGGACGAGGAGCAGGCGGTGACGGCGGTGAGGCCGAGCGCGACCGCGCCGGTGACGGCGACGGCCGGTATGAGGCGGCGTATGTTCATGACACTCATTTTCAACAAAACTGGAAACGATTGTCAACAAGCGGGGTTCGCGAACGGGACCGGTACCGATTTGATCGAAGGGGAGGCGCCGCCGGTAATCTGGGCCCTTCGCCCGCCCGTTCCGTCGTAATGAAGAGAGCACCGTGGCCGCCGACAAGATCGACACCATCGTCAGCCTGAGCAAGCGCCGTGGCTTCGTCTACCCCTGCAGCGAGATCTACGGTGGTCAGAAGGCCGCCTGGGACTACGGGCCGCTGGGCGTCGAGCTCAAGGAGAACCTCAAGCGCCAGTGGTGGCGCTACATGGTCACCTCGCGCGAGGACGTCGTCGGCATCGACTCGTCGGTCATCCTGGCCCCCGAGGTGTGGGTGGCCTCCGGCCACGTCGCCACGTTCTCGGACCCGTTGACCGAGTGCACCTCCTGCCACAAGCGCTACCGCGCGGACCACCTGGAGGAGGCGTACGAGGAGAAGCACGGCAAGGCGCCCGCCAACGGCCTCGCCGACCTCAACTGCCCCAACTGCGGCAACAAGGGCACCTTCACCGAGCCCAAGCAGTTCTCCGGCCTGCTCTCCACGCACCTCGGTCCGACCCAGGACTCCGGCTCGGTCGCCTATCTGCGCCCCGAGACCGCCCAGGGCATCTTCACCAACTTCTCCCAGGTGCTGACCACCGCGCGCAAGAAGCCCCCGTTCGGCATCGCGCAGATGGGCAAGTCCTTCCGCAACGAGATCACTCCGGGCAACTTCATCTTCCGCACGCGCGAGTTCGAGCAGATGGAGATGGAGTTCTTCGTCAAGCCGGGCGAGGACGAGCAGTGGCAGGAGTACTGGATGGAACAGCGCTGGAACTGGTACACCGGTCTCGGCCTGCGCGAGGAGAACATGCGGTGGTTCGAGCACCCGCAGGAGAAGCTCTCCCACTACTCCAAGCGCACCGCTGACATCGAGTACCGCTTCCGCTTCGGCGGCAGCGAGTGGGGCGAGCTGGAGGGCGTCGCCAACCGCACCGACTACGACCTCACCGCCCACTCCAAGGCGTCGGGCACGGACCTCTCCTTCTTCGACCAGGAGAAGAGCGAGCGCTACACCCCGTACGTCATCGAGCCCGCCGCCGGTGTCGGCCGTTCGCTGCTGGCCTTCCTCCTCGACGCGTACAGCGAGGACGAGGCGCCGAACGCCAAGGGCGTCATGGAGAAGCGCGCCGTGATGCGCCTCGACCCGCGCCTGGCGCCGGTCAAGGTCGCGGTGCTCCCGCTCTCCCGCAACCCCCAGCTCTCGCCGAAGGCCAAGGGCCTCGCCGCCGACCTCCGGCAGAACTGGAACATCGAGTTCGACGACGCCGGCGCCATCGGCCGCCGCTACCGCCGCCAGGACGAGATCGGTACGCCGTTCTGCGTCACCGTCGACTTCGACACCCTGGACGACAACGCGGTCACCGTCCGCGAGCGCGACACGATGAAGCAGGAGCGCGTCTCCCTGGACCAGATCCAGGGCTACCTCGCCTCCCGCCTGCTCGGCTGCTGACGCCCGCACCCGCTGGACGAGGCCCCCGCTTCCGCGCCCGCCGCGGAACCGGGGGCCTCGTGCGTCCGGAGGCCGGAGAGCGGAAAACCGGGTGAGCCGGGCGCCCGGTATGGGTACCGTCCTGCCCATGTATTCGTTCTTCCAGATCTACGAGTGAGAGCGCGGCGGGCCCGACCACCCGCCGCCCCCCGGATCGATCCGAGGTCGCGAGAGACCTCACCGAGACCACACATTGGGAGAACCCCATGGCCAAGAGCCGCAACAACCTCCTCGGCGTCGGCGGACAGCGCAAGAAGCTGTCCCGCGCCGGGGCGCAGGGTGCCGGCCCCGCCGGAGAGGCCGCCGACCGCAGGGCGGCCGCCGACCAGAAGCAGGAGCTGCTCCGCAAGATGCGGGAGCGGGCCGCCGGCACCGAGCCCGACACCGCCGAGGCCGACGAGGCGCAGGCCCCGGAGGCCCCCGAGCAGAGCTGACGCCAAGCCCTCAGGGCCCCGGCGGGCGGACCACCAGGTCCGTCCGCCGGGGCCCTCGCGCTTCCGGCCGCCGCCCCTATGCCACCGTGCGCGGCAGCCGCAGGCTCAGCGCGGTCGTCAGGGCGACCGCCGCCAGCTGGACCAGCAGCGTCACGATCAGGGCGTCCCGCATCCCCGACCCCGGCACCAGGGCCAGGAACAGCGAGCCGAGCGTCGCCACGCCCAGGGTCAGCGTCGCCTGCTGGGTCGTCGTCATCACACCGCCGCCCACCCCGGCCCGCTCCGGCGGCACGTCCGACAGGATGATGCGGAAGATGACGGGCAGTTGGAGGCCCTGACCGAAACCGGCGACCGCCATGCCGGGCAGCAGGCCCGCCATGCCCAGGTCCGGCCAGCCCCGCCACACGCTGAGCGCGAGCACCGCCACGCCCACCGCCTGGATCAGCCCGCCGGCCGTCACGACCCGGCTGCCGTACCGCCGCACCAGCCGGGGACCGGCCAGCGAGGCCACGAAGAAGGCCACCGCCATCGGCGCCATCGACAGGCCGGACAGCGCCGGGCCCAGCTCCAGGCCCTGCTGGAGCGCGACCGCGATGACGAACATGAAGCCGCCGAAGCCCACCGAGAACGGCACCACCAGGGCAAGGCCGCGCCGCAGCGACTCCAGGCGCAGCAGGCTCGGCGGCACCAGCGGAATCAGCCCGCGCCGGTCCGCCCGCCGCTCCACCCGGTAGAACGCCGCCGCGGCGAACGGGAACAGCGCGAGGGACACCCAGGTCCACAGCGGCCAGCCCGCCGCCCGGCCCTCGGTGAGCGGGGCCAGCAGCGTCAGCAGCGACACCGCGAGCAGCAGCGTGCCCGGTACGTCGACGGGCGCGGGGCGGTCCGCCCGCGTCTCCGGGACCGCGCGCGCCGCCAGCACCAGACCCAGCGCCGCGACGGGCACGTTGACCAGGAACACCGACCGCCAGCCCGCGCTCTCGCCGAACACCGAGGACAGCGGTGCGGCGGCGACCAGCGCCCCGCCCAGGATCTGGCCCGCGACCATGGAGAGCCCGGCCGTCGCCCCGTACAGGCTCATCGCCCGGGCCCTGCGGTGGCCGGAGGTGGCCGCCTGGATGGTGGCGAGGACCTGCGGCAGCATCAGCGCGGCCGACGCGCCCTGCGCCACCCGCGCCCCGACCAGGGTCCAGGCGGTCGGGGCGAGCCCGCAGGCCAGCGAGGTGAGCCCGAAGGCCGCGATCCCGGCCAGGAAGAGCCGGCGCCGGCCCGCCATGTCACCGAGCCGCCCGCCGAGGACCAGCAGCACGGCGTACGCGAGGCCGTAGCCCGCGACGACCAGTTCCAGCAGGGCCGGGCCCGCCGCCAGGTCGTGGTCGATGGTGGGCAGGGCCACGTTGACGATGAAGAAGTCGATCAGGGGAAGGGCCGCGCCCAGCAGCACGGTGAACAGCCCCAGCGTGCCGAGCACCGGGGCGGGATGGTCGTGCCGCACCACCGGGGAGGCGGCGGTGGCGGCTGCCGTTGACGTCCGTACAGAGGATTCACTCACGTCAACGACGATCGCTCCGCCCGCAGCCTGGTACCAGAGTGTCCTTATCCTGGTACAAGGACCACCAGGCACCAGCCGCCCGGAGCCCGTACCGGGCCCGCACCCTGGAGGAATGACGACGATGGCGACGCCCCTGACGCAGCCGGCCGCCCCCGGCGCGAGCGAGCCCGACATCCGGCGGCACGAGCTGGCGAACTTCCTGCGCAGCCGCCGCGAACGGATCACCCCCGAGCAGGTCGGTCTCGTCCGGGGCCGCCGCCGGCGCACCCCGGGGCTGCGCCGCGAGGAGGTCGCCCAGCTCTCCGCCGTCGGCGTCACCTGGTACACCTGGCTCGAACAGGCCCGGGACATCCAGGTCTCGCCCCAGGTCCTCGACGCCCTCGCCCGCGCCCTGCTCCTGGACCGCAGCGAGCGCAGTCACCTCTTCTCGCTCGCCGCGGCCATCGACCCGGCCCCCGGCGCGGACTGCCCGCACCTCACCCAGGCGCTGCGGACCATGCTGCGGCAGCTGGAGCCGATCCCCGCCTGCGTGCAGAACAGCCGGTACGACATCCTCGCCCACAACCGCACGTACGGGCGGCTGCTCTGCGACCTGGAGGAGGTGGCCCCCGAGGACCGCAACGTCATGCTGCTCGCCCACACCAACGAGCAGTGGCGGGCCTCGGTCATGGACACCGCCGAGGTCACCCGCTACATCACCGCCAAGTTCCGCGCGGCGATGGCGGAACACCTCGCCGAGCCCGCCTGGAAGGAGCTGCTGGGGCGCCTGGAGGCGGCCTCGGAGGAGTTCCGCGAGAACTGGGCCCGGCACGAAGTCGTCGGGGCGGGCAGCCGGTCCAAGGTCTTCCGTAACGCCTGGGTGGGCCTGCTCCGCGTGGAGGCCACCGACCTCTGGCTCGGCCCCTCGGCCGGGCCGCGCCTGGTCAGCTACCCGCCCCGGGACGACGAGACGTACGAGCGGCTGGCGCGCCTTCAGGAACTGGTGCGCGCCGCCGAGGACTGAGCGGCCGGGTCCCCGGCCGCTGGTGCCGCCACCGGCTCCGCCAGCCGTTCCGCCGTCCGGCGGGCGGTGGAACGGGCCCGGCGCCCGCTGCTCAGGGCGCCGATCAGCAGGACGGCGAGCCCGCAGCCGGTGACGATCCACCAGCCGGGCCGGCTCGCCGCCACGAAGCCGTCCGCGCCGCCCGGGTCCGCCATGCCCGCCGCCAGGACCGCGCCGATCACGGCCACCCCGAGGGTCTGCCCGATCTGCCGGCTGGTGGAGGCGACGGCGGCCGCCACGCCCGCCTGGGAACGGGGCATGCCGGAGACCGCGGTATTGGTGATGGGCGCGTTCACCGAGCCGAAGCCCAGGCCGAACAGCACGTACGCGGCGAACATCGAGACCGTCCCGGTCTCCGCGTCGAACGCCGCCAGCATCAGCCCGCTCAGCGCCATCGCGCCGCCCGCGATCAGCAGCGGGACGCGCGGACCGCGACTGGCCACGAGCCGCCCGGACAGCGGGGAGAGCAGGCACACCACGGCCGCCATCGGCAGCGTGTAGAGCCCGGCGTCCAGTGCGCTCAGGCCCCGGACGTCCTGGAGGTAGAGCGTGTTGAGGAAGAGGAAGCCGCCGAGCGCGGCGAAGGCGCTGACCGCGATGATCGTGGCGCCGCTGAACGGCACGCTGCGGAAGAACCGCAGATCGATCAGCGGATCGGCCCGCCGGGGCTCGTACACCAGCAGGCCCACGAGGGCCGCCGCCGCGAGCCCCGCGAAGAGCAGGATCTCTCCGGAGGTCCACCCCTTCTGCGGGGCCTCGATGATCGCGTACGTCAGCGAGCCGAGCAGCGTGATCACCAGGAGCTGGCCCAGCGGGTCCGGGCGGCGGGCCCGGTGGGCGCGCGACTCGGGGACGTAACGCCAGGTCAGCAGCAGGGCGGCGAGGCCCACCGGGAGGTTGACCCAGAAGATCGACCGCCAGCCGACCGAGTCGACCAGGCCGCCGCCGACCACCGGCCCCGCCGCCATCGAGATGCCGACGACCCCGCCCCAGACCCCGATCGCACGGGCGCGCTCGCGGGGGTCGGTGAAGGTGTTGGTGATGATCGACATCGCGACCGGATTGAGCATCGAGCCGCCCACGGCCTGCACCATCCGGAAGGCGATGAGCGCCTCCAGGTTCGGCGCCAGCGAGCAGAGCGCCGATCCCAGGGTGAAGAGGACCAGGCCGGCCATGAAGACCTTCCGCCGGCCGATCCGGTCGGCGGTGGAACCGGCGAGCATCAGCAGGGAGGCGAGGACGAGCGTGTACGCGTCGATCGTCCACTGCATCCCCGCGACGCTGGCGTCCAGCTCCCGGCGCATGGCGGGCAGGGCGACGTTCAGGGCGGTGGTGTCGAGGCTGACGATCAGCAGGCTCATGCAGCAGATCGCCAGCACCAGCATCCGCCGCCGGTGGCTGAGCTCAGGCATTCATCGATAGTACGACTAACTAACGACTGTCGCCGCCAGGGCCTCCGCCGCGTCCCGCACCAGCGGGTGGTCGCCCGCCGCGTCGGAGGCGCCCGCCGGCTTCGTCGTCAGCACCGCCAGGACCACCGGCACGCCCTCCGGCGTCCACGCGACGCCCACGTCGTTGCACGAGCCGTACGAGCCGCCGCCCGTCTTGTCGGCCACCGTCCACTCCGGCGGCAGCCCGGCCCGGAACCGCGTACCGCTCGTCCGGCAGTTCAGCAGCCAGTGGGTCAGCAGTGCGCGGTCCCGGCGCTCCAGCACGTCCCCCAGGACGAGCCGGGCGTAGTCGCGGGCGAGCGCGGACGGGGTCGTGGTGTCGGTGACCCGGCCCGGCTCGGCGCTGTTCAGCTCGGGCTCCCAGCGGTCCAGCCGGGTCACACGGTCGCCCAGGGAGCGCGCGAAGCGGGTGACGGCGGCCGGGCCGCCCAGCTCGCGCAGCAGCAGGTTGGCCGCGGTGTTGTCGCTGTCGCCGATCGCGGCGTCGCAGAGGCGGGCGACGCTCAGCCCGCTCGCGAGGTGCTCCGGGGTGTCGGTGACCGGCGAATCGGACACGCAGTCCGCCTTCGTGTAGTGGATCACCTTCTCCAGCACCTCGCCGTCCCGGTCCAGGTCCCGCAGGACGGCCGCCGCGGCGAGCGTCTTGAAGGTGGACAGCATCGGGAAGCGCTCGTCCGCCCGGTGCCGCACCGCGACCCCGGTGGCCACGTTGTACGCGAAGGCGCCGACGCGGGCCCCGTGCGTCCGCTCCAGCTCGCGCAGCCGGGCCGTCGCGGATCCGGTCGCCGCGCGGGCGGTCCCCGCCGCGCCGACGAGCAGCGCGCCCGCGGCACCGAGCGCGAGCAGTCCGCGACGGCTGGGGGAGCCGAGGGCTAAGGGGGAAGAGGTCGTCGTCATGAGCTTCGTCTCCTTGGTCCACCGGCTTCGCGCCGGAAACCCCACGCTACGGGGCGGGTCCGACAACGCCGCCGCTTTCCCCGGGCCCGGCGGGGCGCGACGCCCCGGGGAGCAGTCATCGGCGTACGGGACAATGGGGCCATGACCACGCTCGCCCCCTCGCCCCCGCTGCTCCGCATCGGCCCGCACACCGTGCAGCCGCCGGTGGTCCTCGCCCCCATGGCCGGTATCACCAACGCCCCCTTCCGCACGCTGTGCCGGGAGTTCTCGGGCGGCAAGGGCCTGTTCGTCAGCGAGATGATCACGACGAGGGCCCTGGTCGAGCGCAACGAGAAGACCATGCAGCTCATCCACTTCGACGCGTCCGAGACCCCGCGCTCGATCCAGCTGTACGGAGTGGACCCGGACACGGTCGGCAAGGCGGTCAGCATGATCGTCGACGAGAACCTCGCCGACCACATCGACCTCAACTTCGGCTGCCCCGTCCCCAAGGTCACCCGCAAGGGCGGCGGCTCGGCCCTCCCGTACAAGCGGCCGCTGCTGCGCGCGATCCTGCACGAGGCGGTCTCCCGGGCCGGGGACCTGCCCGTCACGATCAAGATGCGCAAGGGCATCGACGACGACCACCTCACCTACCTCGACGCCGGCCGGATCGCCGTCGAGGAGGGCGTCACGGCGGTCGCGCTGCACGGCAGGACCACCGCCCAGCACTACGGCGGCACGGCCGACTGGGACGCCATCGCCCGGCTCAAGGAGCACGTCCCGGAGATCCCGGTGCTCGGCAACGGCGACATCTGGTGCGCGGACGACGCCCTGCGCATGATGCGCGAGACCGGCTGCGACGGCGTGGTCGTGGGACGCGGCTGCCTCGGCCGCCCCTGGCTCTTCGGCGACCTGGTCAGCGCGTTCGAGGGCACCGGGACCCGGCAGGCGCCGACGCTGCGCACCGTCGCCGACGTGATGCTGCGCCACGCGACCCTGCTGGGGGAGTGGATCGGCGACGAGGCGCGGGGAGTGATCGACTTCCGCAAGCACGTCGCCTGGTACCTCAAGGGCTTCGCGGTCGGCTCCGAGATGCGGAAGAAGCTGGCGATCACCTCCTCGCTGGAGGAGCTGGGCTCCCAGCTCCAGGAGCTGGACCTCGACCAGCCCTGGCCGGACGGCGCCGACGGCCCGCGCGGCCGCACCTCCGGCAACAACCGGGTGGCTCTCCCGGACGGCTGGCTGAAGGACCCGTACAACTGCGCGGGCGTCAGCGCCGACGCGGAGCTGGACACCTCCGGGGGCTGAGAAGCGACCGACGTGTGGGGGGCACTCAGTGCCCCCCACACGTGTTTTTCGCTCATCCGAGCGGCCCCTCTATCGAGTGATTCTCGCCACCTTGAGACGCTGCGCGCTCAGATGAGCGTGAAATTCGGGGCTGCACTTCTCAAAGGGTGGCACTGGGTGCCACTCGGCCGTACTTTGACCGATCGACGCTTCGATCACTTTCAGCCACCGAAGCAGGGGTTCCGGTGCGCGCTGCGTCATCCTGCGTACGACTCCTGAACGCGCCATTCCGAATGCCTTTCGGACAGCCGACTTTCGATCTGCTGGCGGACGGGTGGTTACGGCCGTACGACGCGCAAGCGGACGTACCCAGGCACCTTCGATCTGGGTATGTTCCTCGCCGTCAGGGCAGCCACCGCGTCTTCGAGGAGTCGAGACCGTGTCGGAAAACAAAGATGTGCAGAAGTTCGTCTACGACTTCACCGAAGGCAACAAGGATCTGAAGGACCTCCTCGGCGGGAAGGGGGCCAACCTCGCCGAGATGACCAACCTCGGGCTCCCCGTCCCGCCCGGCTTCACCATCACCACCGAGGCGTGCAAGGTCTACCTGGACAGCGGTGAGGAGCCGGCCGCCCTCCGCGACGAGGTGAGTGCGCACCTCGACGCGCTGGAGGCGCGGATGGGCAAGAAGCTCGGCCAGGCCGACGACCCGCTGCTGGTCTCCGTGCGCTCCGGCGCCAAGTTCTCGATGCCCGGGATGATGGACACCGTCCTCAACATCGGCCTCTCCGACGCCTCCGTGGTGGGCCTCGCCGCCCAGGCCGGGGACGAGCGGTTCGCGTGGGACTCCTACCGCCGGCTGATCCAGATGTTCGGCAAGACGGTCCTCGGGGTGGACGGCGAACTCTTCGAGGAGGCGCTGGAGGCCGCGAAGGAGGCCAAGGGCGTCAAGGTCGACGTGGATCTGGACGCGGGCGACCTGAAGAAGCTGGTCAAGGAGTTCAAGAAGATCGTCGCCCGCGACGCGGGCCGCGACTTCCCGCAGGACGCGCGCGAGCAGATGGACCTGGCCATAAAGGCGGTCTTCGACTCGTGGAACACCGACCGGGCCAAGCTCTACCGCCGCCAGGAGCGCATCCCCGGCGACCTCGGCACCGCCGTCAACGTCTGCTCGATGGTCTTCGGCAACCTCGGCCCCGACTCCGGCACGGGCGTCGCCTTCACCCGTGACCCGGCCAGCGGCCACCAGGGCGTCTACGGCGACTACCTCCAGAACGCGCAGGGCGAGGACGTCGTCGCGGGCATCCGCAACACCGTGCCGCTCGCCGAGCTGGAGACGATCGACAAGCAGTCGTACGACCAGCTGCTGAAGATCATGGAGACGCTGGAGACCCACTACAAGGACCTCTGCGACATCGAGTTCACCATCGAGCGCGGCCACCTGTGGATGCTCCAGACCCGGGTCGGCAAGCGCACCGCCGGTGCCGCCTTCCGCATCGCGACCCAGCTCGTGGACCAGGGGCTCATCGACGAGGCCGAGGCCCTGCAGCGGGTCAACGGCGCCCAGCTCGCCCAGCTGATGTTCCCGCGCTTCGACGACACCGCGAAGACCCGGCGGCTCGGCCGGGGCATCGCCGCCTCGCCCGGTGCGGCGGTCGGCAAGGCGGTCTTCGACTCGTACACTGCCGTCAAGTGGTCCCGGTCCGGCGAGAAGGTCATCCTGATCCGCCGCGAGACCAACCCGGACGACCTGGACGGCATGATCGCCGCCGAGGGCATCCTCACCTCGCGCGGCGGGAAGACCTCGCACGCCGCCGTCGTCGCCCGGGGCATGGGCAAGACCTGTGTCTGCGGCGCGGAGGAGATCGAGGTCGACACCAAGCGCCGGCGCCTGACGGTCGGGGACATCGTCGTGGAGGAGGGCGACATCGTCTCCGTCGACGGCTCCACCGGCAAGGTGTACCTCGGTGAGGTCCCCGTCGTGCCGTCCCCGGTGGTCGAGTACTTCGAGGGCCGGATGCACGCGGGCGCCGACGACGCCGACGAGCTGGTCGCCGCCGTGCACCGGATCATGGCGTACGCGGACCGGGTGCGCCGGCTGCGGGTGCGGGCCAACGCGGACAGCGCGGAGGACGCCCTGCGCGCCCGCCGCTTCGGCGCCCAGGGCATCGGCCTCTGCCGCACCGAGCACATGTTCCTCGGCGAGCGCCGCGAGATGGTCGAGAAGCTGATCCTGGCCGACACCGACCAGGAGCGCGAGACCGCCCTGGAGCAGCTGCTCCCGCTCCAGAAGGCGGACTTCGTCGAGCTGTTCGAGGCGATGGACGGGCTGCCGGTCACCGTCCGGCTCCTCGACCCGCCGCTGCACGAGTTCCTGCCGGACATCACGGAGCTCTCGGTGCGCGTGGCCCTCGCCGAGGCCCGCAAGGACGCCAACGAGAACGACCTCAGGCTCCTCCAGGCCGTGCACAAGCTGCACGAGCAGAACCCGATGCTGGGGCTGCGCGGGGTGCGCCTCGGACTGGTCATCCCCGGCCTGTTCGCCATGCAGGTGCGGGCCATCGCCGAGGCGGCGGCCGCCCGCAAGAACGCCAAGGGTGACCCCCGCGCCGAGATCATGATCCCGCTCGTCGGCACGGTCCAGGAGCTGGAGATCGTCCGCGAGGAGGCGGACCTGGTCATCGCCGAGGTCCAGGCCGCCACCGGCACCGACCTCGGGCTGAAGATCGGCACCATGATCGAGCTGCCGCGCGCCGCGCTGACCGCCGGGCAGATCGCGGAGGCGGCGGAGTTCTTCTCCTTCGGCACCAACGACCTGACCCAGACGGTGTGGGGCTTCTCCCGCGACGACGTGGAGGCGTCCTTCTTCACCGCCTACCTGGAGAAGGGCATCTTCGGGGTGTCGCCGTTCGAGACGATCGACAAGGACGGCGTCGGCTCGCTGGTCAGGAGCGCCGTCGCGGCGGGCCGGGCCACCCGCCCGGACCTGAAGCTGGGCATCTGCGGGGAGCACGGCGGCGACCCCGAGTCGGTGCACTTCTTCCACGAGGCCGGTCTCGACTACGTCTCCTGCTCGCCGTTCCGCATTCCGGTGGCGCGCCTGGAGGCGGGCCGGGCGGCGGCCGGGGCGCGGGCGAGCGACAGCCGCTGACGCGCCACACCGACCGATTCCGCCTCCGCCGCCGGTGACCCCACCCTCACCCGAACCGGCGGTGGAAGCGGAATTCCGGGGACGGCGGCACCCTGTGCGGGGGTGCCGCCGTCTTGCCGTACGGGCCGAGCGGCAGCGTTGTCATGACCCGGTAAATACGATGACCGGCGTCCATTGCTTCGTTTAATGCGCAAAGAAATTGAGTTGAACGGACCGGGGTGCGGCCCGTGGATCCCCATCCACGGGCCGCACCCGGCTTACCCCCATCGAGTGCGGAGCCGCACCTTTGCCAACCGCCGCCGAACGAGCAAAACCCCCCACGGCCTTCACTCGCTCTTCCGGTGGCTCCGGAATCGCACCCGACGCCGTACAGCTTTTCGTCCGGCGGCCGGTCCCGGCGAGGCGTTTCACCTCTGGCCGAAACCCCGTGGTGACGTGCTGTTACGATTCGCATACTCTTGCGAGGGGGGAATTGCAGGTGCAAGGGGTGGGAGTTCGGTGCTGCGTATCCATGTCTCCGGATGGGACCTTTCCAGGGTGCGGATGGCCTCCGGGCCGGACGCGCTGTGGGAGACCATTCTCAGCTTTCACCGGCTGAGGGACCGGAGGGCTTCCGCCGTCTTCGGGAAATGGCGCACCGAAACCCGCCCACGGTTGAGCGGTGAAGTACGCCTGCTGTCCGCGGTGGTCCCGCAGCGCGGATATTTTCCCGACTTCCTGACGCCTTCTCAGGAAAGCGCCGAACCGCTCGGACTCGACGCCGGAATGGAAGCCGTGCGCGCCACTCCGCCCGCGCGCCTGCGCGCCGAGATCGCCCTCCTCGGGGACCCCGGCGCGCGCCGGGCCGCCCGCCTGGACCCCCTGCGCGAGGGCGGCGCCGAGCCCCTGGCCCGGCTGGTCGCCGCCTTACGGGACTACCACCGCGCCGCCGTCGAACCGTACTGGCCGCACATCCGCTCCGCCGTCGAGGCCGACCGGGCGATCCGCGGCCGCGCCCTCCTGGACGGCGGCACCGACGAACTGCTCGCCTCGCTGCCCCCGGTCATCCGGTGGCGGGCGCCCGTCCTGGAGGCGGACTACCCCGTCGACCGCGACCTCCACCTGGACGGGCGGGGACTGCTCCTCCAGCCGTCCTACTTCTGCCGGGGCACCCCCGTCGTGCTGCGCGACCCCCTGCTCCCGCCGGTCCTGGTCTACCCGGTCGCCCATCGGGCCGCGCCCGCCTTCGCCGACCCGGGCCCCTCGCTCGGCCGGCTGCTCGGGCAGACCCGCTCCACGGTCCTGCGGGCCATCGGCGACGGCTGCACCACCAGCGAACTGGCCCGGCGCGCCGGGGTGTCCCTCGCCTCGGCCAGCCAGCACGCCTGCGTCCTGCGCGAGGCGGGGCTCGTCCACACCCTGCGGCACGGCAGCTCCGTCCAGCACACCCTGACCCCGCTGGGCGGCTCGCTGCTGAGGGGCGGGGCGCCGGTCGCGGTTTCCTGAGCCGGTCCGCGCGGAAAGGATCTGCGGCCCGCACCGATGAGTTCCGGGCGGCCCCGGCGTCTACCTGTCAGAAGACGCACACGGAACCAGAGCACCGAGAGAGCGAGACGGCCATGCCCCAGATGATCTTCGTGAACCTGCCGGTCAAGGACCTGGAGACGTCGAAGAACTTCTTCACGAAGCTGGGCTACTCCTTCAACCCGCAGTTCAGCGACGAGCGCACCGCCTGCCTCGTCATCAGCGACACGATCTTCGCGATGCTCCTCCAGGAGGAGCGCTTCAAGGACTTCACCAAGAAGGACATCGCCGACGCTTCGACGTCCACCGAGGTGATCCTCGCGCTCAGCGCCGACAGCCGCGAGCGGGTGGACGAGCTGACCGACGCGGCCCTCGCCAACGGCGGATCGCCCGCCAACGAGCCGCAGGACCTCGGCTTCATGTACGGCCGCTCCTTCCAGGACCCGGACCACCACATGTGGGAGGTCGTCTGGATGGACCCGTCCGCCATCGAGGGCTGAGCTACAGCCCCGGGTACGTCACCCCGGTCAGCTGCTCCGAGGCCACCCACAGGCGCTCGCCCGCCACGTCGTCGCGCGTCCAGCCCGCCCGCCAGGACGGGCCGGGCGCGCCGCGCCACCCCAGCACCCGGGGGCCGGTGAACGAGTCGGGGCGCACGCCCGGCGCGGTGGCCGCGTACAGCGTGGGCAGGGCCCCGGCCGACGCGGGCTGGGCGACGACGCGGTTGGCGAGGCCCACGACCCGCTCCGCCGTCCTGCGGTCCTCCATCCGGGCCGCCGCCGTCTGGAGGTTCGTCGAGGCGTAGCCGGGGTGGGCGGCCGCGGCGACCAGTCCGCTGCCGGCCGCCGCGAGCCGCCGGGCCAGCTCGTGGACGAAGAGCAGGTTCGCGGTCTTCGAGCGGCCGTAGGCGGTCCAGCGGCGGTAGTGCCGTTCGCTGTTGAGGTCGCCGATGTCGATGTTGCCCAGGGCGTGCAGCCCGCTGGAGACGCTGACGACCCGGGCGCCCCCGGTGGCCAGCAGCCTCGGGAGCAGCAGCCCGGTGAGCGCGAAGTGCCCGAGGTGGTTGACGCCGAACTGGGTCTCGAAGCCGTCGGCGGTGCGCCCGTACGGCAGGGCCATCACGCCCGCGTTGTTGACCAGCAGGTCGAGCCGGTCCGCCCGGAGGTCCTTGGCGAACGCGCGCACGGAGGACAGGTCGGCCAGATCGAGCGGGGCGAACTCCACGTCCGCGCCGCGCACCGCGTAGCGGATGCGGGCCGCCGCCTCCTCGCCGCGCCGCTCGTCGCGGCAGGCGAGCAGCACCCTGGCCCCGCAGCGGGCCAGTTC
Organism: Streptomyces sp. NPDC052299; assembly: GCF_040679335.1. NCBI lineage: Bacteria > Bacillati > Actinomycetota > Actinomycetes > Kitasatosporales > Streptomycetaceae > Streptomyces > Streptomyces sp. NPDC052299. The sequence continues at coordinate 277,784 of NZ_JBFAUP010000005.1, read as the reverse complement.
GCGGGCGGTGACGAGCCCGATCCCGCTGTTGGCCCCCGTGACCACGGCGGTGCGGCCGCTCTGGTCGGGTATGTCGCGCGCGCTCCAGCCCTGGGTCATGGATCAAGCGTACGACTGGGAACACGGACGACCGGAAGCACCCGTTCGGGGGTACTTCCGGCTGTCCCGGTACGAGCGGAAGCGCTCAGTCCGCGCGCACCTCGAAGACCGGTACGGAGACCTCGTCGTCGTCCAGGCAGGCCCCCGTCGCCAGGTCGAACCGCTGCTTGAGCAGGGGCGAGGCGACGAAGGGCTGCCCGCCGTCCGAGCCGACCAGGCCGCGCGAGAGGACATAGGCCCCGGTGAACGGGTCGCGGTTGTCGATGGCGTACGTCCGGCCCGCCCGGTCCAGGAAGAGCGCGACCTGCCGGCCGTCCGGGAGGAGGGCGGCGACCCCGCGGCCGGGGGTCAGCAGCGAGCGGTCGCACACCGTGAGCCAGCCGTCCCCGGCGGCGAGCCGGACGGTCCGGGTGTCCTGCGCGGTCTCCAGCGTCTGCGTGGTCATCAGGAGGCGGTCCCTTCAAGAGTGCGGATGGCGAGAACCGGGCCCGCGAGGATGTCCAGGTCCGGCTTGACCTGGTCGCGTTCCGGGACGAACTTCACCGACGGATCGGGCGCGTCGGGCGCGTTGACGAAGGTGACGAACCGGCGCAGCCGCTCGGGGTCGTTGATGGTCTCGGCCCACTCGTCGCGGTAGCCGCGCACATGGTCGGCCATCATCCGCTCCAGCTCCTCGCAGAGCCCGAGCTTGTCGTGCACCACGACGTCCCGGACGTGCTCCAGGCCGCCCTCGATGCGCTCCAGCCAGGCCGAGGTGCGCTCCAGCCGGTCCGCGGTGCGGATGTAGAACATCAGGAAGCGGTCGATCAGCCGGACCAGTTCGGCGTCGGACAGGTCCTGGGCGAGCAGGTCGGCGTGGCGCGGGGTGGCGCCGCCGTTGCCGCCCACGTAGAGGTTCCAGCCGCCGGCCGTGGCGATGATCCCGAAGTCCTTGCCCCGGGCCTCCGCGCACTCCCGGGCACACCCCGAGACCGCCGACTTCAGCTTGTGCGGGGAGCGCAGCCCCCGGTAGCGCAGCTCCAGGTCGATGGCCATCTTCACGGAGTCCTGCACGCCGTAGCGGCACCAGGTCTGCCCCACACAGGACTTGACCGTGCGCAGCGACTTCCCGTACGCGTGCCCCGACTCGAAGCCCGCGTCGACGAGCCGGGTCCAGATCAGCGGCAGCTGGTCGACGCGGGCGCCGAAGAGGTCGATGCGCTGACCGCCGGTGATCTTGGTGTAGAGCCCGAAGTCGCGGGCCACCTCGCCGATCACGATCAGCTTGTCCGGGGTGATCTCGCCGCCGGGTATGCGCGGCACGATCGAGTACGAGCCGTTGCGCTGGAGGTTGGCCAGGAAGTGGTCGTTGGTGTCCTGCAGGGCCGCCTGCTCGCCGTCCAGGACATAGCCGCTGGCGCCGACCGTCGGGGCGAGCGAGGCGATGACCGAGCCGATCGCCGGCTTGCAGACCTCGCAGCCGTCGCCGCCCCGTGCCGCCTCCCGCCCGTGGGAGTCGAGGAGGTCCGCGTACGAGGTGATGCGCAGGGTGCGGACGATCTCGTACAGCTCGCTGCGGGTGTACGCGAAGCAGCCGCACAGGCCCGCGTCCGCGCTCTGCGGGAGCAGTTGGCCGATCACCTTGACGCAGCTGCCGCAGCCGGTGCCCGCCTTGGTGCACTTCTTCACCTCGGGGAGCGTGGTGTGCTCGCAGATCGCGCCCTTGGTGACGTTGTGGCAGGAGCAGATGACCGCCTCGTCGGGCAGCGCGGACGGGCCGAGCGCCACCGGGCCGCCCGCCCCCGCCGGGAGCACCAGCTGCTCGGGGGCGACCGGCAGCACGCTCCCGGTCATCGGGCGCAGCGTGCCGTACTGGTCGGCGTCGCCCACCAGGACCCCGCCCAGCAGGGTGCCGTCCGCCGCCATCACCAGCTTCTTGTAGACGCCGGAGCGGGCGTCCGAATAGACCACGTCCAGGCAGCCCTCGGCGGTGCCGTGCGCGTCGCCGAACGAGGCCACGTCCACGCCGAGCAGCTTCAGCTTGGTCGACAGGTCGGCGCCGGTGAACGTGGCCGTCTTCCCGGCGATCACCTCGGCGGCCGTCAGCGCCATCTCGTAACCCGGCGCCACCAGCCCGTACACCCGGCCGTCCGAGGCGAGCGCGCACTCGCCGATCGCGAAGACCGCCGGGTCGGAGGTCCGGCACTCCTCGTCCACGACGATCCCGCCGCGCTCCCCGACCGCGAGCCCGCAGTCCCGGGCCAGCTGGTCGCGCGGGCGCACCCCGGCCGAGAACACCACCAGGTCCGTGGCCAGCGCGGAGCCGTCGGAGAGCGCCATCCCGGTCACCGCGCCGTCCTCGCCCGCGGTCACCTCCTGCGTACCGACCCCCGTGTGCACGGTCAGGCCCATGTCCTCGATGGTGCGCAGCAGCGCCGCGCCCCCGCCCTCGTCCACCTGGACGGGCATCAGCCGGGGCGCGAACTCCACCACGTGCGTGTCCAGGCCGAGGCCCTTCAGCGCGCCGGCCGCCTCCAGGCCGAGCAGGCCGCCGCCGACCACCGCGCCGGTCGTGGCGTTCTTCGCGTACTCCTCGATGGCGAGCAGGTCCTCGATCGTCCGGTAGACGAAGCAGCCGGTGCTGTCCTTGCCGGGGACCGGCGGCACGAACGGATAGGACCCCGTCGCAAGCACCAGCGTGTCGTAGGCGAAGACCTCGCCGGACCGCGCGGTGACCGTGCGGGCCGTGCGGTCCACGGCCACCGCCGGGTCGCCGAGCCGCAGTTCGAAGCCGTGCCGCTCCATGAAGCCGTCCTCGACCAGCGACAGCTCGTCCGGGGTCCTCCCCGCGAAGTACGAGGTCAGCTGGACCCGGTCGTAGGCGGCGCGGGGCTCCTCGCACAGGACGACGACCCGGGCGGTTCCCGCGGCGCCGGTCAGACCGCGCTCGGCCAGGGCCTCCAGGAAGCGCTGGCCGACCATCCCGTGCCCGACGACCACGAGCGTCGGCACGGCGGCGGGGCCGGAGGTGGGGGCGGTCGGGGGAGTGGACACCGGCATCTCGGGGCCTCCGTCGTCGGTGAGCAGATTCGGCAGGGCCACAGGCGCCGGGCCTGTGTGCTCATGACCAAAAGCGTGTCCGGGCGGTGTTACCCGGCCGGTTCCCCGCTGTTTCCCGGGAGGAACCTTGCGCTCAGCACGCGCCGAAATGGGCTGTGAGGGGGCCGGCGGACGCCGGAAAAGGGGTGCTGTCCTGCGGAAACCTCAGAGTTGGCTCAACTTTCCCGGTGCCGCCCCGGAACGGTTGGACGGTGCACGCATCCCCTCCATAGGGTCGTGCTCATGCCGGACATCACTCTGACCACCCTGGTCGTGCTGTGCCTCGCCGCCGCCGCGGCGGGCTGGGTCGACGCGGTGGTCGGCGGCGGCGGACTGCTCCTGCTGCCCGCCCTGCTGCTCGGCCTGCCGCACCTGCCGGCCGCGCAGATCCTCGGCACCAACAAGGCGGTCGCCATCGTCGGCACCTCGGGCGCCGCCGTCACCTACGCGCGCAAGGCTCCGGTGAAGGTGGGCACGGCGGTCCGGATCGGGCTCGCGGCCCTGGCCGGGTCGATGACCGGCGCCTTCTTCGCCGCGGGGATCAGCAGCGAGGTGCTGCGGCCGGTGATCATGGTGGTGCTGCTGGCGGTCGCCGCGTTCGTGATGCTGCGGCCCCAGTTCGGCCGCTCCGCCGGGGAGGGCGTCCCGCCGCAGGTCACCCGGGCCCGCAGGATCACCGCGATCGTCCTGGTGGGCGGCGGCATCGGCCTGTACGACGGGCTGTTCGGACCCGGTACGGGCACCTTCCTGGTGCTCGCCCTGACCGCCGTGCTCCACCTCGACCTGGTGACCGCGTCGGCGACCGCGAAGATCGTCAACGTCTGCACCAACGCCGGGGCGCTCGCGATGTTCGCCCACCAGGGCAACGTCCTGTGGCAGCTGGCGGCGCTGATGGCGGTGTTCAACCTGGCGGGCGGGCTGCTCGGCGCGCGGATGGCGCTGCGCAAGGGCAGCGAGTTCGTCCGCGGGGTGCTGCTGGTGGTGGTGTTCTCGCTGGTGGCGAAGCTCGGCTTCGACCAGTGGCAGAGCTGATGCGTGGTACGGCGGGGCTCAGCGCACGTCCGTGAGGTGGGCGTACGCCACCACGTTCCCCCGGTAGCCGGTCGCCTCGGAGTAGCCGCCGCCGCAGGTGATCAGGCGCAGCGAGGCGTGCTCGGAGGCGCCGTACACCCGCTGGTCGGGGAAGTCGTCGTTCTCGTACACCTCGATCGCGTCGAGCGCGAAGACTGCGGTGCGGCCGTCCTGCCGGTCCACCTCGACGGTGCTGCCCTTCTTCAGTGAGCCCAGGTCGTAGAAGACCGACGGGCCCTCCGCGTTGTCGACGTGGCCGGCGACGATCGCGGTGCCCTTGGCACCCGGCGGCGTGCCGTCCTTGTACCAGCCGACGATGTCCGTGTTCCCGGCCGTCGGCACGTCCAGGCTGCCGTCCGCTCCGAGCCCGAGCCGCATCATCGGCGCGTCCACCCGGATGGCGGGAATCCGGATGCGTACGGGCGCGGAGGGGCGCAGCGGCTCGGCGACGGGGGAGCCGGGCAGCAGGGCGGGCCCGGCGGCGAACGCCTGGGCGGCGGCCGGGCCCGGCGGGGTGAGCCGGGTGCCCGCGCCGTTCTGGATCAGCCAGACACCGGCCAGCGCCACGACGACGAGCAGCCAGCCCTTGGCCTTCTGGGACACGGTGGTCCTCCGGGGTGCGGGAACGGAAACGGTCCCGTCCCGGTGGCGCGGGGCCACCGGGACGGTCACCGGGCGGTACGGAGGGGTGGATGCCTCCGTCAGCCGGCGTCCCGCGTGCCGCTCGCCCGGCGACGCAGGAGCCAGGCTCCGCCGACGGCGGCAGCGGCGAGTACGCCGGCTCCCGCCGCGATCTGGGTGGTGTCCGGGCCGACGCTGCCGCCGACTCCGGTCTTCACGTGCCCCGAGGGGGCGGTGGGCGCGGCCGATGTGCGGTGTCCGGAGGGCGTCTCGCGCCCGGACCCGCTCTCGTCCCAGTCGGACGACCCGGTCGGGCGGCCGGTGGGGGCGGGGCGCTCGGCGGGCGTGGAGCGGCCGGCCTCGGCGGGGGCGTCCGGGACGAGGCCGGAGCCGGCGGCCTCGGCGTCGAGTCCGTCCAGGCCCTCCGTGTCCTCGTCGCCGCCCAGCCCTTCGAGGTCGGAGAAGTCGTACGTGGGCGAGTCGGAGGCGCCCGCGGTGTCCTCGGCGCCCTCGTCGCGCGAGGCGCCCGCGGCCTTCACCTCGATCTCACCGGTGGCCTTCTTGCCGTTCGCGCAGTCCACGCCGATGCCGTACGACCCGGGCGCCACGCCACCGGGCACCCGGAAGGAGCCGGCCAGGGCCTCTTCGAGGGAGGCCGGTGCCAGCGGGAACTCCGGAGCGTCCAGCGCGCTCGCGTCGCCGGTGGCCGCGCTGTCGCCGCCGCAGGCGGTGGTGTCCACGGTGACCGTGGCGCCCGGCGCGGCGCTGGCGGGGGTGATCCTCAGTGGCGCCGCCTCGTCCCCGTACGCGGACGGGGCGGCGGCGCTGAGGCCGAGCGCGGCGGCGGCCAGGGCCGCGGCGGCGGTGCCGGTCACGAGTCGGGCAGGACGGCGCATGGGGGTTTCCTCCGAGCAGGGCGCTGGCGGGTGTGTCCTGGCTCCGAGCCAACAGCCGGACCGGCCCCCATGCCTGCTGACACCGAGTCAGCTCTCACCCGTACGGCCCGGCGCGCCCTCCTTGCCAGGAGGTGTCGTCGCAGGTCACAGGGGTGGGAGTGGGCGGAGCGCACGGTCCGTCGCGTCCTGGTGCCGTTCGGGTGACGGACCCGCCGGGCCGTGTGGCGTACATCACATGCGTGAGGTGCTGCTGAACGGGAACACGCATCACAACCCCCCACGGGACGGTGCGCACAGCCGCCCCCGGCCGACGCCCCCTCCGGACCTCCCCCCTGGGTCCGGAGGGGGCGGACTGCGTCAGGGGCCGCCCGGTGCGGACCCCGGCCGGGAGCGCGCGGGCGTCCCCGATTCAGACCGCCTCGCCCGGTGCCGCCTCGTACGCCGCCGCCAGTCGCCTCATCAGCTCCGCGTCGACCGTGAACCCGGTGCCGTCGATCCGGGAGACCGGGGCCATGCCCAGCGAGTTGGTGAGGAACGCCGACCGGAACGCCCCGAGCCCGTCCAGGGTCACCGCGCGGCGCAGCGACGTCAGGCCCGCGCCCGGAAGCTCGCGTTCCAGGACGCCCATGGTCACGCCGGAGAGGGCCGGGGCCTGCGGCCAGGTGATCGCGTCCCCGTCCCAGAAGCCGATGTTGGTGAACGCACCCTCGGTCACCGAGCCGTCGGGCAGGGTCAGCAGCGCGTCGTCGTAACCGGCGCGACGGGCCAGGTTCGCGTGGTAGGTCTGGCCGAACTCGCCCGGCCGCTTGAGGTGCGGGGCGGTCCGGGCGAACGGGACGGACATCAGGCTCTTCGGCCCGGGCGCCATTCCGCCCGGTTCCCGCACCGTCACCATCACGGTCGTCGCCGTGCTCCCCGGCGGCAGATACGCGTGCACCCGCACCGAGGCGTCCGCCGTGCCCGCGCCCGCCAGCGCGTGCCGGATCAGCCGGCGCACCAGGTCGCCGGCCAGGGGCAGCCCGAACAGCTCGCGGTTGGCCGCGTCCAGCCGGGCCAGGTGCAGATCCAGGCCGCGCACCCGGCCCTCGCGTACCTGCATCGCCGTGAAATGACCGTAGTTGAAGAACAGTGCCCGGCCCAGATCGTCCTCGGTGGCGGGCCGGCCGTCGAACTCTGCGTACGGGAGGGCCGCCGCTGCTGGAGTCGTCATGCGGCCACGGTATGCGGGCGCCGGCCCTCGGCGGGAGGCCCGTTCCCGGCCGCGCTTGACCTCAACCATGGTTGATGTACGAACGTCTTCGCCATGGACCTCATCACCGCGGAATCCACCGCCACCGCCCTGCCCGCGACCACCCCCCTGAAGGTGGCCGTCATCCTCGCCAGCAACCGCGAGGGCCGGTTCGCCCCGGTCATCGCCGACTGGTTCCTCGCCCACGCCGACGCCCATCCCGCGATCGGGACGGACGTGGTCGACGTCGCCGCCCTCGATCTGCCCACCGCCCTCTCCTACCGCCCGGAGCCCGGGGCCAGGGAGGTGCTGGCCGGGGTCTCGGCCCGGCTGGCCGAGGCGGACGCCTTCGTCGTCGTCACCCCCGAGTACAACCACTCCTACCCGGCGCCCCTGAAGAACCTCATCGACTGGCACCGCGACGAGTGGCAGGCCAAGCCCGTCGCGTTCGTCTCCTACGGCGGGGTCTCCGGCGGACTGCGCGCGGTCGAGCACCTGCGCCAGGTCTTCGCCGAGCTGCACTCCGTCTCGATCCGCGACACCGTCTCCTTCCACAACGCCGGCGCCCAGTTCGACGACGAGGGCAGGCACCGCGACCCGGCCGGCCCGGACGCCGCCGTGAAGACGCTGCTCGACCAGCTCGTCTGGTGGGGCCGCGCGCTGCGGGACGCGAAGAGGGCCCACCCGTACGGCGGCTGATGGCGCGGCGGGAGGTGGCGGCCCACAATCGTGGAGCAACCGCCGACCGCTGCGAGGAGACGCCGACGTGACGACCACACCGGCATGGCTGACCGTACTGACCACGACGGACAGCGAGGAGAAGGCCAGGGAGCTGGCGCGGGGATTGGTCGAGGCGCGGCTCGCCGCGTGCGTGCAGATCTCCGCGCCCGTCACCTCCGTCTACCGCTGGCAGGGCGCCATCGAGGCCACCGAGGAGTGGCAGCTGTTCTGCAAGACGACGGCCGAGCGGTACGAGGAGCTGGAGGCCCACCTCCAGGAGGCGCACGACTACGACACCCCGGAGATCATCGCCCTGCCGGTTCTCCGGGGCAGCGCCCGCTACCTGGGCTGGGTCTCCGCCGAGACGGCCCCGGTCACCTCGGTCTGAGGGGCGGTCAGCGGGAGGCCGCCGCCAGCGCGTCGTCCACGCCCCGTTCCCGGGGGCCCAGGAAGTGCGGATCGGGCTCGAACAGGGCGTCCAGCGCCGCCTTCCCCGCCGCGAACACCTCCCGCGTCCCGCCGTAGTACCAGGTGGCGTCGTGCTTGGCGTCGACCCCGACCCCGTACGCGTCGATCCCCGCCGCCCGGCACAGCGCGATGGCCCGGCGGATGTGGAAGCCCTGGCTCACCAGCACCGCCCGGTCGACGCCGAAGACCTTCTTCGCCCGCACGCACGAGTCCCAGGTGTCGAAGCCCGCGAAGTCGCTGACGATCCGGTCGTCCGGCACGCCCTTCCGGACCAGGAACGCCCGCATCGCGTCCGGCTCGTCGTACTCCACGCGGCTGTTGTCCCCGGTCACCAGGACCACCTTCACCTTGCCGTCCCGGTAGAGCGCGGCGGCCGTCCGCAGCCGGTTCGCGAGGTACGGGGACGGCTTCCCGTTCCACAGCCCCGCCCCGAACACCACCGCGACCTGCCGCGCGGGCACGTCCTCGACGGTCCTGATCCGGGCATCGGCCGCCACGTGCAGCCAGGCCGCGGGGGCGAGGGCCAGCACACACGCGGCCATCAGCCCCTGCACCGCCCGCCGCTGCGCCCGACGGGTCCTCGGCAGCCGGGGCCGCAGCCGGCGGACGGCCCTCAGCAGCCGGGCGCCCCGCACCCGTTCACCCTTCCGCGTCCGCCGCATCCGTACCCTCACGCGCCCCGTCCTCACTCGCCCGCACCTGCCACCCGGGCCACGCGGCCCCTGTCCTACTGGACGAACCGGAGGCCGAAAGGGTTCTCGGCCCGCCCCGGGCCGTCCGCGTACCATCGGGCGATGTCGCTTCCACGGTTGATCGCATCCGATCTCGACGGCACCCTCCTGCGCGGTGACGGCTCGCTCTCCCCGCGCACCCTGCGCGCCCTGCGCACCGCCGAGGAGGCCGGGGCGGAGATCGTCATCGTGACCGCGCGGCCGCCCCGCTTCGTGGACCGGCTGGCCGAGGCCACCGGCCTCACGGGCACGGCGGTGTGCAGCAACGGCGCGCTCGTCTACGACATGGCGAGCCGCAGCGTCGTCTCCTCGCAGCTGCTGTCCCTGCCCGTCGCCCAGCAGGTCGCCACCGCGCTCGCCGCCGCCGTCCCCGGCGTCGGCTTCGCCCTGGAGACCGGCAACCAGGTCTACTACGAACCGGCCTACCGGCTGCGCCTGTCCGAGGACGAGGGCGCCGAACTCCCCGTCGCGTCCCTCGCCGAGCTCTGGCTCACCGAGGCCCCCGTCACCAAGCTCCTCGCCTGGACGGAACAGCTCGACGCGGACACCCTGCTCGCCGCCGCCCGCCAAGGGGCCGGCGACACCGTCCAGCTGACCCACTCCGGCGGGCACGGACTGCTGGAGATCAGCGCCCCCGGCGTCACCAAGGCCGGGGCGCTCTCGGTGCTCTGCGCCGAGCGGGGCATCGAGGCGGCGGACGTCATCGCGTTCGGCGACATGCCCAACGACCTCACCGTCCTGGCCTGGGCGGGTACGGGCTACGCCATGGCCAACGCCCACCCGGCGGTGCTGGCCGCCGTGCCGACGCACGCCCGGACCAACGAGGAGGACGGGGTGGCCCAGGTCATCGAGCACCTGTTCGCGGCGCGGGGGGAGCGGCTGAGAGCCCCCGGAAAACCTGCGTGACCGCCGTGCAACGCCCCGGCAACGTGCGTCCGCCACCATCGACCCCATGCACCGCATCCGGCACCTCCCCCCGCCCGGCCCCGCGAACCGTCCGGCGTCCACCGCCCCCGCCCTGGTCGCCGTCGCCCACGGCAGCCGGGACCCCCGCACCCCGCACGCCGTGGCCGCCCTCCTGGACCGGGTCCGCGAACTGCGCCCCGGGCTCGACGTCCGCCTCGGCCACATAGAGCTCAACGCGCCGCTCCTGCCGGACGCCCTGCACGCCCTCGGCACCGGCGAGGCCGTCCTGGTACCGCTGCTCCTCGGGCGCGGGCACCACGTCAAGCACGACATCCCCGCGTCCGTCGCCGCCGCCCCCGCCCTGCGGGCCCGGGTCGCCGCGCCCCTCGGGCCGCACCCGCTGCTGGTGGAGGCGCTGCACGACCGGCTCACCGAGGCCGGCTGGCACGCCCCGGACCGGGGGGACGCCGTCGTCCTCGCCGCCGCCGGGTCGCGCGACCCGGAATCGGCGGCCGACGCCCGGCACACCGCACGGCTGCTCGGGGAACGGCTCGGCGGCGTGCCCGTCGTGCCCGCCTACACCTCCGCCGCCTCGCCCACCGTGCCCGCCGCCGTGCGCGCGCTCGCCGCCCGGGGCCACCGCCGGATCGCCGTCGCCTCCTACTTCACCGCGCCCGGGCGCTTCGCCTCGGCCGCCGCCGCCCACGCGCCGTGGATCGCCGCCGCCCCGCTCGGCGCCCACCCCGCACTGGCCCGGCTGCTCCTGCACCGCTACGACCAGGCGCGCCCGGCCGCAGCGGCCGCGTACGGCATACCCGGGCACACGCGCTTCCCGGCGTCCGCCTGACCCGTCCTGTCGGTGCGGCGGATTACTGTCGGACCCATGAACGGCACGGACGGCACACAGCACCCCGGCACGGCCCCCTACGGCCCCGCCGACGCCGAGCGCTGGGACCCCGAGCCGGACAAACGGCCCGGCCGCACCGCCTTCCAGCGCGACCGCGCCCGCGTGCTGCACTCCGCGGCGCTGCGCAGGCTCGCCGGGAAGACCCAGGTCGTCACCCCCGGCACCCGCGGACCCGGCTGGGACGCCAGCCCGCGCACCCGGCTCACCCACTCCCTGGAGTGCGCCCAGGTCGGCCGCGAGCTCGGCGCCGCCCTCGGCTGCGACCCCGACCTGGTGGAGGCGGCCTGCCTCTCCCACGACATGGGACACCCGCCTTTCGGCCACAACGGCGAGCAGGCGCTCAACGACTTCGCGTCCGACTGCGGCGGCTTCGAGGGCAACGCCCAGTCGCTCCGGCTGCTGACCCGCCTCGAACCCAAGCGCTTCGTCCCCGACACCCGCACCGGCGACCTGGTCAGCGTCGGCCTCAACCTCACCCGCGCCGCCCTCGACGCCGCCACCAAGTACCCCTGGCCCCGGGGCGCCCACCCCACCGACCCCGGCTCGCCCAAATTCGGGGTCTACGAGGACGACCTGCCGGTCTTCCAGTGGTTCCGCGAGGGCGCCCCCCGCGACCGCAAGTGCTTCGAGGCCCAGGTCATGGACTGGTCCGACGACGTGGCGTACTCCGTGCACGACTTCGAGGACGGGCTGCACGCGGGGCACATCGACCCCAACTGCCTGGAGGCCGAGCCGGAGCGCCGCGACATCTGGGACGTCGCCATCGGCCGCTACGTCCCCGCGGACACCGACCCGCAGGAGCTCGCCGACGCGCTCGACCGGCTCGTCGCCCAGGAGTGGTGGCCGCACGGCTACGACGGGTCCGCCGTCGCCCAGGCCCGTCTGAAGGACGCCACCAGCCAGCTGATCGGCCGCTTCTGCCTCGCCGCCGAGACCGCCACCCGCCAGGGCCACGGCACCGGACGCCTCACCCGTTACGCCGCCGAGCTGGTCGTCCCGCGCGCCACGCGCAACGAGTGCGCGGTGCTCAAGGCCATCGCCGACCGCTACGTGATGCAGCGCGCCGAGCAGGAGGAGATCCGCGCCGACCAGCGCGTCGTCATCGCCGAGCTGGCCGCCGCGCTCACCGCCCGCGCCCCCGAAGGGCTCGAGCCGCAGCTGCGCGCGCTCTACGAGGCGGCGCCCGACGACCGCGCCCGCAAGCGGGTCCTCGTGGACCAGATCGCCGCCCTCACCGACGCCTCCGCCCGCGCCCTGCACGCCCACCTCGGCGGAGCACCCGGCCGCCACCGGGAGTGACCTGATCGGGCCACACCCCCTTCCCCCACTACGCTGCGTGCGGGACGCTCGCAGTTGGCGCCGCGCAGCAAGCACCGAGGAGGCATCACGTGGTCGACGCACATCGGACGTTCGTCATCGTCGGCGGAGGACTCGCCGGGGCGAAGGCAGCCCAGACGCTCCGGGCAGAGGGATTCAGCGGCCGGGTCATCCTGATCGGCGACGAGCGCGACCATCCGTACGAACGCCCACCGCTGTCCAAGGGATACCTGACCGGGAAAGAGGACCGCGACAGCGTCTTCGTCCACGAGACCGCCTGGTACGCGGGCGCCGAGATCGAGCTCCACCTCGGCCAGTCCGTCACCGGCCTGAACCGCGAGGCGCGCACCGTGGAGACGGGCGACGGCACCGTCATCCACTACGACAAGCTGCTGCTGGCCACCGGCGCCGAACCCCGGCGCCTCGACGTCCCCGGCACCGAGCTGGCCGGCGTCCACCACCTGCGCCGCCTCGCCCACGCCGACCGGCTGCGCAACGTCCTCGCCGCCCTCGGCCGCGACAACGGCCACCTGGTGATCGCCGGGGCCGGCTGGATCGGCCTGGAGGTCGCGGCGGCCGCCCGCGGCTACGGCGCCGAGGTCACCGTGGTCGAACCGGAGGCCACCCCGCTGCTCCGGGTCATCGGCCCCGAGCTCGGCCAGATCTTCACCGAGCTCCACAGCGACCACGGCGTCCGCTTCCACTTCGGCGGCCGGCTCACCGAGATCGTCGGCCAGGACGGCATGGTCCTCGCGGTGCGCACCGACGACGGCGAGGAGCACCCCGCCCACGACGTCCTCGCCGCGATCGGCGCCGCCCCACGCACCGCGCTCGCCGAGGCGGCCGGCCTGGAGATCGCCCCGCGCGAGCAGGGCGGCGGCATCGCGGTCGACGCCTCGCTGCGCACCAGCGACCCGCACATCTACGCCGCCGGTGACGTGGCGAGCGCCGCCCATCCGCTGCTCGGTACCCGGCTGCGGGTCGAGCACTGGGCCAACGCGCTGAACGGCGGCCCGGCCGCGGCCCGGGCCATGCTCGGCCAGGACGTCGCCTACGACCGGGTGCCCTACTTCTTCTCCGACCAGTACGACCTGGGCCTGGAGTACTCCGGCTGGGCCCCGCCCGGCTCCTACGACCAGGTGGTCATCCGGGGCGACGCGGGCAAGCGCCAGTTCATCGCGTTCTGGCTGAAGGACCGCACCGTACTCGCCGGGATGAACGTCAACGTGTGGGACGTCACGGAGCCCGTCCAGAAGCTGATCCGGGCCGGCCGGCCCGTCGACCCGGACGCCCTGGCCGACCCCTCGGTCCCCCTGGAATCCCTGGTCTGAGCGGCCCCGGGCCGGTGCGCGGGCACCACCCCCGCTCCTCGCACCGGCCCGGGACCGCCCCCTGCCCCGACCGTTTCTGTCCGAGCCCACCCGTAGACTTCAAGGCGTGGCAGGCAGGATCAATGACGACGATGTGAAGGCGGTACGGGACGCGGTCCCGATCGACGCCGTCGTTTCCGAGTACCTCCAGCTGCGCAACGCGGGCGGGGGCAACCTCAAGGGCCTCTGCCCCTTCCACGACGAGAAGTCCCCCTCCTTCCAGGTCAGTCCGAGCAAGGGCCTCTTCCACTGCTTCGGCTGCCAGGAGGGCGGCGACACGATCGCCTTCGTGCAGAAGATCGACCACCTGACCTTCGCGGAGGTGGTCGAACGGCTCGCCGCCAAGGCCGGCATCACCCTGCGCTACGAGGAGGGCGGCTACAACCCCTCCCACCAGCGCGGCGAGCGGATCAGGCTGGTCGAGGCGCACAAGGTGGCCGCCCAGTTCTACGTGGACCAGCTGAACGGTCCCGAGGCCGAGATCGGCCGCAAGTTCCTCGCCGACCGGGGCTTCGACCAGGCCGCCGCCGCCCACTTCGGCGTCGGCTACAGCCCGGCCGGCTGGGACCACCTCACCCGCTTCCTGCGCGGCAAGGGCTTCAGCGACAAGGAGCTGATCGCCTCCGGCCTCTCCCAGGACGGCCGGCGCGGCCCCATCGACCGCTTCCGGGGCCGCCTGATGTGGCCCATCCGCGACACCGCCGGGGACGTCGTCGGCTTCGGCGCCCGCAAGCTCCGCGACGACGACAACGGGCCGAAGTACCTCAACACCCCCGAGACCCCGATCTACAAGAAGTCCCAGGTGCTGTACGGCATCGACCTGGCCAAGAAGGAGATCGCCAAGTCCAGCCGGGCCGTCGTGGTCGAGGGCTACACCGATGTGATGGCCTGCCACCTCGCCGGGGTCACCACCGCCATCGCCACCTGCGGCACCGCCTTCGGCGGCGACCACATCAAGATCCTGCGCCGCCTCCTCATGGACAACGGCAGCGCCCGCGTGATCTTCACCTTCGACGGCGACGCGGCCGGTCAGAAGGCCGCCCTCCGCGCCTTCGAGGACGACCAGAAGTTCGCCGCCGAGACGTACATCGCCATCGCCCCGGACAACATGGACCCGTGCGACCTGCGCCTGGTCAAGGGCGACGACGCCGTCCGCGACCTGGTCGAACCGCGCACCCCGCTCTTCGAGTTCGCACTGCGCCAGATCGTCGGTCGGTACGACCTGGAGACCCCGGCCGGCCGCGCCGCCGCGCTGGACGAGGCCGCCCCCGTCGTCGCCAAGATCAAGACGGGCAGCGTCCAGCGGGAGGTCGCCGTCCAGCTGGCTGGCTTCATCGGCATCCTGGACCAGGAGTACGTCGTCCACCGGATCAACCAGCTCGCCCAGTGGGCCCGCGGCCGGGGCGGCGACCGGCGCGGACCCGCCCCGGCCGCCCGCGGCGGCGCCCGCCACCAGCAGGTCCAGGCCCCGCCCGTCCCCTCAGGCCCCGCGCTCAACCTCCGCAGCCCCGCCCACCGCACCGAGCGCGAACTGCTCAAGCTCGCCCTCCAGCGCCCCGAGCTCGTCGCGCCCGCCTTCGACGCCTACGGCGCCGACGAGTTCACCGCACCGCCCTACGCCGCCGTGCGCCAGTGCATCGAGGAGGCGGGCGGCGCCGAGCAGGGCCTCGCCGACAGCCGCGAATATCTCGTCCGGGTGCTCGACGCCACGCCCAACGAGTCCGTCCGCAAGCTGATCACCGAGCTCGCCGTCGAAGTCTTCCACGGCAAGTCCATCGACGAGACCTACGCCGGGGAGCACCTGGTCAAGGTCCGCCTGCGCGCCGTGGACCGCCGGATCAACGACGTCCAGAGCAGCCTCGCCCGCCTCGGCAGCAATGTGGCCCCCGACCACCTCGCCGCCGCGCAGAACGAGGTCTGGGTCCTCCAGCAGTACGCCCAGACCCTGCGCAACCACGGCGCCGACGCCCTCTGACCCGGCGTCTGTAACGGAGCGGACTCAGAAAGTCACCGCACGCCCCTCGTAGCGGCTGTGTGTCGTACCCCACACTGATGGCGGTGCCCTGAGTCATCGGAGCGCGGCCCCACCCCCGCGGTCCGGCAGCGATCACCTGGAGGTCGCCCCCGTGCAGACCCGGACCGTCACCGAAGCCGAACGCGCCCCGGCCGTCCCCGTGCAGGCCATGGCCGCGCACCATCCCGAAGGGGTCCTGGAGGAGCCGGACGAGCCCCCGGAGCCGCGCGGGAGACCGGAGGCCGGGCCCACCTCGGACCTGTTCCGCCAGTACCTGCGCGAGATCGGGCGCATCCCGCTGCTCACGGCGGCCGACGAGGTGGAGCTCGCCCGGCGCATCGAGGCCGGGCTGTTCGCCGAGGAGCGCCTCGCCCGCACCCCGGACCCCGACACCCGGCTCGCCGTCGACCTGGACCGGCTCGTCGTCATGGGCCGCATGGCCAAGCGCCGGCTCATCGAGGCCAACCTGCGCCTCGTCGTCTCCGTCGCCAAGCGCTATGTGGGCCGCGGCCTGACCATGCTCGACCTCGTCCAGGAGGGGAACCTCGGGCTGATCCGCGCCGTCGAGAAGTTCGACTACGCGCGCGGCTACAAGTTCTCGACGTACGCGACCTGGTGGATCCGGCAGGCCATGTCCCGCGCCCTCGCCGACCAGGCCCGGACCATAAGGGTCCCGGTCCACGTCGTGGAGCTGATCAACCGCGTCGTCCGGGTCCAGCGCCGCATGCTCCAGGAACGCGGCTACGAGCCCACGCCCGAGGAGGTCGCCGCTCACCTCGACCTGACGCCCGAACGGGTCGGCGAGATCCTGCGCCTGGCCCAGGAACCCGTCTCGCTGCACGCCCCGGTCGGCGAGGAGGAGGACGTCTCGCTCGGCGACCTCATCGAGGACGGGGACGCCGCGTCCCCCGTGGAGTCCGCGGCCTTCCTGCTGCTGCGCCAGCACCTGGAGGCGGTGCTCTCCACCCTGGGCGAGCGCGAACGCAAGGTGGTCCAGCTGCGCTACGGACTCGTCGACGGACGGCCCCGCACCCTGGAGGAGATCGGCCGCATCTTCGGCGTGACGCGCGAGCGCATCCGCCAGATCGAGTCCAGGACCCTCAACCGGCTCCGCGACCACGCCTCCG
This sequence comes from Streptomyces sp. NPDC052299, assembly GCF_040679335.1. Taxonomy (NCBI): domain Bacteria; kingdom Bacillati; phylum Actinomycetota; class Actinomycetes; order Kitasatosporales; family Streptomycetaceae; genus Streptomyces; species Streptomyces sp. NPDC052299. The sequence continues at coordinate 261,231 of NZ_JBFAUP010000005.1, read as the reverse complement.
CCGACCAGCTCCGCGGCTACCTCGACTGACACGCACGTGCGCGCCCGGGGCAGCCGCGGAGCGGCCGTACGGCTTACGGGTCAGTCGACCTCGGCGACCGCCTGGGCGAACTGCGCCGCGTACAGCCGGGCGTAGGCGCCCTTCGCGTCCAGCAGTTCGTCGTGCGTGCCCTGCTCCACGATCGAGCCGTTCTCCATGACCAGGATGACGTCGGCGTCCCGGATGGTGGAGAGCCGGTGCGCGATCACGAAGCTCGTGCGGCCGTGCGCCAGGCCCGCCATCGCCTTCTGGATCAGCACCTCGGTCCGGGTGTCGACGGAGCTGGTCGCCTCGTCCAGCACGAGTATCACCGGGTCGGACAGGAACGCCCGGGCGATCGTGATCAGCTGCTTCTCGCCCGCGCTGACCCCGGAGCCCTCGTCGTCGATCACCGTGTCGTAACCGTCCGGCAGGGTCCGGATGAACCGGTCGGCGTGGGCCGCCCGCGCCGCTTCCTCGACGCGCTCCCGGCTGACGTCGCCGGAGGCGCCGTAGGCGATGTTCTCCGCGATGGTCCCGCCGAACAGCCAGGTGTCCTGGAGGACCATGCCGATGCCCGCGCGCAGATCGGCCCGGGACATCTTCGCGATGTCCACGCCGTCCAGCGTGATCCGGCCGCCCGTCACCTCGTAGAACCGCATCAGCAGGTTGACCAGCGTCGTCTTGCCGGCGCCCGTGGGGCCGACGATCGCGACCGTGTGGCCCGGTTCGACGTTCAGCGACAGGTCCTCGATGAGCGGCTTCTCCGGGTCGTAGCGGAACGACACGTGCTCCAGCGCGACACTGCCGCGCAGGACGCCGGGGTGCTCGCCCTCGCCCTTCGCCGGGTCGGGCTCCTGCTCCTCGGCGTCCAGCAGCTCGAAGATACGCTCCGCCGACGCGACCCCGGACTGCACCAGGTTGGCCATCGAGGCGACCTGGGTGAGCGGCATCGAGAACTGGCGCGAGTACTGGATGAACGCCTGCACATCACCGATCGACAGGGCGCCGGACGCGACCCGGAGCCCGCCGACCACGGCGATCAGCACGTAGTTGAGGTTCGACACGAACATCATCAGCGGCTGCATGATCCCGCTGTTGAACTGGGCCTTGAACCCGGCCTCGTACAGCGCCTCGTTCTGCTCGGCGAAGTCCTTCGCGGACTCCTCCTGCCGGCCGAAGACCTTCACCAGGGTGTGGCCGGTGTACATCTCCTCGATGTGGGCGTTGAGCTTGCCCGTCACCTTCCACTGCTGCACGAACTGCGGCTGCGAGCGCTTGCCGACCTTCGTGGCCACGACCACCGAGAGCGGCACGGTCACCAGCGCGACCAGCGCCAGCAGCGGCGAGATCCAGAACATCATCACCAGCACGCCGATGATCGTCAGCAGCGAGTTGATGAGCTGGCCCATCGTCTGCTGCATCGTCTGCGAGATGTTGTCGATGTCGTTCGTCGCCCGGCTCAGCACCTCGCCGCGCTTGGCGCGGTCGAAGTACGAGAGCGGCAGCCGCGACAGCTTCGTCTGGATGTCCTCGCGCAGTTGGAACACGACCCGGTTGATGATCCGGATCGACAGCCGCGTCGACACCAGCATCAGCAGCCCCGCGCCGACGTACACCGCGAGCGCCAGCAGCAGCACGTCGCCGACCGCGCCGAAGTCGATGCCCTGACCCGGCGTGAAGTCCACCCCGGACAGCATGTCGGCCAGGCCGCTGTTGCTCCTGCGCAGGCCCTCGACGGCCTGCTCCTTCGTCGTTCCCGCGTCCATGGACCGGCCGATGACCCCGGCGAAGACCAGGTCGGTCGCCCTGCCGAGGATCTTCGGGCCGACCACGGAGAGCCCGACGCTGCACGCGACCGCGACCAGCATCACGTACAGGGTGTTCTTCTCGACGGCGAAGCGCTTCAGCAGCCGCTTCGAGGACCCCTTGAAGTCCATGGACCGCTCGGTCGGCGCGCCGCCCGCCATCATGCGTCCGCCAGGCCCGGCCATTACGCGGCCTCCGCTTCCGTCAGCTGGGAGAGCACGATCTCCCGGTACGTGTCATTGCCGTCCATCAGCTCGTGATGGGTGCCGGTCCCCACGACCCGCCCCTCGTCCAGCACGATGATCCGGTCGGCCTCCCGGATGGTGGAGACCCGCTGGGCCACGATCACCACGGTCGCCTCGGCGGTCTCCCGCCCGAGCGCCGCCCGCAGCGCCGCGTCGGTCGCGTAGTCCAGCGCCGAGAACGAGTCGTCGAAGAGGTAGATCTCCGGGCGCTGCACCAGCGTCCGCGCGATCGAGAGCCGCTGGCGCTGACCGCCGGAGACATTGGTGCCGCCCTGCGCGATCGGCGCGTCGAGCCCGTGCTCCAGGGCTTCCACGAACTCCTTCGCCTGGGCCACCTCCAGCGCGTGCCACAGCTCCTCGTCGGTCGCGTCCGGATTCCCGTACCGCAGGTTCGTCGCGACCGTCCCGGAGAAGAGGTACGGCTTCTGCGGGACCAGGCTCACGGTCTTCGCCAGCAGCGCCGGATCCAGGGTCCGCACGTCCGTCCCGTCGACCAGCACCTGGCCGTCCGTCACGTCGAACAGCCGGGGTACGAGCCCGAGCAGCGTCGACTTCCCGCTGCCCGTCGACCCGATGATCGCGGTCGTCTCGCCCGGCCGGGCCACCAGGTCGACCGCCCGCAGCACCGGCTCCTCGGCGCCCGGGTAGCGGAAGTCCGCGCCGCGCACCTCCAGGTGGCCGTGGGCGCGCAGCTCGCGCACCGGCTCGACGGGCGGGACGACGCTGGACTCCGTCTCCAGGACCTCCTGGATGCGCTCGGCGCACACCTCGGCGCGCGGCACCATCATGAACATGAAGGTCGCCATCATCACCGACATGACGATCTGCATCAGGTAGGCGAGGAACGCGGTCAGCGCCCCGATCTCCATCCCGCCGCTGTCGATGCGGTGCGCACCGAACCAGACCACCGCGATGGACGACACGTTCACGACGGTCATCACGGTCGGGAACATCAGGGCCATCAGCCGGCCCGTCGACAGCGCCACGTCCGTCAGCTCGGTGTTGGCACCCCGGAAGCGGCCCTCCTCGTAGTCGTCGCGCACGAACGCGCGGATGACGCGGTTGCCGGTGATCTGCTCGCGCAGCACCCGGTTCACCGTGTCGAGCCGCTTCTGCATCTGCCGGAACAGCGGGCGCATCTTCCGCACGATCAGGCTGACCGAGACTCCGAGGACCGGCACCACCGCGAGCAGCACCGCCGAGAGCGGCACGTCCTGGCCGAGCGCCATGATGATGCCGCCGACGCACATGATCGGCGCCGACACCATCAGCGTGAACGTCATCAGGACCAGCATCTGTATCTGCTGGACGTCATTGGTCGTACGGGTGATCAGCGAGGGGGCCCCGAACCGCCCGACCTCGCGCGAGGAGAAGGACTGCACCCGGTCGAAGACCGACGCCCGCACGTCCCGCCCGAGCGCGGACGCGGTGCGGGCGCCGATGTAGACGGCCCCGATGTTGCAGACCACCTGGGCGATGCTGACGACGATCATCACGCCGCCGTACTGGAGGATGTAGCCCGTGTCCCCCCGCACGACACCGTTGTCGATGATGTCGGCGTTGAGGGTCGGCAGGTAGAGCGTGGCGCAGGTCTGCAACAGCTGGAAGACGACCAGCACCGCGATGGGTTTCTTGTACGGACCGAGATAGGCCCGCAGGAGTTTTATGAGCACGCGTGTCTCTCGGAGTCGGCGTAGGTCGGGGGAGCCGACCCATCTTCCGGCACCGCTCACCGGGACCGCGAACGTTTTTATTCAAGTCCAGGTCAAAAAACGGACCCGGTCCATAATTTCGCGGTCCCTCCGCACTCACCGTGCCTGGTCGAACGCTCCCGGGTGAATCTGGTCCCGCGTCGCGATGTACTGCTGGCGCACCGCCTGACCCACGGCCAGCTCCTCACCGGGCTCCAGCACCTGCGCCGCCGCGCCCTGCCAGGCCGGGGGAGTGCGCCCGTCGAGCGCCCCCTGCGAGACCCCGAGCGCCCACGCCGCCTGCCGGGCCGCGCCCCGCGCCGCGTACTGGGCGGGCTGCGGCACGACGACCTGCGTCCCCAGCAGGGCGGGCGCCAGCTGCTGCACCGCCGGCAGTTCGGCCGCCGCGCCCAGCAGGAAGACCCGCCGCACCTCCACGCCCCGGCCGCGCAGCACGTCGAGCGCGTCCGCCAGCGAGCAGAGCATTCCTTCGAAGGAGGCCCGCGCCAGGTGCTCCGGCTTCATCGACTCGCGCCGCAGCCCGCACAGGGTTCCGGCCGTGTGCGGCAGCTGCGGGGTGCGCTCGCCCTCCAGATACGGCAGGAGCACGAGCCCCGAGGAGCCGGGCGTCGACTTCAGGGCCAGCGCGGACAGGGCCTCGAGGCCGTCCACGTCCAGCATCTCGGCGGTCCCGCGCAGCGCGCGCACGGCGTTCGACGTGTGCACCACCGGCAGGTGCATGCCCGTCGCGTCGGCGAACGAGGTGATCATCCCGGTCGGGTCGGCCAGCGCCTCGTGGTGCACGGCCATCACGGAGCCCGAGGCCCCCAGCGACACGACCGCGTCCCCGATGCCGACGCCCAGTCCGAAGGCCGCCGCCATGGTCTCGCCGGTGCCCGCGGAGATCAGCAGTCCCTCCGGCGTCATCCCGGCGGCGTCGGACGGACCGAGCACCTCCGGCAGCGCGGCCTGGTGCCCGAGCGCCAGCTCCACCAGATCCGGCCGGTAGGACTCGGTCCCCGCCGACCAGTAGCCCGTGCCGGACGCGGCACCCCGGTCGGTGGTCCGCCGGGCCGGCCGCCCGAGCAGCTGCCACACCAGCCAGTCGTGCGGCTGCAGCACCGCCGCCACCCGCTGCGCCTGCTCCGGCTCGGACCGCGCCAGCCAGCGCAGCTTCGCCACCGGCTGCGCGGCCTGCGGCACCGCGCCGACCGCCTCGGCCCACGCCTGCCGCCCGCCCAGCCCGTCGATCAGATCGGCCGCGGCGGCCTGCGCCCGCTTGTCGTTGCCGAGCAGCGCGGGGCGTACGAGGTTGCCCTGGTGGTCCAGGGGGACGAGGCCGTGCTGCTGCGCGGAGACGCCGATGGCCTGCACCCCTTCGAGCAGCCCGCCGGTGGCGGCCTCACCCAGGGAGAGCAGCCACGCCTGCGGGTCGGCCTCGGTGGCCTTGGCCTCGACGGGGTGCGGGGCGTACCCCTCGCGCAGTACGGCGCCCGTGTCCGTATCGCAGACCACGATGTGTGTGAACGCGGAAGAACTGTCCAAGCCGGCGACTATGCCCATACACAGATTCTGCCGCACCCCCGGAGGTTTCCCGTACCGGTGGTGCGGCAGAAGCGACGGCGGGGCCGGCTAGGTGTTGGTGGTCCCCCAGTCGTCCTCCACGCCGTTCCCGTTCCCGCGTCCCCGGAAGGACCGGACCCGGTCCGTCACGGACGCCGGCACCTTGTCGCCGACCTTCTCGCCCACGGCGTGGTACGCCTTCCCCGCGAACTCCCGGCCGCTCTGGGCCGCGGTCTCGCAGGTGTTGCGCACGGCCGGGTTCTGGGCGAACTGGCGCGCGGTCTTCTTCAGCTGCTCGTAACGCTCGCGCCCGGCCCGCGTGCCGAGCACGTATCCGAGGGCCACTCCGGCGATGAACGTGAGCCGGTACCGCATGGCTGCCACCCTTCCTTCGCTCCGTGCGACGTGTGCTGCCCGCCTACCCGCAGACGCCCGAGATCACCCCGGCCGATACCGATTGGCAAAGCACCCCCCTGCTTGCGCTAATGTATGTGTCGCAGCGAGCGCGCGCCGCCCGGCATCCGCCAGGCAGGTACGTTCGAGGCACCGCAGCAATCCCCTGTAGCTCAATTGGCAGAGCAGTCGGCTGTTAACCGGCAGGTTACTGGTTCGAGTCCAGTCGGGGGAGCGCAATCCCCTGTAGCTCAATTGGCAGAGCATTCGGCTGTTAACCGGAGGGTTACTGGTTCGAGTCCAGTCGGGGGAGCGATCGGAAGAGGACCCCCTCCGGGGTCCTTTTTCGTGTGCCCGGAACCGGTCGGCGGGCGGTGCCGTCTTCATGGTCATCAGGAGCCGGGCAGCCGCAGCGGGAGATCGTATGACCGGCTATGCTGCGGCAGACGGTGCGCACACTTGTACGCGCCACGCCGAGACGGGGCGGTAGCTCAGCCGGTTAGAGCAGCGGACTCATAATCCGTCGGCCGTGGGTTCGAGTCCCACCCGCCCCACTTCGAAACCCCAGGCAGAATCGTTCTGACCTGGGGTAACGCGTTTTCGGGGATGCGCCCCGCATCGACGTGCCATCGCCCCCTCCGCGCCTCGTCCGCTTCCTGAGTCGACGCCCGCGAATGTTGGTGAAGTATCATGTGTATGTACATCGTGGACTTCCAGAGGTGGAGGGGTGGCCGGTATGTCTGTGACCCAGGTCGATCTCGATGACGAGGCTCTGGCCGAGGCGATGCGGCTCATGGGGACGTCGACGAAGAAGGAGACGGTCAACGGAGCTCTGCGGGACTACGTGGCGCGCGTCAAGCGGCTGGAGGCCGCCGAGAAGCTTGCGGCGCGAGGTGAGCGGGGCGAGTTCGAGGCCGCGGCTGCGGCGCATGCAGCGGCCAAGCGTGCGCGGCAGGCAGCCTTCGAGTGATCACGTACCTCCTCGATACGTCCGCCCTGTGGTACCTCTTTCGTACCCCGGGCGCGTTGCGGCTCTGGGAAGGCCACATCGCCGCCGGCGTGTTCCATGTCTGTGAACCCACGAAGACGGAGTTCCTCTACTCGGCCACTGGCCCGGCGCATCGGGACGACTTGGCCGAAGAGCTGGATGATCTCTGTCATCTCTCGCCGGTCCCCAAGAACGCCTGGCGCTGGGTCGACACCGCTCAGTACAAGCTCACCCAGCGGGCGCAGCACCGTGCCGCCGGAGCCATCGACCTCGTGGTGTGTGCGACAGCGGTCCATCACGGGCACACGGTGCTCCACGTGGACAACGACTTCGCCACGGTGGCGGCGGTTCTCAAGGAACTGCACCAGCGAGACGTACGCGCCTGACAGTTCCTCGATCACGACGACCGTGGCGAGCGCGTCGGCGCCGCCGTACTCCTTCGGTACGCGGACGGCGTGCAGGTCCGAGTTCGTTCGCCAGGAGTCCCAGGCCCCGATCCTGCACGTGAAGACCCCAAACACCCACCCCGCTGGATGTCGTCACACCCAGCCCACGGAACGGGCTATTACGTCGCGGCCAACGGTGATCATGGGCCGCGGGGTGTGAGTGACGTTCCCAGGCCGCGACCGGCTGTCGATGATCTTGCCCAGCTCGTCCTCGTGATTGTTGTCCCCCTTGACGGAGCTGACGCGGAACTGTTGGCGATCGGGGAGCGGTATCGGACGCTCGCCGGTTTCGCGCCCGACCTCGGCACTCCGGTCCGGTGCGAAAAGGCCAAGGACATCGACACCGCAGGCTGGGGTCACCAGATCTATGCCGTTGCCGCGGCCGGTGTCCGAGGCGTGGTGGCCGGACGAGTGTGCCCGCGGCTGGCGCGTATGGGCTCCCAGAGAAAGGGAGCGCTGTTCGTGGGAGCTTCGGTGGCTCAAGCGCAACGAAGGGCCCACCCCAGGTGTGGATGGTGAAGGGCCTCGTGCGTCCGGCTTGCGGCTGCTCCACCAGCCGCAAGCCTTCCACTCCGTGGCGGCCCCAGTTGCGACCGGACGGCCGCCTACGACACTGCTTCACCGCCAGAGTGGCCGCTTGGGCGCAGCCGTGTCGTTACTTACGACGCGTGACCTGAGCGAGCAGAGCCACCACCGTTGCGGCACCGGACAGGGAAGCCCCGACTTCGGGTGCCAGAAGCGACAGGACTGCGACTAGGACACCGATTGTCAGGAGGGCTGCGAGGTGTCGGTTGATCTGGTCCACCAGAACCTTCTCTCTGTGGGGCCAACGGGTTCGGGAACCACCGTGGGACCGACACAGGAGCGCCTGACAGATCCAGAACAAGGCGTGACGGAACCAGCCTGCGAAGACCAGGACGGAACAATGACTGACGCGTGCTCACGGCCAAGCATGGGGAGCTAGAAGCGAGTTGCTGGACACCTTTTGACAGCGCGTGACTGAGGGGGAAGTGATGGCAGTTGCCCAACCGTGGAAGAAGCCGGACCTGGATGGGCACCCGCGCTTGAAGAAGCTGAACGATGAGCTCCACTCCTTGAGGTTCGAAGCCGGGTTTCCTTCGGCTCGAACGATAAGAAACCACATTGGACGGGACGCACAGGACTACTGGATCGTGAGCCATCAGTCGGTCCTCAACGCCTTTCAACGGCCTGACCTCCCGGACCTTGGCCGACTTGAGCTCATCGTTGCCGCTCTGGCCGGAGCCGCCCGATGCGACGACGTCTCCAGCGAAGTCAATCGCTTCAAGAGCCTGTGGAAGCAGGCTGTGACGGAGACGGTTGCTCAGGCATCAGTGGGCCCACAGGAAGATGCTGAAGGCGACGCCGAGTACGAACTCGACCAGGACGCCCCGGACCAGGAGGCGACGGAACCCGGCGTTGAGGAAGAGCGAGGAGAATCCGGCGCGAAGGGCTCACGCGCGGACGCAAACCAAGCCGCGGAGTTCAACTACGCGCAGGAGTCTTTGAAGGGCTTGATCATCAACGCGGCGCAAGCGCTTTGGGATGACAAGGATGCACTGAGAGTCTTCCTGGGGGTCGTCCGCCGCAGTCCTGGTTTCTCCAAGCTGGCTGATGCCGCAGAGGAACATCGGCCCGCCAACGCGACCTTCTACGGCACGAAGAGCAGAGAGTTCGAGGTCGAGTACTCTCCGGCGCGCCTCGAACTGGCCACGTTGCGCCGGCGCCTCGACGAGCAACGCGTCAAGCGCAAGTGGTCCTTCACGGATCTGGAGAACGAGACGGGGATTCCGGCCAGCTCCTGGATCCGCTGGTATACCAACGACGAGCTGCCCAGCCGCGAGGCAATCGTCGCTTTCTCCCACGCGATCAACCCGATGCTGGAAGACCATGTGCTGCTCCTGGGCCTGTGGGAAGCAGCCCACGACGCGCTGGAAGTGGAGAGACGTTGCGAGGACTTGCCTCAACAGATCAGCTTCGACGAGGCATGGTCGTTGCGTGACCCGACAGCCTCCAAACTGTGGGCGCTCGTCGGCGTCGGGGGAGACGTTCTGGCCCCATTCGGACCCGATCTGTCCCGTGGGACTGTTCCGGCCTTCACCGTGGCCGGCCCGGCTGGGTCGGGACGATCCACGACTTTGGCCACCATCGCCTGTTCCCTCCTCGGAGCCGGTGCACGCGTCGTGTTGGTTGCACCGAAGCCGTGTCCATTGCGAGAGCTGGCCTCCCGAAACGGAGTCCTTGCCTGTTTCGACCAGGAGGATGTGGGACATGACGAGCTCGCAGCTGTCTTGTCGGAAGCGTCCTGCGAGGAACCGGTCGTCGTCGTGATGGACGATGCGGATCGCCTGGAGGAGTGTGGCGCCAGGCGTCTGCTGGAGGCGATGCTTCAACAGGGTTTCGCGGACGGGACCGCATTGGTTCTCGGCGGGGACGAGGAGAAACTCGGGAGCGGCTTCCGCTGGTCACGACGAGCCAGGAACGCTCATCGTGGACTCCTTCTGTCTCCACGGGCCCGATATGCGGGCGACCTGATCGGCGTCAAGGTCAGCGGCTCCATCGTGGGAAGGCCGATCACGCCAGGCAGAGGATGGCTCCATCTTGGCGACGGGAAACTGGTGCCTGTGACCGTGCCACAGTGCTGAGCAGTCAGCGTGCCCGAGGGTCGGGGCCCCGGTGGCGCCGGGCGCTTGATCGCGGCCAGTTGACACAAGTCCCCGCCCAGGCGGGGCGGTGGGCGTCCCCCGCCCGGCCTGGGCCGGTGGGGCGCCGCCGGTCGAGGCGGGGGGCGGGGTGGCGTGGCGAACGCCTGACGTCCCCCCGGCCGAGCGGGATCGAGGCGGATGGAAATCTGGCGGAATGTCCAGTGTTTGGGCGTCGTCGCAGGTGGGACGCGTCACTGGTTAGGGTTCGAGTCCCACCCGCCCCACCGAGCAGAATCGATCCGACCGGCGCGTACGCGCCGGGTGGGTGGTCGATACCATTCCGCGTGACCGAATCCCTGACCGAATCCGATGCCGCCGCCGGTGAGCCGGCGCCGCGTGGGCGGATATTCGCCGATCTGACCCCCCTGCGGATCTCGCCCGACTACCGGCGGCTCTGGTTCGGGAACACCGTGTCCTGGATCGGGCAGGGGATGACCGCGCTCGCGGTCTCGTTGCAGGTGTACGACCTGACGGGATCGGCGTTCTCCGTGGGGCTCATCGGGGCGTGCTCGCTGGTGCCGCTCGTGGTGTTCGGGCTGTACGGCGGTGCCGTCGCGGACACCGTGGACCGGCGGAAGCTGGGGCTGGTCAGCGCCTTCGGGTCGTTCCTGCTGTCGGTGGCGCTCGTCGGGATCACCGTCGCCGGGGTCGAGCAGGTCGGGGTGCTGTACGGGGTCGTCGCGCTCCAGGCCGTCTGCTTCGCGCTCAACTCGCCCGCCCGCAGCTCCATGATCGCCCGGCTGCTGCCGGCCGAGCAGCTGCCCGCCGCCAACGCGCTGAACTCCATGACCAGCACCACCGGCACGCTCGTCGGGCCCATGCTCGGCGGCCTCATCGTCGGCTGGTGGGGCTACCGCGCCGCGTACGGGGTCGACGCCGTCACCTTCACGGCCTCCCTCTACGCGATGTGGCGGCTGCCCTCCATGCTCCCCGAGCGGGACGACGCGGCGGACCGGAAGCGGGCCTCCGTGCTGGACGGGCTGCGGTTCCTCGGGACCCGGCCGAATCTGCGGATGACGTTCCTCAGCGACCTGTGCGCCATGGTCCTCGCCCAGCCCCGCGCGCTCTTCCCCGTCGTCGCCGTCCTCTGGTACGGGGGCGACGCGAAGACCACCGGACTGCTCGTCGCCGCACCGGCGCTGGGGGCGCTCCTCGGCGGGGTGTTCTCCGGGTGGCTCGGGAGCGTCCGGCGGCACGGTCTCGCGGTTCTGGTCGCCGTCGCCTGCTGGGGCGCCGCCGTCGCCGTCTTCGGGCTCACCCGGCAGCTCTGGCTCGGCATCCTGTTCCTCGCGCTCGCCGGGGCCGCCGACACGACGTCCATGGTCTTCCGCAACACCATGCTCCAGGCGGCCGTGCCGGACGAGCTGCGCGGCCGGCTCCAGGGCGTCTTCATCGTGGTGGTCGCCGGCGGGCCCCGGCTGGGGGACTTCCTGGCCGGGTCCGCCGCGGACCTCACCTCGCCGGGCCTCGCCGTCACCGGGGGCGGGATCGCGTGTGCCGTCGCCGTGGGGCTGCTCGCGCTCCGGTGGCCCGGCTTCGCCCGATACGACGCGCGCAACCCCGAGGCGTGAGGGGGCTCTACGCCTCCCGCTCCCGAGCCAGCTCCGGCCGCTCGCCGGCCGTCGTGCCGCTGTCGAACACCGAGAACGGCGCGCCCTGCGGGTCCGTGAGCGCGGCGAACCTGCCGAACGGGATCGTCATCGGGCCGAACCGCAGCGTCGCGCCCAGCGACTTCGCCTTCTCCACCGCCGCGTCGCAGTCGTCCACCGCGAAGTACACGTTGATGTACGCCGGCACCTCCGGCGGGAAGTCCTCCGTCATCCTCATGCGGCCCAGGACCGGGTCGGCGCCCAGGTCGTAGAGCGTGAAGTCGGCCCCGTCGTCCACCATGCGCTGCACGCCGTACCCGAAGACCGACGGGAAGAAGGCGTCCGCCTTCTCCGGTGCGCGGGTGAAGATCTCGGCCCAGGTGAAGGCACCGGAGACCATGCCGGTCTCGAAGCCCTTGTGGCTGCCGGGCTGCCAGACGCCGAAGGTCACCCCGCCCGGGTCGGTGGCCAGCACCATCGTGCCGAACTCGCCGACCCGCATGGGCTCCACCAGGACGGTGCCGCCGTTGTCGCGGATCTTCGACGCGGTGGCGGCCGCGTCCGGCGAGGCCAGGTACAGGCACCAGCCGGTCGGCATCCCGCCCGGACCCGGCGGCATCAGCGCGGCGACCGCCTTGCCGTCCACGTGGGCCTGGGTGTAGTTGCCGTACTCCGGCAGCGATTCGCCGAACGTCCAGCCCAGCAGCTCACCGTAGAAGCGTTTGGCGCCTTCCAGATCGGTGAACGTCGCGTCGGCCCAGCACGGTGTGCCCTCGGTCGGTTCTGCGGGCATCGTGGTCATCTCCTCGTCCGGGTGAATGCTCCCCTGTTCACGCTAGCCAGCCTTCACGTCCCCTGCCTGTCGGCTCGCGGGCCCGCCACCGAGCGGGCCACGCCCAGGTCCACCAGGTCCTGCGGGCGCAGCCGCAGTTGGCCGGCCGTTTCCCGGACCCGGTCCGGGGAGCGCTTCAGGATCGCGGCGGCGAGCTCCGGCGCGATGACCGAGAAATAGCTGTCCGGGGTGACGTGCGTGTGGTCCGGCGCGGCCAGCGCCAGCGCCCCGCCCGAGCCGCCCTCGCCGATCACCAGCGTGGTGACCGGGACCCGGGCCGCGGCCACCGCCGCGAAGGCGTCCGCGATGGCCGCCCCCGCGCCCGCCCGCTCCGCCTCCGCGTCGTTGGCCGCGCCCGGGGTGTCGATCAGCGTGAGGACCGGGACGCCGAGCCGGTCGGCGAGCCGGATCACCCGGGCCGCCGTGCGGTATCCGGCCGGGCGCGTCGCCGTACCGCACTGCGCCACGTACGCCACCGCACGCCCCTCGCGCACCCCGAAACCGCACAGCAGCCCCGGGTCCGTGCCCCCGCAGCGGTCGCCGCTCAACGGCAGGCGCGCCTCGAAGTAGGCGTCCAGATAGGCCCCGGCGCGCGGCCGGTCCACCGCCCGCGCCCGGAGCACCGCGTCCCAGCCCGTCTCCGGAGCGTCCGTCGCCGCGAGCGCCGCCGGGACCGGGGCGGGGGAGGACGGGCCGTCCCGGCGGGCGAGCAGGCCGAGCCAGCGGCCGACCGTGGCCGGCAGCTCCCCGGGCGCCACGACCGCGTCGACCGAACCGGCCGCGAACTGCCCCTCGGCGGTGTACGCGGCGGGGTCGGCGTCCGCCGGACGCACCCGCGACCCGGCGAACCCGATCTGCGCCCCGGGCACCGCCAGGATCACATCCGCGCCCGCGCCCAGCGTGGCCCAGCCGCCGCCGGTCGTGGGATCGCGCACCACCGCGAGCTGCGCCGGGCCCGCCGCCCGCAGCCGGGCCGAGGCCCGCGCCACCCGCTGGAGCTGGGTCAGCGCGATCATGCCCTCCTGCATCCGGCTGCCGCCCGTCGCGATGAGCGAGACGAGCGGTAGCCGCCGCGTGATCGCCTCCTCGTACGCCGCTTCGAGCCGGTCCCCGGTGCGCTGCCCGAGCGACCCGCCCAGGAACCCGAACTCGAAGGAGATCAGTACGCACGGGTGGCCGCCGACCGTGGCGGTGCCGTGCACGACGGACTCCTGTTCGCCGGTACGGGCGGTGGCCCGGGCCCGCGAGTCCGCGTAGCCGGTCCAGCCGAGCGGGCCGTCGCCGTCGGTGTCGCCGGCGGGGGCGGGCAGCTCGGTGAAGGCGTCGGTGAGGGCGGCGATCGCCTCGCGTGCCGTCAGCCGCTCAGCCATGGAGCGCCCGCTTCATGATCTTGCCGAGGTCGTTGCGGGGCAGCGCGTCCAGGTAGCGGACGGTGCGCGGGCGTTTGTGCGGGGCGAGCTGGGCGGCGACATGGTCCGCCAGCTGCTCGGCGGTGGGCGGGGCGGCCGGGTCGGCGGGCACCACCCAGGCCACGATCCGCTCGCCCAGGTCCGCGTCGGGCTCGCCGGTGACCGCCGCCTCCCGGACACCGGGGTGGTCGAGCAGCGCGTTCTCGATCTCACCCGCGCCGATCTTGTAGCCGCCGCTCTTGATCAGGTCCGTCGCCTTGCGGCCGACGATGCGCACATAGCCGTCCGGGTCGAGCGTGGCCATGTCGCCCGTGCGGAACCAGCCGTCGGCGGTGAGCGCGGCGGCCGTGGCGTCGGGCCGGTTCAGATAGCCGGTGAACAGGTTCGGGCCGCGCACCTGGATCTCGCCGATCGCGTCCGGGCCGGTGAGCGGGGTGCCGTCCTCCTCGACCAGGCGCAGCTCCACCCCGCGCAGGGGCGGACCGACCGTGCCGGGGCGCGGGGCCCCGTCGGCCCGTACGCCCGTGTTCATCAGGGTCTCCGTCATCCCGTACCGCTCGATGACCCGGCGACCGGTCGCCGCCGCGATGCGCTCGTGGTCGTGGACCGGCAGCGCGGCCGATCCGGAGACCAGCAGCCGGGCGCCCGCCAGGGCCTTCGCGAGCCCGGCCGACGCGTCCGGGTCCGCCAGCGCCTCGGCGAGCCGGTGGTACATGGTCGGTACGCCGAACAGCATCGTGCCGCCCGAGGCGAGCTCCCGGGCCACGCCCTCCGGCGAGAACCGGCCCAGGTGGCGCACCGAGCCGCCCCGGCGCAGGGGGCCCAGGACGCCGAGGATCAGCCCGTGCACGTGGAACAGGGGGAGCGCGTGCACCAGGACGTCGTCGGAGGTCCACCGCCAGGCGTCCTCCAGCGCGTCCAGCGAGGCGGCGAGCGCCCGGCGGGGGAGGACGGCGCCCTTCGGCGGGCCGGTCGTCCCGGAGGTGTACACGACGAGCGCGGCGGACTCCGGATCGGGTTCCGGGAGGGCGGCGACGGGCGCGGGGTCAGGGAGCGCGGCGGTGACGTCGAGGCGTCCGAGGCCGGCCAGGGCGGGCGGGAGCACGTCGTCGGGCGAGGCGAGCACCAGCGAGGGCGCGCTGTCGGCGACGATGTGCGCCAGTTCCCGTTCCCCGGTCTTCGGGTTCAGCGGGACGGCCGGCACCCCGGCCCGGAGCGCGGCGACCACCGCGACGACGGTGTGCGCGGTGGGCGTGGCCCAGACGGCGACCCGGCCGGCGCCGGTGAGGCGGGCCGCCAGCGCGTCCGTCTGCCGGGCCAGCCCGGAGTAGGTGAGGGTGACGTCGTCGAACCGGACGGCCTCGCGGGCGGCTGCCGGACCGGACACGTCCTGGAGTGCGGGCAGAAGTGGCATCACCCTGCGCACCCTAGATCGGCACGCTCACCCCGGCCCGGGAAACCGGCTGGATGAGGCCCGCCTCACGCCCCGGCGCGCACCGCCCCTCATGCCCCGGCGTCCACCGCCCATCGCGCGCCCGGTGGACGCGCCGCGCCCCTCACCCGTCCCGCTGCACGTTCCGCATGCGCCCGTACGCGTACACACAGCCCGCGAGCGCCAGGTCGGACAGGAGCATGAAGCCGATCGAGTACGAGTCCTTCGCGCTGTAGATCGCGCCCATCACCAGCGGCGGCACGAATCCGCCGAGCCCGCCCATCGCGCCGACGATGCCGGTCACGCTGCCCACCTTCGCCTGCGGGGTGACCTGCGAGACCAGGGCGAAGACACTGCCGCTCGCCGTGCCCAGCCCCGCCGCCATGACCAGCAGCGCGATCGTGCCGGTCGGGTCGAGCCGCGGGTCGAAGGCCTGGACGATCGCCATCAGGGCGGCCACCCCCAGGGCCACCGAGGTGACGAGCGCCGGGTGGGCGCGGTCCGAGAGCCAGCCGCCGATCGGCCGGAAGATGACGGTGACCAGGGCGAACCCGGCCGCCTTCGTACCGGCGTCCGTCGGCGTCAGCTCGTACCAGGTCTTGAGGTACGTCGGCAGGTACACGCCGAACGCGACGATGCCGCCGAAGCCGATCGCGTACAGCGCGGACAGCTCCCAGGTCACCCGCAGCCGGCCCGCCGAACCCAGCCGGTGCGCCAGCGAATCGGTGGGGACCTTGCGGTCCGGGTGGTCGTTGATGAGCAGCCCGGAGAGCGCCGCGTACACCACGAGGGCGGCGGCGACCACGAGGAACGGCAGGTTGTCGCCGTGCTTGGCGATGCGCGGCGTGAAGTAGCCGGACAGCGCGACGCCGCCCATGCCCATGCCGAAGACGCCGAGCGCGAGACCGCGTTTGGCGGGCGGGAACCACGAGTTGACCAGCGGGATGCCGATCGCGAACGTCGTGCCGCCGACCCCCAGCAGGAACCCCACGGCGAGCATCGCCCCGTACGAGTCCTTCGCCGGGATCAGCAGCAGCACCGGCAGGATGGTCAGCGCCGAGGTCAGCGGGAACATCAGCCGCGCCCCGAACTTGTCGGTCAGCGCGCCCACCGGGATGCGGCCCAGCGAGCCGACCAGCACCGGCACCGCCACGAGCAGCGACTGCTGGAACGAGCTCAGGCCGAGGCGGTCCTTGTAGTCGCCCGACATCGGCGCGATCAGGTTCCACGCCCAGAAGGTGAGCGTGAAGCCGATCGTGGCCATGATCAGGTTCCGGTACGCGGCGGAGCCAGGGGCGTCCACGGGTGCGGGTGACTGCTTCGCGGCTGTGTCCACACGCCCAGTCAAGGACGGCCACGGGCCGTGAGCCCGTCGGCCTGCTCCGTACGGGGGACATCTCTCGCTCTTCGCATATGCGGTGAAACTGCGACAATGGGGACCATGGATCGTCTGGACAGGGAAATCCTCGGCGTCCTCCAGGAGGACGCGCGGATCTCGTACCGCGACCTCGGCGTGCGGGTCGGGCTCAGCGCCAACGCGGCGGCCGACCGGGTCCGGCGGCTGCGCAAGGACGGCGTCATCCGCGGCTTCACGGTGATCGTGGACCCGGCCGCCGACACCCGCACCGGGCTCGTCGTCTTCATCGACGTGACCCTGCGGATGGACACCACCAACGAGACCTTCGAACGGGCGGTGCTGACCCTGCCCGGCATCACCGAGGTCGTGCACGTGACGGGCGGCCACGACTATCTCGTACGCGCCACCGCAGCCGACACCGCGGCCCTCGACACCCTGCTGCGCCGCCTCAAACGCGAGGCGGGCGTCGCCCACTCGAACACCCGGGTCGCCCTGAGGGCCGCTCCCGGGCCATGACGCCCGGCGCCCTTACAGCGGCGCCTCCCAGGTCACCGGCTCCGCCCGCGAACCGTCCGGCTCGCGCCCGTCGTCCGCCACCGTGAGGCGGACCGCGCCCCGTCCGTCCGGCAGGGCGGCCGTCGCGTCCACGTCCACCTCGATCGCCGAGATCCCGGCCCGCCGGTGCGCCGCCGCCAGCGCACCGCGCAGCGCCGCGAGCAACCGCCCGGCGACCGGCTCCGCGACGAGCGCGTCCACCGCCCCGGCGAACCGCACCGACGGCTGGAAGCCGAGCACCGCCGCCGCGCCCCCGGTCTCCCGCAGCACCCGGCCCCGGAAGGTGGCGGGGGCCTCGGCGGGCGGCTGCTGGAGGGCGAAGATCGCCGTCCGCACCTCCTGGATCGTGGAGTCCAGCTCGTCGACGGCCGTCCCGAGCAGCGCACCCGTCTCCCCGGCACCGGCCCTGCGGCGCGTCGACTCCAGCATCATCTCGGTGGCGAACAGCCGCTGGACGACCAGATCGTGCAGGTCCCGCGCGATCCGGTCGCGGTCCTCGTAGACCGCCAGCCGCTCCCGGTCCTGCTGCGAGTCCGCCAGCACCAGCGCCAGCGCGGCCTGCGAGGCGAACTGGGCGGCCAGCAGCCGGTCCACGCCGGTGTACGGGCGGGCTCCGCGCCGCCGGGGCAGGGCGAGCGTCCCGATGAGCCGGCCCCCGCTCTCCAACGGCAGCATCATGCTCGGGCCGAACCGCGACCGCACCGGCGTCGTCATCCGGGGATCGGACGCCGAGTCCTCGATGAACACGGCCTCGCCGCCCAGCAACTGCACCAGGACCGGCGAACCGGGCGCGATCGCCGTCCCCAGCAGCCCCGCCGGGTCCTCCGGCCCCGAGGCGGCGACGATCTCCATCCCGCCCTCCTCGGTGGGTTGGAGGATCACCCCGGCCGAGGCGTCACTGAGCAGCCGCGCCCGCTCCGCCACCGTCATCAGCGCGTCGGACGGGTTCGCTCCGGTGAGCAGGGTGTTGGTGACGGCCGCCGCGCCCTCGATCCAGCGTTCCCGCTGGCGGGCGCTCTCGTACAGCCGGGCGTTGCCGATCGCGATGCCCGCCTGTGCGGACAGGACCTTCAGCAGCCCCGCGTCGGTCTCCGTGAAGTGGCCGGTGTGCTTCTCGGCGAGGTAGATGTTGCCGAAGACCTCGTGGTGGACCCGGATCGGGACGCCGAGGAACGAGCGCATCGGGGGATGCCCGGGCGGGGTGCCCGTGGCACGCGGATCGGCCGGGAGGTCGTCGGAGCGCAGCGGGCCCGGCGCGTCCACGAGCGCGCCGAGCAGGCCCGTGTGGCCGTCCGGGAAGTCACCGATCGCCGCCCGCTCGTCCTCGGACATCCCGCACACGTACAGCTCGCGGATGGTGCCGCGGCCGGGGTCCAGTACCCCCAGCGCCCCGTACCGGGCGTCGGTCAGGGCGGTCGCGGTGTCGATGATCTGCTGGAGCGTGGCCCGGAGTCCGAGGTCCGAGCCGACGCTCAGCACGGCTTCGAGGAGCCGGGGCAGCAGCGGCGACCCGGGCAGGCCGCGGTCCGGGAGCGATCCGGCCGGCCGGTCCGTCATCCGACGCTCCCGCCGGGGTCAGCTCGCCAGCGGGTCGAGCACCAGAGGGCTGATCTCGCCCTCCATCATGGCGCCCAGGCCGAGGATCGAGCAGGTGTCGGGCCGCTCCGCGATGTGCACCGGCACGCCGGTCGCGTCGCGCAGCATCTGGTCGAGACCGGGCAGCAGGGCGCTCCCGCCGACCATCGTGATCCCGCAGTCCGCGAGGTCGGCGACCAGGTCGGGCGGGCAGTCCCGCAGCACCTTGCCGACGCCGTCGAGCACCGCGGTGAGCGGGCGGTGGATCGCCTGCCGGATGGCGGCGGTGTCGACCTTGACGGACCGGGCGAGGCCGGTGGCGACGTCGCGGCCGTGGATCTCGGTGACCGAGGGGCCCTGTGCGGTCAGCCCGTTGCCGCTCAGGGCGAGCTGCAGGGGGCGCACGGACTGGCTCGGCAGCATCAGTTCGTGGTGCTGGCGCAGGTGCTGGATGACCGCGTGGTCGATGGCGTCGCCGCCGACCGGGAGGCGTACCGCCGTCACGATCGAGCCGAGCGAGAGGACCGCGATCTGCGTCGTCGCGGCCCCGCACACCATGATCATGGTCGCGGTCGGCTGCTCGACCGGCAGCCCGCAGCCGACGGCCGCCGCGATCAGGGTGTCGACCAGCTCCACCCGCCGGGCGCCGAGGCCGACCAGGGTCTCCACGGAGGCCCGCCGCGCCAGCGGGTCGCTGTCGTGCGGGGTGCAGGCGGCGGCGCGCAGCCAGGGCTTGCGGCGCAACTGGCGCCGGAGCTTCTCACCGAGCAGGTGGCGCAGCATGCGCTGGGCCATTTCGATGTCCACGACGGTCCCGCCGGACACGGGCCGGGCCACCCGGATGTAGTCCGGTGTGCGGCCGGTCATCTGCTCGGCGAGCGCGCCCACGGCGATCAGTGAGCCGGTACGGGTGTTGACGGCGGCGACACTCGGCTCGTCCACGACGAGGCCGGGCCCCTTCACGTACACCCGGGTGCGGGCGGCGCCCAGGTCGACGGCTACATGGCAACGGCGCAACTGCTCAAGGCTGACGGTCACGGCGGGTTCCTCCCGAGAGCGTTGAGGGCGACCGACGGACAGCCGGCTCTCCTGAAAGCCTGCGCCGTTCGGGGCCCCCACGCCCGCTGGACTGAGCCGGAGGAGGGACAACCTGACGGCGTGTCGAGCGCGTTGCGCGCGATCCGGTCCGTCAGGCGATCCCGGCCCCGTCGGTCTCCGGCAGCACCCGCTGCAGCAACCCCCACGTGAACTCCGCGACCCACGACTCCGCCGCGCCCCCCAGCCGCAGCGCGAACCGCGTCGGCGCGCTCCCCTCCATCGGGCGGGCCGGGGCGAAGGCCCGGGCGACCTCGTCGACCGTGCACGACCAGGGCACGAGGTCGTCCACCCCGAGCAGCACCGGCGCGGCAGCGCCCGGCGCCCGTACCAGCCACTCGTTCCACACCGCCCCGCCCGGCGCCACCATCACCTCGAACCGCAGCTCCGGCCAGAGCGGCACCGGCCACAGCAGCACGTCGAACTCCAGGTCGCCGAGGACCCGGTGCCCCGTCGACTCCGGCTCCCCGAGCACCGCCCGGTAGCGCCGCAGCGCGCCTCGCCCGCCCGGCGCCCGGACCATGGCCTGCCAGCGCCGGTTCGCCTCCCGCATCTCGGCGGGCGTCGCGCTCAGCTCCCGCCGGGCGTCCTCCACCGCCCCCGGCTGGTGGTCCGCCATCCGGCGCAACAGGACGAGCTGGAACTCACGGGGCCCGAACGGCCCGGAGGGCGCGGCGCCGCTCACGCGCCCAGCATCCGCCGCAGCAGGTCCCGCAGCACCGTCCGGTCCGCCGCGGACAGCCCGGCCAGCGGCTCCCGCGCGAAGTCCAGCGCGTCGCGCAGCTGCGCGGCCGTCGCCGCACCCCGCTCGGTCGGCGCGGCCAGCTTCACCCGGCGGTCGGCCGGGTCCGGGCGCCGTTCCACCAGGCCGCGCGCCTCCAGCCGGTCCACGATCCCGGTCACATTGGACGGCTCGCACTTCAGCTTCTGGGCGATCCGGCGCATGGGCAGCGGCTCGACGGACAGCAGTCCCAGCACCCGGGCCTGCGCGCCCGTGAGGCTGTGCTCGGCGGCGGCCCGGTCGTATTCCTCGTAGTAACGCGCGACGACGCTGCCGATGAGCTCGATGACTTCGAGGGTCAGGGGATCAGTGCGCGGGGGGGCCATGGGACACAGGATACCCAGTTGCTTGACAAGGTGAAATATCCAGGAGCATGGTTGTTTCATGTGGTGAAGCTTTTTCGCCACCGCGACACCAGCACCCCCACACCGAGGAGACCCCGAGCCCATGTCTGCAGCTCTTCCCGCTTCCGGCCGCGAATGGCACCTCACCGCCCGCCCGCACGGCTGGCCGAAGGCCGAGGACTTCGCGCTGCGTGAGGCCCCGGTCGCGGCCCCCGCCGAGGGCCGGGTCCTCGTGCGCAACCTGCACTTCTCCGTGGACCCGTACATGCGCGGCCGGATGAACGACGTGAAGTCGTACACCCCGCCCTTCAAGCTCGACCACCCCATGGACGGCGGCGCCGTCGGCGAGGTCGTCGCGTCGAACGCCGAGGGCTTCCAGGTCGGCGACCACGTCCTGCACGGCCTCGGCTGGCGCGAGTACGCGAGCGTCCCCGCCCAGCACGCGGTGAAGGTCGACGGTTCGATCGCCCCGCTCTCCGCCTACCTCGGCGTCCTCGGCATGCCCGGGCTCACCGCCTACGCCGGCCTGTTCGACGTGGCGTCCTTCAAGGAGGGCGACGCGGTCTTCGTCTCCGGCGCCGCCGGTGCGGTCGGTAGCCAGGTCGGCCAGATGGCGAAGATCAAGGGCGCGTCCCGGGTCATCGGCTCCGCCGGCTCCGACGAGAAGGTCAAGCTCCTCACCGAGGAGTACGGCTTCGACGCCGCGTTCAACTACAAGAACGGCCCCGTCGCCGAACAGCTGCGCAAGGCCGCCCCCGACGGCATCGACGTCTACTTCGACAACGTCGGCGGGGAGCACCTGGAAGCCGCGATCTCCTCGTTCAACGTGCACGGCCGCGCCACCATCTGCGGCATGATCGCCCAGTACAACTCCACCGAGCCCACCCCCGCCCCGCGCAACCTCGCGCTGGTCATCGGCAAGCGGCTGCGCCTCCAGGGCATGCTCGTCGCCGACCACCAGGACCTCCAGCAGCAGTTCGTCCAGGACGTGGCCGGCTGGCTGGCCTCGGGCGAGCTGAAGTACCGCGAGACCGTCGTCGAGGGCATCGAGAACGGCGTCGACGCCTTCCTCGGCCTGCTGCGCGGCGAGAACACCGGGAAGATGATCGTCTCCCTCGGCTGAACCGCCCTTCCCGCACCCGTTAGGCTCAACCCAGGCCGTCGCGATCGTGGGCGCGAGTCGCGGCGCATCAGCAGGAGGAATCCTCAGCATGACCATTCAGGACATAGCCGTCGCGTACACCGCCGTCGCCACCGCCGAGAACGGCCGTGACGGTCGCGTGGCCTCGGACGACGGCAAGCTCGACGTCGTCGTCAACCCGCCGAAGGAGATGGGCGGCAGCGGCGCCGGCACCAACCCGGAGCAGCTCTTCGCGGCCGGCTACAGCGCCTGCTTCCAGGGCGCGCTGGGCGTCGTCGCCCGCCAGGAGAAGGCCGACATCTCCGGCTCCACGGTGACCGCGGCGGTCTCCATCGGCAAGACCGAGGCCGGCGGCTTCGGCCTGGAGGTCGCCATCACCGCGACCATCCCGAACGTGGACACGGCGACCGCGCGGGCGCTCGTCGAGAAGGCCCACCAGGTCTGCCCGTACTCGAACGCCACGCGCGGCAACATCAAGGTGGACCTCGCGGTCGCCTGACCGCTCCCGCACCACTGAACCGAGCCCCGTCCGGGTCCCGTTAGGCTGACGCCATGCGTGATCTTGGTGCGGGGCTCGGTTTTCTGATCAAGGGCCAGCGCTGGGTCTTCGGCCACGGCAAGTGGTTCGGCATAGGGCTCCTGCCCGGGCTGATCACCCTCCTGCTGTACGCGGGCGCCCTCGTCGGCCTCGGCTACGGCGCCGACGACCTGGTGGCGTGGGCGACACCCTTCGCCGACGACTGGTCCTCGCCCTGGCCGGCCCTGCTGCGCAACACCCTGACCGTGCTGGTCTTCGTCCTCGGCCTGTTCCTGGCCGTGATCACCTTCACCGCCGTGACCCTGCTGGTCGGCCAGCCCTTCTACGAGTCGCTGTCCGAGGAGGTCGAGCGCACCGAGGGCGGCACGGTCCCCGAATCGGGGCTGCCGCTCTGGCGGGAGCTGTGGATCTCCGCCCGCGACAGCATGCGCGTCCTGATCCGGGTCGGGCTCTACGCGATCCTGCTCTTCGCCCTCGGATTCGTGCCCGTGGCCGGGCAGACCGTCGTCCCCGTCCTGGGCTTCTGCGTCACCGGGTACTTCCTGGCCGAGGAGCTGACCGCCGTCGCCCTCCAACGCCGGGGCATGGTGCTGAAGGACCGCCTCGCCCTGCTGCGCGGCCACCGCATGCGCACCCTCGGCTTCGGCGTACCGCTGGGGCTGGCCTTCATGCTGCCGTTCGTCGCCGTGTTCCTCATGCCCGGCGCCGTCGCGGGGGCGACCCTGCTGGCGCGGGGCCTGGTCGGCGACGAGGCGGCGGACGACGCGGCCAAGGGCGAGACGGCCGCCGCCGAGGACTGAGCTCAGCGCACCGAGAACCCGTACACCGTCGTGGACGTGAACTCCTCGCCCGGCCGCAGCACCGTGCTCGGGAACTCCGGCCGGTTCGGCGAGTCCGGGAAGTGCTGGGTCTCCAGGGCGACCCCCGCGCACGGGCCGAACGGCCGTCCGTCCAAGTGGTCCGCCGTGTACAGCTGGAGCCCGGGCTCCGTCGTCGTCACCGTCAGCACCCGCCCCGACCCCTCGTCGTGCAGCTCCGCCGCCGGACCCGTGCCGTCGAGCACGTAGTTGTGGTCGTAGCCCTCGGTCACCGGCCGGGGCTCGCGGAAGTCGAAGCGCGTGCCCTCCACGGGCAGGAACTCACCGGTCGGCAGCGACTCCGCGTCCACTGGGGTGACCGCCCCCGCCGCGATCCGCAGCCGCTGGCCGAGCGCGCTGCCGCTGTCGGCGCCCGCGAGGTTCCAGTAGGTGTGGTTCGTCAGGTTCAGCACGGTCGGCGCGTCCGTCACCGCTCGGTACGCGATGCGCAGCGCCCCGCCCTCGTCCAGCGTGTACGCCGCCGTCAGCTCGACGCGCCCGGGGAACCCCTCCTCGCCGTCCGCCGAGACGAGGGACAGCTCCACCCCGTCCGGGACCGCGCGCGCGTCCCACACCCGCTTGTCGAATCCGCGGACCCCGCCGTGCAGCTGGTTGCGGCCCTCGTTGCGAGTGAGGTGGTGCGTACGGCCGTCCAGCTCGAAGGACGCCCCGCCGATCCGGTTCGCGTACCGGCCGACGAGCGCGCCGAAGTACGGCGCCGTGTACTCCTGGTACGAGGCCAGGTCGGGCAGCCCGAGGGCGATCCCGGTCCGAACGCCGTCCCGGTCCGGCACCTCGGCCGACTGCACGATGCCGCCGTACGTCAGGACACGCACCCGCGTGCCGTCCCGCTCCAGCGTCCAGCGGTGCACCGCGGTGCCGTCCGCGAGGGTGCCGAAGTGCTCCGTACCGATCACCGTGCCCGAACGCGTCTCCATGATCAGCAACTTTACGCGGGCGGCCGCACCGCCGTGACATTTCGGTAGGCGATCTCGGCGAGCCGCGCCTGCCCGTTGCGGCCGGGGTGGAACCAGTCCCACTGGCTGAGCTGCTTGCCCGTGAACCGGTAGTCGAACACCGCCCCGCCGTCGTACCGGCAGCGGCGGTCCTTCGCGCACACCTCGCGCAGCACCTCGTTGTAGGCCACGACCCGCTCCTGGACGGCCGTGCGCCGGGCCACCGCCGCCGCGCCCATGTCGTCCGCGTCGGACAGCATCGACTTGCAGATGCCCAGCTTCCAGATCTGCTTGCCCAGCGGATTGGCGCGCCCCTGCGACCACAACCGCTTCAGGTCCGGCACGCTCGACACGTACACCTGTGCCTTCGGCGCCCCGGCGCGGAGCTCGCGCAGCGAGGTCTCGAACGACCTCCGGAAGTCCGCCACCGGGGTCATCGACCGCACCGAGTCCCGGCAGGCGTCGTTGGCGCCGATCATCACGGTCACCAGGTCCGGGTCCTCGTCCGCCGCCAGCGCCATCTGCTCCGGCAACTGCGCCATCCGGGCACCCGTCACCGCGTGGTTCCAGCTGTGATCCACCGCGCCGGACGCGCCCAGGAGCCGAACGGCCAGGCTGCGTACCGCGCTGTCCGTGCCGGTCGACCAGGAGACCTCAGGGCAGTCGGCCAGCACCGAGCACGCGTCGAAGCCGCGCGTGATGGAGTCCCCCACCGCCGCGATCGACTTCGGGCGCGGGTCCCAGACCGGGCCCGCCGCCGGGGACGGCCGGTGCGCGGCCGCCGAGCCCTTCGTCGTCCCGTCGGACCCCGAGCCGCAGCCGGCCAGCGCCGCCGAGCCGAGGCAGGCCAGAGCGGCCACCCCGGCCAGTGCGGTGCGCGAGCGGTGGCGTACGGACCGATCCGGCATTGCCTGGTCTCCTCCTGTTCGTGCCCCGCCGCTCCGCCGGGTGAAGACTGAGCGAAGAAGGGCCCCGGGACCGACGGTACGTCACACCTCCGATACCGGGGCGCGGTAGCTTTTCCCCGTCGAACCAGTGGCTTTCGCGGCTCCCGGCTCCACTCGGGTGGCATCCGAACATCACACCGCGTCACATACTGTCGCTTTTCCGGAGAATAACTCCCGATGCTGTTTACTGATGACAGGCCGCTGGGGAAGGCGAACCTCGTCCCACACTGGAGGTCCCGGTGACGACACGTGGAGTCCTGTACGTTCACTCCGCACCGCGCGCGCTCTGCCCACATGTCGAATGGGCGGTGGCGGGAGTCCTCGGCGGGCGGGTGCAGCTCGACTGGATCAGACAGCCGGCCGCGCCGGGCACCTGGCGCTCCGAATTCTCCTGGCGGGCCCGGCCCGGCACGGCGTCCAAGCTGGCGTCCGCGCTGCGTGGCTGGGACCTGCTGCGCTTCGAGGTGACGGCCGAGCCGTCGCCCACCGCGGAGGGCGAGCGCTACAGCTCCACGCCCGCGCTGGGCATCTTCCACGCCGTCACCGGCATGCACGGAGACATCCTGGTCCCCGAGGACCGGCTCCGTGCCGCGCTGGCCCGCTCCGCGGGCGGTGAGACGGATCTGGCGGCGGAGATCGCCAAGCTCCTGGGCAAGCCCTGGGACGACGAGCTGGAGTCCTTCCGCCACGCGGGCGAGGGCG
Source organism: Streptomyces sp. NPDC052299 (assembly GCF_040679335.1). Classification (NCBI taxonomy): domain Bacteria; kingdom Bacillati; phylum Actinomycetota; class Actinomycetes; order Kitasatosporales; family Streptomycetaceae; genus Streptomyces; species Streptomyces sp. NPDC052299. The sequence goes on along the minus strand of NZ_JBFAUP010000005.1, from coordinate 235,245 downwards.
CCCCGGTCCGCTGGCTCCACCAGGTCGTCTGATACCGGGGCAAATCAAGCCCCTCCGGCGATTGAGGAGCGGGGGCCCGGGGGCAGAGCCCCCGAAACCACGACGAAGCCCGCACCCCCACGTGAGGGGTACGGGCTTCAAAGCTGCGCGGACGCGCAAGCGCGTCAGACGCTGCGGAACGCCAGCACCACGTTGTGGCCGCCGAAGCCGAACGAGTTGTTGATCGCCGCGATCGGCCCCTCCGGAAGCGCCCGGGGCGCGTCCCGGACGATGTCCGCCTCGATCTCCTCGTCCAGCTTGTCCACGTTGATCGTCGGCGGAGCCATCCGGTGGTGCAGCGCCAGGACCGTCGCCACGGTCTCGATGCCGCCCGCACCACCGAGCAGGTGGCCCGTCATCGACTTCGTCGCGGAGATCGCGACGTGGTCCAGGTCGTCGCCCAGCACCGAGCGCAGCGCCTTGACCTCCGCGAGGTCACCCTGCGGGGTGGACGTCGCGTGGGCGTTCAGGTGGGCGATCTCCGACGGCTTGAGGTCCGTCTGGTCCAGCAGGTTCTGCATCGCCGCGGCGATGCCGCGCCCCGTCGGCTCCGGCTGTGCGATGTGGTGGGCGTCGGCCGAGAGGCCCTGGCCCAGCACCTCGCAGTAGACCCGGGCGCCGCGCTTCGCCGCGTGATCCGCGGACTCCAGGACGACGACACCGGCACCCTCGCCGAGGACGAAGCCGTCGCGGCCCACGTCGTACGGGCGGGAAGCCTTCTCCGGCTCGTCGTTGCTCTTGGACATCGCCATCATGTTGGCGAACGCGGCGATCGGCAGCGGGTGGATCGCCGCCTCGGTGCCGCCGGCGAGGACCACGTCGGCACGGCCGGTGCGGATCATCTCTACGGCGTACCCGATCGCCTCGGCACCCGAGGCGCAGGCGGAGACCGGGGTGTGGACGCCCGCCTGGGCGTTCACCTCGATGCCGACGTTCGCGGCCGGGCCGTTGGGCATGAGCATGGGCACGGTGTGCGGGGAGACGCGGCGTACGCCCTTCTCCTTCAGCACGTCGTACTGGTCGAGCAGGGTGATCACGCCGCCGATGCCGGAGGCGATCACCGAACCCAGCCGCTCGGGCTGGATCGTTTCGTCCTCACCGGCCTTGCCGGTGAAACCCGCGTCCGCCCACGCCTCACGGGCCGCGATCAGCGCGAACTGCGCCGAGCGGTCCAGCCGGCGGGCGAGCGGACGGGGCAGGACGTCAGCGGGATCGACGGCCGCCAGGGCCGCGATCCGGACAGGCAGTTCGGCGAAACGTTCGCCCTCAAGAGGCTTGACGCCGGAACGCCCGGCCATCAGACCTTCCCAGGTCGATGCGGAATCGCCACCCAGCGGAGTGGTTGCGCCGATACCGGTGACGACCACGGTGCGATTGGTCGAGTTCACTGGAAAATCTTCTCCACGTGTAGGGGGTCGTGAATCAGCGGCGCCACCGCCGGGTGGCGACACACGAACCGGCTGGATCAGTCCTGGTGCTTGAGGATGTAGTCCGCGGCGTCGCCGACGGTCTTGAGGTTCTTGACGTCCTCGTCCGGGATCTTCACGTCGAAGCGCTCCTCGGCGGCGACGACGACCTCGACCATGGACAGCGAGTCGACGTCCAGGTCGTCCGTGAAGGACTTGTCCAGCTGGACGTCCTCGACGGGGATACCGGCGATCTCGTTGACGATGTCCGCGAGACCTTCGACGATCTCTTCCTGCGTGGCGGCCATTTCGGCGCTCCTTCGATGTGTTTCTGCTGGGTTCGGGCGTCCGGGCGAAAAGCCCGGAGTGCCTAGGGGAGAGTAACGACCGTCGCGGCGTAGACGAGACCCGCCCCGAAGCCGATGACGAGCGCGGTGTCGCCGCTCTTGGCCTGACCGGTCGCCAGGAGCCGTTCCATGGCGAGCGGGATCGAGGCGGCCGAGGTGTTGCCGGTGGTCTCCACGTCACGTGCGACCGTGACGCTCTCCGGCAGCTTCAGCGTCTTCACCATCGAGTCGATGATCCGCATGTTGGCCTGGTGCGGGATGAAGACGTCCAGGTCCTCCGCGGAGATCCCGGCCGCGTCCAGCGCCTGCTGGGCCACCTTCGCCATCTCGAAGACGGCCCAGCGGAACACCGCCTGGCCCTCCTGCGTGATGGCGGGGAACTTGACCTCGCCGCGGTCGTTGAGGGGCAGCTTCGTGACGTCGCCGAGCTGGAAGTCGTTCCATGCCACGGTCTGCTTGATCGTCTCGGACTTGTCGCCCTCGGAGCCCCAGACGGTCGGGCCTATGGCGGGCACCTTGGAGGGGCCGACGATGACCGCTCCGGCGCCGTCGCCGAACAGGAAGGCCGTGGCCCGGTCCGTCAGGTCGGTGAGGTCGCTCAGCCGCTCGACGCCGATGACCAGCACGTACTCCGCGGAGCCCTCGACGATCATGCCCTTGGCCAGGGTCAGCCCGTAGCCGAAGCCCGCGCAGCCGGCCGAGATGTCGAAGGCGGCGGGCTTGCCGGCGCCGACCTTGTGGGCGATCTCGGTCGCGATGGCCGGGGTCTGCTTGAAGTGCGAGACCGTGGAGACGATGACCGCGCCGATCTGCTCGGGGGCGATCCCGGCATCCGCGATGGCCTTGCCGGACGCCTCGACGGACATCGCGGCCACGGTCTCCTCCTCGGAGGCCCAGTGGCGGGTCGCGATGCCGGAGCGGGAGCGGATCCACTCGTCGGAGGAGTCGATCGTCTCCAGGATGACCTCGTTGGGCACCACCCGGGTCGGACGGTAGCCGCCGACACCCATGATCCGCGCGTAAGGAGCGCCCTGGCTGGGCTTGATCTTCGACATGCTCTCGGGCTCCTTAGGCGCCCGCGTGCTCAGCGATGAGCGCGCGGGCCGCGTCGAGGTCGTCGGGGGTCTTGAGCGCGAGGGTCGGGACGCCGGGCAGCGCCCGCTTGGCCAGGCCGGTGAGGGTGCCGCCGGGGCAGACCTCGATGAGCGCGGTGACGCCCATCTCCTTGAAGGTCTCCATGCACAGGTCCCAGCGGACCGGGTTGGCGACCTGGCCGACGAGCCGGGTGATGACCTCGTGGCCCGTGGCGACGGTCTTGCCGTCGGCGTTCGAGACGTACGTCACCGAGGGGTCCGAGACGTCCAGGTCCCCGGCCGCCGCGCGCAGCCGCTCGACCGCGGGCGCCATGTGGTGCGTGTGGAACGCGCCGGCCACCTTCAGGGGCACCACGCGGCGCACGCCCTCCGGCTTGTCCTCGGTGAGCGCGGCGATCTGCGCGGCGGTGCCCGCGGCGACGATCTGGCCGGCCCCGTTGACGTTCGCCGGGGTCAGCCCGAGCTTCTCCAGGTGGGGCACGGTGACCTCGGGGTCGCCGCCGAGCAGCGCCGCCATCCCGGTCTCGGTGACCGCGGCCGCGTCGGCCATGGCGAGCCCACGCGTACGGACGAAGCGGAGCGCGGCCTCGGCGCCGATGACACCGGCGAACGAGGCGGCGGTGATCTCACCGACGCTGTGGCCGGCGACGACGTCCGGCGAGGCGTCGAGCGCGGCGGCCGACAGCAGACCGGCGGCGACCAGCAGCGGCTGGGCCACCGCGGTGTCGCGGATCTCCTCCGCGTCCGCCTCGGTGCCGTAGCGCAGGAGGTCGAGCCCGATGGCGTCGGACCAGGCCGCGATGCGGTCGGTGGCACCGGGGAGGTCGAGCCAGGGAGTCAGGAAGCCGGGCGTCTGAGCGCCTTGGCCGGGAGCGACGAGTACGAGCACCCTCACACTCTCTCTTGTGAACGGTCCGGAACACCCGTGGGGACAGGGACGAAGAACCGTAGGGGGAATTGTTGATGTCCGACAAAAGTCTAGGACTGCGTATCCCGGTCGGCCAGACGCCCCAGGATCAGGGCGATTCGCAGAGTGAACGCCGAGCGCACATCGGAAGGTGACCAGCCGGTGACGTCTGTCACACGTCGAAGCCGGTAGCGCACGGTGTTGGGATGCACGAAGAGCATCCTGGCCGCGCCCTCCAGGCTGCTCGCCTGTTCCAGATACACACTCAGCGTTTCCAGGAGCGCGGAGCCCGCCTCTTCAAGCGGTCTGTAGATCTCCTCCACCAACTGCTCGCGCGCTGCGGGGTCTCCCGCCATCGCGCGCTCCGGCAGCAGATCGTCCGCGAGCACCGGCCTCGGCGCGTCCTGCCAGGCCCCGCACGCCTTCAGCCCGGCGGCCGCGGCCTGCGCGGACCGGGTCGCGGCCAGCAGGTCCGCCACCACGGGCCCGGCCACCACGGGGCCCGCCGCGTACGGCCCGATCAGGGCCTTCGCCACCTGGAGCGGATTGTCGCTGCCGCCCGCGATGACCACCAGGCGGTTGCCGAGCACCCCCGTGAGGACCTGGAGCTTGGCGTGCCGGGCGGCGCGCCGGATCGCCTCCACGGTCAGTTCGCTGTCCCCGTCCGGGGCGGTGCCGAGCAGCACGCAGACGTGCTCGGGGGAGTTCCAGCCGAGCGCGGCGGCCCGGGAGACGGCGCCCTCGTCGGCCTCGCCGGACAGCACCGCGTTCACCACGAGCGATTCGAGGCGGGCGTCCCAGGCGCCCCGGGCCTCGGCCGCCTGCGCGTACACCTGGGCGGTCGCGAACGCGATCTCGCGGGCGTAGACGAGCAGCGCCTCCCGCAGCACCGACTCGTCGCCGGGCGCGGCGACCTCGTCGATCGCGGCCTCCATGACCTCGATCGTGGTCCGCACCATCTCGACGGTCTGCCGCAGCGTGATCGCCCGGGTCAGCTCGCGCGGGGCGGTCCCGAAGACATCGGTCGAGATCGCCTGCGGGGTCTCCGGATGCCGGAACCACTCGGTGAACGCGGCGATACCGGCCTGGGCGACCAGGCCGATCCAGGACCGGTTCTCCGGGGGCATGGCCCGGTACCAGGGCAGCGACTCGTCCATGCGGGCGATCGCGTTCGCGGCCAGCCGGCCGGAGGACTGCTCAAGCCGCTTCAGGGTCGCGGCATGGCGATGGGCGTCGTTCGGAGCGGGCTGCTCAGGATCGGGTCGGGGCACGGAGACAAGACTGCCTTATCCGGACGCGCGCCCGGATGGCCGGGGCCGGGTGGCGGCCGGGTCCGGAGGCCGGCGGGCTACCGTGGACGGGTGATATCCGTACACCGCGCGGGCGACCGGTTCGAGGGCGGGGACGCGGCGGCCGGCATCGCGTCCCGGCACGCGTTCTCCTTCGGCACCTTCTACGACCCCGACAACCTCCGCTTCGGCCCGGTGCTGGCCTGCAACGAGGAGCGCCTCGCGCCCGGCGCGGGCTTCGAGGAGCACCCGCACAGCCATACGGAGATCGTCACCTGGGTCGTCGAGGGCGAGCTGACGCACCGCGACTCCGCCGGCCACGCCACGGTGGTCCGGGCCGGTGACGTCCAGCACCTCAGCGCCGCCTCCGGCGTCCGCCACGTCGAACGCAACGACGGCGACCGTCCGCTGACGTTCCTTCAGATGTGGCTCGCGCCCCTGGAGCCCGGCGGCGAGCCCTCGTACACGACCGTCCCGGGCATCGCCGACTCCACCCCGTACGCCCTCCCCGAGGCGGGCGCCATGCTGCACGTACGCCGCCTCGCGGAGGGCGGGCGCGCGGCGGTCCCGGACGCCGCCCGGGCGTACGTGCACGTGGTGCGCGGCACGGTGCGCGTCGGCTCCGAGGAGCTGGGGGCGGGCGACGCGGCCCGGATCACCGGGGAGACGGGGCTCGAACTGGTCGCGGCGGACGCGGCCGAGGTGCTGGTCTGGGAGTTGTCCGGCTGACGCACCCCGGCCCCGCCCGGGTCAGCGGGCGTGGTGCCGGCCCGCCTGCTGGCGCGGGATCTCACTCAGCCGCATCGCCGGGCGGCGACGGCTCCGGTCGGGGAACGGGTTGCGCCGCGCGGGCACCTTCGGGGCCAGGGCCACGAAGACGACCGGGGCGGCGACAGCGACGAGGATCAGCACGATGACGACGTTCATGTTCCTGCCTTCCGCCGGGTACTGATGGTCTGTCACTACTTTTCGTAACCGGAAAAGGCCGTCGTAAACACGGGGGGTGACAAAGATTGGGGCTGCGGAGGCGTGCTACCGCCGCCACATCGACCACATCGGCGGCCCCGACCGGAACGTCATCTCCTCGCTGACCTCGAAGCCGTGACGGCGGTAGAACGTGAGGTTGCGGCTGTTGCTCGACTCCAGGAAGACCGGGCGGCCGTCCGCGTCCGCCCTTTCCAGCAGGCCGCCGAGGACCACCGAGCCGCGCCCCGTACCGCGTGCGTCGGCGTGGGTGCCGATGTACTCCACGTACCAGTGCGCGGGGCGGGCCGGGTGCCGGTGCTCCAGGGGCAGCAACCTCCCTGTCGTGCGGGGGAGTTGCGCCCGGCTCGCCCGCAGCAGCGTGCCCGCGTTGCGCAGCAGGTAGCCCGCCGGGAGTTTCCAAGCGCCGGGCTCCGCCCAGACGGCCGCCACCGTGCGGTCCCGGTCCGTCCAGACCCGTCCCGCCGGGACCTGCTGCGCCAGGTGCGCGGTGAACAGCAGCCGCAGCCGCCGGTCCCGGTCCCGGGGCATCAGCCAGGACCAGACCGGGTCCTCGGCGTACGCGCTGGCCAGTACGTCCGCGAGCGCGGGGACGTCGGACGCGGTGGCGCGGACTATGTCGTCGGTCATGGGCGGGGAGCGTAGCGGCCGTCCGTGACCGGCGGCCAGCGTTCCGGCAAGACCGGCCGACCGGCCATCGGGGCGCGATTTTCGGCTATCACCGTGCGGGATCTCGACTGCGTGTCGGGGCCATGTAAATCTGCCGGTGCCTCAGGAATACGTCCACGGTTCGCCCGCCGTTCGCACCGGCGGCCTAGTTTTCGCAGGCGCGCAGACTCCCTCCCCCTTGTGAACCACTCTTCCCATCAGAGGTGCCCCGATGACCCTTCAGACCAGCGAGTTCCCGTGTCCGGACACCGAAGCCGATGACACCGGCGAGCTCACCAACGAGATGCGCATCAGCCGCCGCCGGATGCTGCAGACGGCCGCCGTCTCGCTCGGCGCCCTCGCCGCGGGGCCGGTGGCCGACGCGGTCGGCGGTGCGCAGGCCGAGGCGGCCGAATACCGCCTGCCCAAAGGCTTCAAGGGCGATATCTCCGACCTGAAGCACGTGGTGATCCTCATGCAGGAGAACCGTTCCTTCGACCACTACCTCGGCCAGTTGAAGGGGGTGCGCGGCCACGACGACAAGCAGGTCCTGACCTTCCAGGACGGCACCAGCGTCTTCCAGCAGCGCGACGCCACCGGCGCCATCGTGACGCCCGCCGTCTCGACCGCCACCTGGAGCGACAAGCACAACTTCTACGGTGCCAACGGCGGGCGCTGGGACACCTGGGTGCAGGACAAGGGCGACCACTGCATGTGGTACTACACGCCCGACTACATGCCGTGGATGTACTCGCTCGCCTCCCAGTACACCGTCTGCGACATGAACTTCTGCTCGCTGCACGGCCCCACCATCCCCAACCGCTACTACCTGATGAGCGGCACGGCGGGCGGTGAGACCACCAACGCGGGCCAGAACAACTACACCCGCCGCTGGACCACCGTCCCCGAACAGCTCCAGCAGGCGGGCATCAACTGGCGGGTCTACTCCGACAACAGCGGCAACGGCGTCGGCAAGAGCCTCCAGAGCGGCTACGTCGGCGAGTACGGCTGCAACGTCACCAACAGCTTCGCCGCCTTCGACCCGCGCACCGCCGACCCGGCCGAACTCGAACCGGGCACCGGCAGGGTCTGGAAGGCCAACTCCTTCGTCTACGCGGGCGCCACCACGCCCAACGACGACTCCGAGGCCAATCTGGACGCCGTCCTGCGCGACCTGATCGCCGCCTGCGAGCCGGGCGCCGAGCACCCGCTGCCCGAGGTGTCCTGGGTGGTCATGCCCGCCGCGTGGAGCGAGCACCCGGGCTTCGACACGGTGCACGGCGAGCGGTACATGAACAAGGTGCTGAAGACCCTCCAGAGCAACGAGGACATCTGGAACCACACCCTGGTGATCATCACGTACGACGAGAACGACGGGAAGTTCGACCACGTCCTGCCGCCGCGCCCGGAGGCGGGCACCCCCGGCGAGTTCTCCGGCACCACCCCGTACGGCTTCGGGCCCCGCGTCCCGATGGTGCTGGTCTCCCCGTGGAGCCGCGGCGGCTACGTCGCCTCGGAGGTCTTCGACCACACCTCGACCGTGAAGTTCCTGGAGACCTGGGCCGCGCACCTGGGCAAGCCGTTCACCTGCCCGAACATCACCCCGTGGCGCCGCTCCATCGCCGGAGACCTGACCAGCGCGATCGACTTCGCGCACCCGCGCCCCGGCCCGGTCGTCATCGCGGACCCGGTCACCGGCACCCCGCCGAGGCCGCCCCGCGACCGGATGGAGCCGCGCGGGCTCTCCTTCCACCCGCACGCCGTGCTCACCGAGGACCGGGCCGCCGGAACGGTGACCGCCGCCATGACGCTCACCGGCGGCCCGGAGGGCAAGGCGGTCAGCCTCCAGGTCTTCCCCGACCGGTACCTCCCCTTCGAGAACATCCCGCACACGGTGAGCGCGGCCGCCCCGCGCACGTACACCTGGGACACCACCGCGACCGACGGCAGATACGCGTTCTCGGTGTACGGCCCCGACGGGTTCCTGCGCTCCTTCGCCGGGCAGCTGCTCCCCGAGGACGCGGACACCCGCCGCACCGGCCTGCCGCGCGTCGAACCGCGGCTGGTCCGGGGATGGCGCCCGGTGGTCCGCCTGGGCCTGCACAACGACGGCCACCACCCGGTCCGCTACACCCTGGTGGCCAACGACTACGCGGGCGGCACCCGGAAGGTCACCGTCCCCGGCGGCCACTCCGCGGTCGTGGACTGGCCCACCGAGCATGGCTACTACGACGTGGTGCTCACCGCCGACACCGGCACCGGCTGGACCCAGCGGTACGCGGGCCGGGTGGCGACGGTGAACGACTGACGGACGGGGCGGGTCCGGACCGGGCCCGCCCCGTCGCCGCTACTTCAGGCCGAACGCCCGGATGACGTCCTGGCTGACCTTCAGCCCGTCCGGCCCCTGGGCGGTGGCCCGCAACGACACCCAGCCGCCCTTGTGGAGCGGAGTGGCGAGGGCCGTCCGCCACGCCCCGTCGCCGGACCGCTTCAGCGTCACCGGCCGCCAGGTCGCCCCGTCGTCGTACGACACCTGGAGCGTGGCCCCGGTCGCCGCGACCCCGCTGGTGTAGCTGGACGAGCTGAGCCCCAGCTCCACCCGGCTGCCCGCGCGGGCCCGGCCGAGGAGGTCGGTGTCGACGTCGTAGCCGAGGTCGAGGACCGGGATCTCCTTCTTGGGCGTGCCCTGCGGCGGGGCCGCCGAGCGGAACGTCCAGGTGGTGTCCGTGGCCGTCGACGCGGCCCAGGTGCCGTTGTCGCGGTCCGTCCTGAGCGAGAGCGTGTACTCCTGCTCCGCGCCCGGCAGCCCGGTGGAGTAGCCCGCGTAGGCGCCCTTGGCCACCACCGTGCCGCCCTGGCGGAGTTCGGAGGACGCGGTGCCGCCCGGCGACCGCGCGATGTGCCCGTCCGAGCCACCGGACCAGGCGGGCACGCTCCAGGAAATGCCGTTGCTGGTACGGCTGGGCCGCCACAGCCCCTCGCCGAACCGGGGCGCGTTGACCGGCTTGAACCACTCACCGGGGTAGCGCTCGCCCGCCGCATACGTCCGCCCCGGGGCAACCTCCAGCACGGAGTCCGCGCCGAGGGAGCTCAGGGTGAACCGGTGATCCTCGTTCCACACGCCGAGGCCGTCGGGCAGGGGCGTGAGGTAGTCGGTCCGGGTGCCGGGGTAGCCCTCCTTCTGCGTACCGCCCACGCCCTGGCCCCAGGAGGGCGTCAGGAGCCGGTGGCCGGTGCCCTCGCGGGTGCCCGCGTCCTTGCGGAGCGCGTAGAACGACGTGTCCACGCGGGCGAGTTGCCCGTTGCCGGGGCGATAGACCAGGTCCCGGTCCGGGATCGATCCCTTCTGATACTGGAGCAGGTCGTACTGATACTCCGGGTAGCGGTGCTCGTCGAGGCTCAGGGCGCCGAAGCCCGTCTTCGCCTCCTCAATCAGGCGTGCCCCGTCGGTGCTGCCCGTACTGGCCAGCGTCAGGCCGTGGCTGTCGTCGTACGTCTCGTACAGCCGCCCCGGCTGCTCGGCCACGGTGATCAGCATGGCGGCCCCCGCGTCGGCCGCGGCCCGCGCCCGCTCGGCGGGACTCGACGTGCCGCGGTCCACGACGACCGCGCGGCCCTTCGCGTCCAGCCGGGCGTAGTCGGCCGGGGTGCCCGAGCCCGCGTAGACGGTCCGCAGCAGCCGGTGGCCGTCGTGGGGGGCGGTGCCGTCCTGCCCGGTCAGCTCGACCGAGTGGCCGGTGAGCGTGGTGGCGTCGAGGGCCTTCTGCCGCAGCTGCCAGTGGACCATCAGGTCCTGGACGCCGCCCTCGGTCTGCGCGGTGGGCGAGACGTACAGCTCCGTGTACGCCTTGTCCAGGACGAACGCCGAACCGATGGCGCCCCCGCCCGTGAGGCTGCGGCGGTACTGGACGACCGTCTGCGCGTTCTCCGTCTCGCGCGGTGCGACGGCGCTCACCCGGCGGGCCTTCGTGGCGTCGAGGCGGGCCGTCGCGTCACTGTGGCCGGGGCCGACGGCGACGTCCGGGGCGACGAGCACGGCCATGCCGAGGGCGTCCGGGCCGTCACCGTTCACGTCCAGGAAGCCGAAGGCGCTGTAGGTGCGCGCGGGGAGGCGCAGCGTGGTCCTCCCGTAGACCTCCACGAAGCCGGGCGCCGGGTTGCCGGGGAAGGTCAGCGCGACCGTGCCGGTGGCGGGCTTCCCGTCCCGGCCGGTCAGCTCGATGGTGTAGTCGTACGCCTCCGGCTCCTTGAACAGGGCGTACGCCGTGTGCGCGGCGGTTGCGCCGGTCGCGCGGTCCACCGCGGTCACGAGCCCGGACAGCAGGGTCGTGGGCGTGGAGACGGGCAGCCCCGTGGGGTCGATCCGGAGCGTGACGGCGGCCGTTCCGCCCGCCGGGACGGTCACCGACGGCTCGGACAGCGACACCGTCGAGCCGGTCGTGTCCGTCTTCAGGTCCAGGGTGACGTCGGCGGTCCCCGTGTTGCGGTACGTGATCGTGCGGTCGACCGGTCCCGCGTCCGCGTTCGGCCACTTGAAGGCGGCGGCCGGCACGGAGCCGGGCGCCTCGATCGTGGACTCCACGGCCGCCACGACGTCCATGCGCCCGGTGCCCTGCTGATAGGGCGTCAGGCCGCTGAGCTTCTTCGACGTGGACATCAGGGCGTTCTTGATCCGGTCCGCGTCCCAGTCCGGGTGCGCCTGGTGCAGGATCGCGGCACCGCCCGCCACGTGCGGCGTGGCCATCGAGGTGCCGCTCATCGACTGGTACATCGACGCGCCCTCCGCCGGGTGCGCCGCCGCCGCGCTGATGCCCACGCCCGGCGCGGAGATGTCCGGCTTGAGGGCGTACGAGCGCGCGATGGGCCCCTGGCTGGAGAAGCCCGCCCGGGCGTCGCGCTGGTCGACCGCGCCCACCGTGAGCGCCGAGGCCGCGGCGCCGGGCGAACCGATCGAGCCCACCGAGATGTTGTTCCCGGCGGCGACCACGAACAGCGGGCCGCCGTCGGCGGAGAGCCGGTCTACGGCCTGCGAGAGCGGGTCCGTGCCGTCGGACGAACTGTTGGTGCCCAGGCTCATCGACACCACGTCGACGCCCTGCGCCGCGGCCCACTCCATCCCGGCCAGGATGCCCGACTGGCTGCCTTCGCCGTTGTCGGACAGCACCTTGCCGACGTAGAGCTTCGCGCCCGGGGCGACCCCCTTCTCCTTGCCGTCGGAGGCCGCTCCCGACCCGGCGATCGTGGAGGCCACGTGCGTACCGTGCCCGTGCCGGTCGTCGGCGGTCTCACCCGGTACGAAGCTCTTCTCGGCGGCGATCACATTCTTGAGGTCCGGGTGGGTGGCGTCGATGCCGGTGTCCAGGACCGCCACCTTGCTGCCCGTCCCGTCGAATCCCTTCGCCCATGCCTCGGGGGCGCGCACCTGGGCGACCGAGTCGCTGAGCGCCGCCTCCACCTTGGCGTCGAGCCACAGCTTGCCGATGCCGCTGCCCGCGGCGAACCCGCGCGCCTTCGCGGGTGCGGCCGGGGCGATGTCCTTCCAGAAGGCGCGCCCGTGCCCGGCGTCGGCCTTCATCGCCGTGGCGTCGACCGCGTCGAACCTGCGCACCTTCGAGGCCCCGGCCGGTGCGGCGGGGGGCTCGGCGGTGCGTCCCGCGGGCGCGGTGGCGATGACGGGGATGCCGCCGGAGCGGGCGTCGTCGTAGCCCATGGCCACCAGACCGGTGACGTTGAACAGCTCGACGTCCAGCTTCCCGGAGGCGATGAGCCCCATCGCCTCGGTCGGGATGACGTAGGTGTGGTGGCCGTAGCTCTGCACGCTCACCCCGCCGCGCGCGCCCGGCGCCCGGTCGACGGTGACGTCGTCCTGGTCACCGGGGAGGTCCGTGTAGTGGACCACGTCCCCCGTGACCAGGGTGATGTCGTGGACGGGCTGCCCGGCCGCGGCGGGGGCCTGCGCCGTGCCCGCCGCAGCCGTGCCGCTGTCCGCCGAGGCGGGCGGTGAGACCAGCAGCGCACCGCTGAGCGCGAGCGCGGTGGCGGTCGCCGCCGGGAGGTACCGGAGACTGTGTCTTGGTCGCGTCATGGAGGGGGTCTGCGCGGCCGGACACCCCGGCAACCCCGGTCACCGTGGCGGGACTGCGTCATGTCGTGAGCTCGTCAAACGGTGGGCGGGCGCGTGGGCCGCGCCGGTACGGCCCGGCCGGGACGCGCGGGGGCGGGGCCCCTCAGCCCGCCAGCTCCGCCAGCACCGCGTCGGTGAACGGCGGCCACACCTCGACCGCCCACGGGCCGAAGGCCCGGTCGGTGAGCGCGACGCAGGCCGCGCCCGCGGCCGGGTCGACCCAGAGGAAGGTGCCCGACTGCCCGAAGTGGCCGAAGGTCGCGGGGGACGAGGCGGTGCCCGTCCAGTGCGGCGACTTGGAGTCGCGGATCTCGAAGCCGAGGCCCCAGTCGTTGGGGTTCTGGTGGCCGTAGCCGGGAAGGACGCCCTTCAGGCCCGGGTGGACCACGGTCTGCGCGGCGAGCACGGTGCGCGGGTCGAGGAGGCGGGGGGCCTGCACCTCGGCGGCGAAGCGCGCGAGGTCGTCCACCGTGGAGACGCCGTCCTTGGCGGGGGAGCCGTCCAGGGTCGTCGCGGTCATCCCGAGCGGTTCCAGGACCGCCTGTCGAACGTATTCCGGGAACGGGATCTCGGTGGCCTTCGCGATGTGGTCGCCCAGCACCTCGAAGCCCGCGTTGGAGTAGAGGCGCCGGTTGCCGGGCGGGGCCATCACCCGGTGCTCGTCGAAGGCGAGGCCGCTGGTGTGGGCGAGGAGGTGGCGCACGGTCGAGCCCTCGGGGCCCGCAGGTTCGTCCAGCTCCACGGCGCCCTCCTCGTACGCCACCAGCGCCGCGTAGGCCGCGATCGGTTTGGTGACGGAGGCGAGCGGGAAGCGGTGCGCGGTCGGACCGTGCGTACCGGCGACCGTGCCGTCCGCTCGTACGACGGCCGCCGCGGCGGTGGGGACGGGCCAGTTCTCGATCATCGCCAGGCTCTGCATGCGTACGAGAGTAGATTCCGGGTCCCACCTGTCGGAAACCGCACCCGGTGATGCTTGCTTCGAGTGCACTCCAACGTCATAGCGTGGAGGCATGACGGTGATGGAGACCACTTCGACCCGGGCCGATATCTGCGCCTCCGCCCCCTCGGCGCATCCGCGCCCCGACGGGCAGGACCGCTACACGATCAGCGAGGTCGCCGCGTTCACCGGCCTGACCGCCCACACCCTGCGCTGGTACGAGCGGATCGGACTCATGCCGCACGTGGACCGGTCGCACACCGGCCAGCGCCGCTTCAGCAACCGGGACCTCGACTGGCTCGCCTTCGTCACCAAGCTGCGGCTGACCGGGATGCCGGTCGCCCACATGGTCCGGTACGCCGAGCTCATACGCGAGGGCGACCACACCTTCGAGGAACGGCAGGAGCTGCTGGAGGCGACCCGCCGCGACGTGAGGACGCGGATCGCGGAGCTCCAGGACACCCTGGCCGTGCTGGACTACAAGATCGACTTCTATGCGGGCGCCCGTGGGGCGCCGGAAGGGCCCAGTGCCTGATGACCGACCACAAGATCGCCACCGTCGAACTCGGCCGGGGCGGCCCCCGCGTCGGGGTCCAGGGCCTCGGCTGCATGGGCATCAGCGAGTTCTACGGCGACACCGACGAGGCGTCGGCGCGCGAGACGCTGGAAACGGCGCTGGCGGCGGGCGTCACCCTCTTCGATACCGCCGACATCTACGGCAGCGGCGCCAACGAGACCTTCCTCGCCCCGTTCGTCGGAGCGCACCGCGACGAGATCACCCTCGCCACGAAGTTCGGCATCGAGCGGCGCGACGACGACCCCGACTACCGGGGCGTCAACAACAACCCCGCGTACATCCGCGAGGCCGTCGAGGCGAGCCTGCGCCGCCTGAACACCGATGTCATCGACCTCTACTACATGCACCGCCACGACACCGCCGTCCCGTTCGCCGAGTCCGTCGGCGCCATGGCCGAGCTGGTCCAGCAGGGCAAGGTCAAGCAGCTCGGGCTGAGCGAGGTCACCGGCGCCGAACTGCGCGAGGCGCACGCCGTGCACCCGATCGCCGCCCTCCAGTCCGAGTGGTCCCTCTTCAGCCGGGACGTGGAGCGCAGCGCGCTCGCCGCCGCCGCCGAGCTGGGCGTCACGGTCGTGCCGTACTCGCCGCTGGGCCGGGGCTTCCTCACCGGCTCCTTCGCGGACGCGGGCAAGGAGCTGGCCCCGGGCGACTTCCGGGCCTCGCAGCCCCGCATGACCGGCGAGAACGCGAAGACCAACGCGGCCCTCCTGGAGCCCGTCCACAAGATCGCCGCCGCCCGCGGGGCGACCGCCGGGCAGGTCGCGCTCGCCTGGGTCCAGCAGCGCGCCCAGGTCCACGGCATCACCGTCGTCCCGATCCCCGGCACCCGCAAGAGCCACCGCCTCCTGGAGAACGTGGGCGCGACCCGTCTGACGCTCACCGACGACGAGCTCGCCCTCCTCGAACCGATCGCCGGGCAGGTCGCGGGCGACCGCTACCAGGACATGAGCCTGACGTCCCTCGCGCGCGAGTAGCGCGGGGTAGCGTCCGTACGAGGCAACCGAGCGAGGAGGAACCGGCATGGCGGTCCAGCGCATGGACAACGTCGGCATCGTGGTCGAGGACCTGGACGCGGCCATCGCGTTCTTCCGGGAACTCGGCATGGAGCTGGAGGGCAGGGGCGAGGTCCAGGGCGGCTTCGCCGCCGAGTGCACCGGCCTCGACGGCACCCACTGCGAGATCGCCATGCTCCGGACCCCGGACGGGCACAGCCGCCTGGAGCTCGCGAAGTACCTCACCCCCGCGCTGATCGACGCCCCGCGCGACCGGCCGCACAACGTGCTCGGCACGCACCGCGTCATGTTCGCCGTCGACGACATCGAGGACACCGTCGCCCGGCTGCGTCCTCTCGGCGGCGAACTCGTCGGCTCCATCGCCCGGTTCGAGGACAGCTACCTGCTCTGCTACCTGCGCGGCCCGGACGGCGTCATCGTCGGACTGGCGGAGGAGCTGGGCGGGAAGGACTAGCGCTTCTCGTCCGGACCATGCCGGTCCCGGCGGGTCGGGCGTCCGCGCCCTCGGCGATCGACGCGAACGCCCGCAGCGACTCGGTGCCCGGCGCGAAGTAGCCCGTGTGCCCCTCCGCGTCGTCCGCGGGCACCCGCCGGGCGCCGAACCCCGGCGACGCGGGGTCCGTGCCGTGACCGAGCCCGGCGAACTCGACGTGCGGGACCTTGCCGATCCAGTCGCCCGGGTCCTTCGCCGCCCACACCCGCGCCCCGGTGCGCAGACCGGCCACGCTGTCCGCGCGCATCCCGGGAGAACCGAGGACCACCAGGTCGGCGACGCGCAGCCGGTGCGCGGCCAGTCCGCAGACGACCGAGCCGTAGCTGTGGCAGAACACCGCGGTGACGGGCGTCCCGGCGGCCTCCAGCCCGTCCGTGAACCGGGTCAGCCGCGCCGCACCGGCCTCCGCAAGCGTCCCCCGGGCGGCGTCGAGCCCGAGGCCCACCGGTGTGGTGTACCCGGCCCAGGCGATGACGGCGGTGCCCGGCCCCGTACGGGCGTACAGCGACCTGGCCATCCCGGCCGGGGTGCCGTACACGTCCGTCGTACGGTCGAAGGTTCCGGCGTCGATGTCGGAGCCGGGCACCACCACGGACACCCGGCGGGCGGCCGCCAGGTCGCCGAACACCTCCGCGACCTGGCCCCGGCCGCGCGGGTCGAACGCCAGGAAGCGGCGGGCCGGGTCCTCGGCGAGGTGGGCGTAGCGGGGGTCGTGCGAGGCTTTCAGGGCACGGGCGTTGGCCCGGTAGCGCAGCTCGACGGGGGCGCCGTCCAGGTTGCCGACGACGAGTGGGTGCCGCACGGCCAGGGCCTGTTGCTGTGCCGCGCTCAACTTCGCGAAGAAGCGAGCCACTTGGGCGGGCGCGTCCCGCTCCGGGTCGGGCAGCTCGCGGCCCAGGGTGTGGTCGGCCCGCCAGGAGGCCGTGCCTGGGGGCGGGCCCGTGACCGCCTGCTGGGCGTTGCCCGACACCCAGCCCGCCGTCCCCGACACCACGGTGACCGCCAGCGCGGCCGCGACCAGGGTCCTCGCGTAACGCCGCATCCGCCCCGCCCTCCCTCTCCGGCCCAACCGGCCGGTCCCCGCCCGCCGTTCGGCGTGACGGGAGGAAGGTAGGAACGCGGTGGGTGCGCGGACGTCACACCGGGGGGCCAACTGCCGTGTCATACCCGGGTAGGGGGTGTGGCGGGCCGTCAGGCGGAGCCGGGGACGACGAGCCCCGCCTCGTAGGCGAAGATCACCGCTTGTGCCCGGTCCCGCAGGGACAGCTTCGCCAGGACGCGCCCGATGTGCGTCTTCACCGTCTGCTCGGCGAGCACCAGCTTCGCGGCGATCTCCTGGTTCGACAGGCCGCGCGCGATGAGCTCCAGCACCTCCGTCTCGCGCGGCGTCAGCCCGTTCAGCCGCAGCGTCGCCCCGCCCCGGGCGGCGGCCGACGGCCCCTGCTTCGCGAAGTCGGCGATCAGACGGCGCGTCACGGAGGGCGCGAGCAGCGCGTCGCCCGACGCCACCACCCGGACCGCCGCGATCAGGTCGGCCGGGGGCGCGTCCTTCAGCAGGAAGCCGGACGCCCCGGCCCGCAGCGCCTCGTACACGTAGTCGTCCACGTCGAACGTGGTCAGCATCAGCACCCTGGGCACATGGACCACACCCGATGGCGGGTCCAGCAGTTCGCGGGCCGCCGCGAGGCCGTCCATCTCGGGCATCCGGACGTCCATCAGGACCACGTCGGGGTGGACCCGGCGGCTGACCTCGATGCCCTGGCGCCCGTCCGGCGCCTCACCGACCACGTCGATGTCCGCCTGGGCCGCCAGCAGGGCCGCGAAACCCGCCCGCACCATGGCCTGGTCGTCGACGATGATCACACGGATGGTCACGGTTCCTCCGGACTCAGGGGGCGTCTTCGGGCCCGGCCGGGGACAGTGGCAGCCGCGCGGCGACCCGGAACCCCCCGTCCGGCAGCGGCCCGGCGTCCAGTGAGCCGCCCGTCAACCGTACGCGCTCCCGCATCCCGACCAGGCCGTGGCCCGTTCCCGCCGTCTCCAGCGGCGAAACCGGCTGCTCCGGCGGTTCGTTGACGATCAGCACCGTCAACTGGTCGCCGTCCGCGGCGACCGAGACCCGCGTCCGTGCTCCCGGGGCGTGCCGGACCACGTTGGCCAGCGCCTCCTGAACGATCCGGTACGCGGACAGGTCGACGGCCGACGGCACGTCACCCAGGTCGGCGGCCAGCGACAGTTCGGCCGGAAGCCCCGCCCGTACCGTGGCCTCCACCAGTTGCTGCAAGCGGTTGATCCCCGGCTGCGGGGTCCGCTCGCCCTCCGTGCCGTCTCCCCGCAGCACCACGAGCAGCCGCCGCATCTCGGTCAGCGACTCCCGCGCGCTCGCCGCGATCGTCCCGAACTCGTCGCGCGCCTCGTCCGACAGCTCCGGCAGCCGGTAGGGCGCCGAGTCCGCCTGGACGGTGATCACGGACATGTGGTGGGCGACCACGTCGTGCAGCTCCCGGGCGATCCGGGTCCGCTCCTCCAGCAGCGTCCGCCGGGCGCGCTCCGCCTCGCTGACGGTCTCCTGCTCGGCGAGGCGGCGCTGCGCGACGCGCCGTTCCCGGACCGCCGCGCCGATCACCAGCACCACGGCCGCGAGCAGGGGCAGCAGCAGAGCCGTGCCGTTGCTCCGGTCCGCGCGGACCAGGTGGAGGACGAGGCTCGCCGCCCCGGTCACCAGCCAGACGGCGACGAGCACCCGCCTGGACCGGCGCAGAGCCAGCGCGAGAAGCAGGAAGAGACAGGCGACGAGCGGCGCGGGCGGCCACGGCCACACGTCGTACTCGCGGGCCGGCTGCCCCAGGATCACCAGCGCGCCCGCGATGTCCGCCGGGAAGACGATGCACCACGCCCACAGCGGCCGGCGCGCCATCAGCAGCAGAGGCCCGGCCTGGGTGACGGCGAGGGTGGTGGCGGCCGCACCGCCGAGCCCGTACTGATCGAGGAGGTTGGCCAGGGTGACGGGGAGGAAGAGCACCGTCAGCGCGACGGCGGCGGCCTCCGGCAGGAAGCTCGTCCAGCGCCGCGAAACGGTGGGGTGCGCGGGGGCGGGGGCGGTTATCGGTTCGGTCATCTCGGTGGCCGCCGGCCGTTACAGCTCGGCCAGGAGCTGTGCCTTCTTGGCGCTGAACTCCTCGTCGGTCACCAGGCCCGCCCGGTGCAGTTCCCCGAGGTGGTGGATGCGCTCCGCGATGTCCGCCGGATCGCGCCGCGCGGCGGCGGTGAGGGGAGCGGTGGCCGGGGGCGCGGACTGTTTCCTGCGTACGGATTCGAGGACGGCCGCCGCGAAGGGCAGCGACTCGTGGACCGGGCCGTAGCCGAGCCCGAAGATCACCGCCGCGGGGTCCTGATCGGCCCGGGCGGGACGGGGTATGACCGGCTGGACGCCCGTGGCCGTCCCGGACGTCGCGGGACCGGTGAGCCCTCCGGACGCGTGGGCCACGGCGTCGGAGCCCTTCGGCAGCAGCCGCAGATAGCCCTCCAGGCCCTCCGGCGAGCGCCACTCCACCCCGCACAGGTCCGTGACCGGGAACGTCTGGTCACCGGCCTTCCACTTCTCCGACGAGGCGCCCGTCCAGAACCAGCGGAACGAGATCCGCTCACCGTCGAAGCCGGCCCGCCCGTCGTACGCCTTGAACTGCATCGGGGCCTCGGGGGCCGCGACCAGGAAACGGTCGGCGGGCTCGCCCGCGTCCGTGCCGAGGCAGGCCCGCAACTCGTCCGCGTAGTACTCGGCAAGGGTCTCGCGGGCGGCGGGGAGCACCAGCCGGTACGGGTCGCAGCCGTCCTTGAGCTGTCCGGCGGCGGCTTCGAGGAGCGGGTCGGCCCCGGGGCGCGGGACGGCACGCAGCACCACCGTGCCCCGCCTGCCCGGGGTCAGCGTCACCGATGACAGCGCCGCGTGCGGGACGCGGCGCTCGCGGAGGCTCTGGAGGAGTCTCGGCGTGCGGATACCCCGTTCGTAGCGGATGAGCACGGAGTCGGCGTCGAACTCCCAGGTGGCATGAATTCCGGCCAGCACATCACCCATGCGCCTCATCGTATGCGGCACTTGCCCGCCCCGTCCCCTCTCGGAGTCGACCGCTTCCGGAGGACGGACGCGGTGTCTCTACGCGCGTCAGGCTGTCGAGTTGGCGTACACCCCGTCGTGGCAGGCGCTGTCGGCCGGTGCACAGGTCACCGATGTGTACGCGCCAACACCGATCGCGGCGAAGTTCTCCAGGCTCTCGGTGCCCGGCTCGAAGTAACCGCTGTGACCGACCGCGCCGTCCGCCGAGACGATCCGGGCGCCGAAGCCGTGGTCCACCGGATCCGCGCCGTGTCCCAGACCCCCGAACTCCAGGTTCGGCACGTCCTCGATCCAGTCGCCGCTGTCCCGCATCGCCCACACGTGCGCCCGGGTGTGCAGCTGACCGGCGTTGTCCGCCCGCATCCCGGGGCTGCCGGCCACCGCGATGTCCTCGACCCGGCCGGGCAGCCTGCTCGCGGCGACCCCGCACAGGACGGAGCCGTAGCTGTGGCAGAACAGCGAGACGGGCGCCGGTCCCGGGAGGGCCCGGACGAGCGCGTCGAGCCGGACCGCCCCGCGCTCGGCGAGGTTGCCGAGGGCGGCGTCCATGCCGATGCCGACGGGCGTGGTGTAGTCGGCCCAGGCGATGACGGCGGTGCGCACCTCGGGGCTCGCGGCGCGCTCGGCGGCGTACAGCGACTTGGCCATGCCGACGGGCGCGGCGTTGGTCTTGGGCCCGGTGCGTTCCAGGGTCAGCAGATTCGTGTCGACGCCGGGCACGACCAGCGAGATGCGCCGGGCCCGGTCCAGGTCGCCGAACACCTCGGCGGCGAGCCCGCGCCCCGACGGATCGAACGCCAGGAAGTGGCGGTCCCGGGCGAGCATCGAGCGGAACCGGTCCAGGCGGTGCTGGGCCTCGGCGCGGCCGGACGCGGAGAGTCTGGTGTCGTGGACGCGCTTGCGTTCGACCGCGCTCGCCTGCACGATCGCCCGCCGGTTCGCGCGGTAACGGGTGGCCACCGGGGCGCCGTTGAGGTTGCCCACGACGAGTGGGTACCGGTCGGCGAGGTGGGCGCGCTGCGCCGGTGTCAGCGTGGCGAAGAAGTGCGCCAGCTTGTACGGCGGGCTGTCGGCGTCCGGCAGCGGCGCTCCCGCTATCGACCCCTTGGCCCAGGCGGCCAGCGCGAGTGCGCGGGAGTCGCCGGAGCGCTGGTGGTGCACGGCGGTCCAGCCGGTCGTCGCGAGCATCACGAAGACGACCGCGACGGCGAGCAGTGCGCGCCAGGCGGTGAGCGTGGGGGAGGAGTCGAAGGAAGTCACTCCGGACCACCCTAGGAGACGGGTGGAGCCGGTTCGGGAGCAGGGTGACGTACATCACCCGACTGTGCGGAAGGACACGGTGATTGCCTCACCCTGCGTACGGCCCTGCGGCACGCTCCGCGCCTTTCGCGTCAACTCTGTGCGGACCGTCACCTTTCGGAGTGGACCTGGCCTTCAGTACTTCCGATTACTCTCCGTAACGGCGCAGGGTGGTGCCGGAGATCCACATCGGTGGACGACCGCATCAGCGCTTTCATCACACGGGGGTTCAACTCACATGCGTACGACCGTTGCCGCGGCCTTCCTGGCCGCCACCACCCTGTTCCTGCTCGCGCCCGCCGGGACCACCGCGCCCGCGAAGGCCGCCGCGCCCGTCTCCCTGGGGGACTGCGCGAGCGGGCAGCTGTGCCTCTGGGCGAAGCCCGACTTCACCGGCGCCCGGCAGACCCATGAGCTGTCCACCATCGACATCGAGAGCTGCGTCCCGCTGAAGTCCGGCACCACCGCGCAGGCCCTGGCCAACCGCACCGGCCGCCCGGTCACCACCTACCAGTCCGCCGAGTGCGAGGAGACCGGCGAGTTCGAGACGTACCCGGGCGGCGGCACCTGGCTGCCGCGCTCGCCGTACCAGGTGCGCGCCTTCAAGGTGTGGGAGAACTGACCGGGCCCGGACGCGCCGCGGGGCGGCGAGACCCCTCCCGGGTCCCGCCGCCCCGCTCCGGGCCGGTCTCCGCGCCCGCGTTACGCGTCGCCGCCCGCGGCCCCCGGATCGGCCGAGGCCACGTCCAGCAGCTCGTAGCGGTCGACCGCCGTCTTCAGCGCCGACCGGTCGACCTTCCCCTCCTTCGCCAGCTCCGTGAGCACGCCGAGCACGATCGACTGCGCGTCGATGTGGAAGTACCGCCGCGCCGCGCCCCGCGTGTCCGCGAACCCGAATCCGTCCGCGCCCAGCGACTGGTACGGACCGGGCACCCAGCGGGAGATCTGGTCGGGCACGGACCGCATCCAGTCCGACACCGCCACGAACGGCCCCTGCGCCCCGGACAGCTTGCGCGTCACGTACGGCACGCGCTGCTCCTCCTCCGGGTGCAGCAGGTTGTACCGCTCCACGTCCACGGCCTCGCGCCGCAGCTCGTTCCAGGAGGTCGCCGACCAGACGTCCGCCTTCACGTTCCACTCGTCGGCGAGGATGCGCTGCGCCTCGACCGCCCACGGCACCGCAACGCCGGACGCCAGGATCTGGGCCGGGATCTCGCCCTTCTCCCCGCGGCTGTAGCGGTAGACGCCCTTCAGGATGCCCTCGACGTCGACATCGGCGGGCTCCGCCGGGTGCTGGATCGGCTCGTTGTAGACGGTGAGGTAGTAGAAGACGTCCTCACTGTTCTCCCCGTACATCCGGCGCAGGCCGTCCTGCACGATGTGCGCGATCTCGTACCCGAACGCCGGGTCGTAGGCCACGCAGGCCGGGTTGGTCGACGCCAGCAGCTGCGAGTGCCCGTCCGCGTGCTGGAGCCCCTCGCCGGTCAGCGTCGTCCGCCCCGCGGTCGCGCCCAGCACGAAGCCGCGCGCCAGCTGGTCCGCCATCTGCCAGAACTGGTCACCGGTGCGCTGGAAACCGAACATCGAGTAGAAGACGTACACCGGGATCAGCGGCTCGCCGTGCGTCGCGTAGGCGGAGCCCGCCGCGATCAGCGAGGCCGTGCAGCCCGCCTCCGAGATCCCGTCGTGCAGCATCTGCCCGGTCGGCGACTCCTTGTACGCGAGGAGCAGATCCCGGTCGACCGACTCGTACTGCTGCCCGAGCGGGTTGTAGATCTTCGCGCTCGGGAAGAAGGCGTCCATGCCGAACGTGCGGTACTCGTCGGGCGCGATCAGCACGAAGCGCTTGCCGATCTCCTTGTCCCGCATGAGGTCCTTCAGGATGCGGACGAACGCCATGGTGGTGGCGATCGACTGCTGGCCCGAGCCCTTCTTCGCGGCCGCGTACGTCTTGTCCTCGGGCAGCGGCAGCGGCTTCGCGCGCACCACCCGGGTCGGCACGTAACCGCCCAGGCCCTTGCGGCGGTCGTGCATGTACTGGATCTCCTCCGAGTCGCGGCCCGGGTGGTAGTACGGCGGGTTGCCGTCCTCCAGCTCCTTGTCCGCGATCGGGATGTGCAGCCGGTCCCGGAACCGCTTCAGGTCCTCGGCGGTCAGCTTCTTCATCTGGTGGGTCGCGTTGCGGCCCTCGAAGTTCGGCCCGAGGGTCCAGCCCTTGACCGTCTGCGCCAGGATCACCGTCGGCTGGCCCTTGTGGGCCTTGGCCGCCGCGTAGGCCGCGTACACCTTGCGGTGGTCGTGACCGCCGCGCCCCAGGTGCAGGATCTGCTGGTCGGTCATGTCCTTGACCATCTCGCGCAGCCTCGGGTCGTCCCCGAAGAAGTGCTCCCGGATGTACGCGCCGGTCTCCGTGGCGTACGTCTGGAACTGCCCGTCCGGCGTCGTGTTCAGCTTGTTGACCAGGATGCCCGTGCGGTCCTGCGCCAGCAGGGGGTCCCAGGACCGGTCCCAGACCAGCTTGATCACGTTCCACCCGGCGCCCCGGAACTGGGACTCCAGCTCCTGGATGACCTTGCCGTTGCCGCGCACCGGGCCGTCGAGGCGCTGGAGGTTGCAGTTGACGACGAAGGTCAGGTTGTCCAGGCCCTCGCGGGCGGCGATGGACAGCTGGCCGAGCGACTCCGGCTCGTCCATCTCGCCGTCACCGAGATACGCCCACACATGCGAGTTCGAGGTGTCGGCGAGGCCGCGCGCCTCCATGTAGCGGTTCATCCGCGCCTGGTAGATCGCGCCGAGCGGGCCGAGGCCCATCGACACCGTCGGGAATTCCCAGAAGTCAGGCATCAGCCGCGGGTGCGGATAGCTGGACAGCCCGTTCGGCGCCTTCGACTTCTCCTGGCGGAAGGCGTCCAGCTGCGCCTCGCTCAGGCGGTCCAGCAGGAAGGCGCGGGCGTAGATCCCGGGCGAGGCGTGCCCCTGGAAGAAGATCTGGTCGCCGCCCAGACCGTCGTCCTTGCCGCGGAAGAAGTGGTTGAAGCCGACGTCGTACAACGAGGCCGAGGAGGCGAACGTCGCGATGTGGCCCCCCACGCCGATCCCCGGTCGCTGGGCGCGCGAGACCATCACGGCCGCGTTCCAGCGGGTCGCGTTGAGGATCTTGCGCTCGATCTCCTCGTCGCCGGGGAAGAACGGCTCGTCCTTCGTGGCGATCGTGTTGACGTAGTCCGTGCTGCGCATCTCCGGCACCGCGACGCGCTTCTCGCGCGCTCGCTCGATGAGCCGGAGCATGAGATAGCGGGCCCGCTCACGGCCTCGCTCGTCGACGGCGGCGTCGAGGGAGTCGAGCCATTCCTGGGTCTCTTCGGGATCAAAATCCGGGACCTGACTCGGAAGGCCGCCAATGATGATCGGGTTGCGATCGGATCCGGAAGCCACGCTGTTCCTTCGCTGTTCGGTGCTGCGCTTCGGGGCCTGTTACGGGAGTCCTACCCCCGGACATGAGGATGTGTACGCCATCCCCATCGTGTACCGCTGAAACGCGTACGTCATCTCTACCGAAAGGTAACCGCGAACGCGTCCCCGGCCGGGTTCCGCCGGGACGGATGGACGGCCGGCGAGTGGGTATCGGTGCAGGCAGAAGGTGCCGGACAGGACGGGGCAGACAGGATGAGAGGTGACGGAACGCAACCATACGCCCAGGACGTGCAAGCGTTCCCATAAGCTGCTCGGCTCCGAATGCCGGACCGAAACGGCATAAGCTGTCCAAGGACGTAGGGCACGACAGGAGTGGAGGAGGACGCGGAGCCTCGCAGTGAGGCTGCCTGAAGGACGGCGACGTGACAGGAAACGTCACCGTTTAGGCGGTCTCGCACGCTGGGTACTTGCGCGATCCGCCGCTCCCGTGTGGACTACGGCCAACGCCCCGCGCACGCGCGTGGCTGAAGCATTTTCCGAAAAATGATCAGGAGGCAACCCGTGAGCGCGACCGCGGACCACGCGGAGGAGCGGACCAACCCGGCAGCACGCCTGGGGTTCGAGCCCGGACAGGTGGTCCAGGAGATCGGCTACGACGACGACGTCGAGCTGGAGCTCCGTGAGGGCATTGAGGCCATTACCGGCCAGGATCTCGTCGACGAGGACTACGACGACATCGCTGACGTCGTCCTGCTGTGGTTCCGCGACGAGGACGGCGACCTTACGGACGCGCTGGTGGATGCCATTGGTCTGCTCGAGGACGGCGGCGTGGTCTGGCTGATGACGCCGAAGACCGGCCGCGACGGATACGTCGAGCCGAGCGACATCAACGAGGCCGCCCAGACCGCAGGGCTCGCCCAGACCAAGAGCGTCAACGCGGGCAAGGACTGGTCGGGAAGCCGTCTCGTCACGCCCAAAGCGGCCAAGGCCAAGCGCTGACCCCACCAACCCCTGAAGGCCCCCGACAGGCATCGCGCCGGCCGGGGGCCTTCGTACATCCGTCTCGTACATCCGTGTCCCGGTTGCCCACGGGCTTGATCCGCCCGTGGGCGGGAAGCTTTCCCGGGTGCCGCACGGGCGCCCCGGGGGTCTGCGTAGGGTGGGGGTCACCCGGACAGCCCAGCCCGGTGACGTAGCGAAGGGACGCGTTTTCATGGCGATCGAGGTCGGCACCCAGGCCCCGGATTTCGAGCTGAAGGACAACCACGGCCGCACCGTGAAGCTCTCCGACTTCCGGGGCGAGAAGAACGTGGTGCTGCTGTTCTACCCGTTCGCCTTCACCGGCGTCTGCACGGGTGAGCTGTGCGCACTCCGCGACGAGCTGCCCACGTTCGAGAACGACGACACGCAGCTGCTGGCCGTGTCCAACGACTCGATCCACACCCTGCGCGTCTTCGCCGAGCAGGAGGGCCTGGAATACCCGCTGCTCTCCGACTTCTGGCCGCACGGCGAGACCTCGCGCGCCTACGGCGTCTTCGACGAGGAGAAGGGCTGCGCGGTGCGCGGCACCTTCATCATCGACAAGGAGGGCGTGGTGCGCTGGACGGTCGTCAACGGCCTGCCCGACGCACGCGACCTCAACGACTACGTCAAGGCGCTCGGCGCCCTCTGATCCGGCTCCGGGCGGATCGCGGGCCGTACCGGGGCGGAAAGCCTGTTTCGGCCGGGAACCGGTCACTAGGATCCACTCGTTGATCGGATGTCAACACGACGTGGAGGCGCCGGCACCGGCCGGCCCCCAAGAAACCAATGGGAGGACTCGTGGGAGTCAGCCTCAGCAAGGGCGGCAACGTCTCGCTGACCAAGGCCGCGCCCAACCTGACCGCGGTCATCGTGGGTCTCGGCTGGGACGCCCGTACCACCACCGGCGGGGACTTCGACCTCGACGCCAGTGCTCTGCTGACGAACGCCGAGGGCAAGGTCGCCAACGACGGCAACTTCGTCTTCTTCAACAACCTCAAGAGCCCCGACGGCTCCGTCGAGCACACCGGTGACAACCTCACCGGTGAGGGCGAGGGCGACGACGAGGTCATCAACGTCAACCTGGCCACGGTCCCGGCCGACGTCGACAAGATCGTCTTCCCGGTCTCGATCTACGAGGCCGAGACCCGCCAGCAGAGCTTCGGCCAGGTCCGCAACGCGTACATCCGCGTCGTCAACCAGGCCGACAACAGCGAGCTCGCGCGCTACGACCTGTCCGAGGACGCCTCGACCGAGACCGCCATGGTCTTCGGCGAGCTGTACCGCAACGGGGCGGAGTGGAAGTTCCGCGCCATCGGCCAGGGTTACGCCTCCGGTCTGCGCGGCATCGCGCAGGACTTCGGCGTCAACGTCTGACCTGCCCGGGGCCCCGGCCCCGGCACCAGCATTCCCGTCCGGCGCCGCACCACGTGCGGCGCCGGACGCGCTCGACGGACAGTTCTTCCGGCCGCACGGGTTCGGCCGGCGGCTCCGTCCGGTACAAAGACGGTTCATAGACTCGGGGAGGACAACACCATGGGCGTCACGCTCGCCAAGGGAGGCAATGTCTCCCTCTCCAAGGCCGCACCCAATCTCACCCAGGTGCTGGTCGGGCTCGGCTGGGACGCACGATCCACGACGGGGGCCGACTTCGACCTGGACGCCAGCGCCCTGCTGTGCCAGTCGGGCCGGGTCCTCGGCGACGAGTGGTTCGTGTTCTACAACAACCTCACGAGCCCCGACGGTTCCGTGGAGCACACCGGTGACAACCTCACGGGTGAGGGCGACGGCGACGACGAGTCGATCATCGTGAACCTCACGCAGGTGCCGGCCCATTGCGACAAGATCGTCTTTCCGGTCTCGATTCACGAGGCCGACAATCGCGGCCAGACATTCGGCCAGGTCAGCAACGCGTTCATCCGCGTCGTCAATCAGGCGGACGGCCAGGAACTCGCGCGCTACGACCTCACCGAGGACGCCTCCACGGAGACCGCGATGATCTTCGGCGAGCTCTACCGCTACAACGGCGAGTGGAAGTTCCGTGCAGTTGGCCAGGGGTACGCATCGGGGCTTCGCGGCATCGCTCTAGACTTCGGGGTCAACGTTTCGTAAAGCCGCGCACGGCGCGGGGGAGCCCCGTGCACATCGGGGGAGACCCGTTACATACATGATGGGGTAGCCAGTGCTTCTGAAAACCTTCGGGTGGTCGTTCGCGATCACCGTGATCGGCCTCGTGGCCGCGTGGTTCTACGGGGGGTGGGAAGCCTTCGGCGTGGTGGCGATCCTTTCCGTCCTGGAGATCTCGCTGTCCTTCGACAACGCCGTTGTCAACGCCGGAATCCTGAAGAAGATGTCCGCCTTCTGGCAGAAGATCTTCCTCACCATCGGCGTGATCATCGCGGTCTTCGGTATGCGGCTGGTCTTCCCCGTCGTGATCGTCGCCATCACCGCGAGCCTGAACCCGATCGACGCCATCGATCTCTCGTTCAACGACCCGGACCGCTACAAGGAACTGGTCACGGACGCCCACCCGGCGATCGCCGCCTTCGGTGGCATGTTCCTGCTCATGATCTTCCTCGACTTCATCTTCGAGGACCGTGACATCCAGTGGCTCCGCTGGCTGGAGCGCCCGCTGGCCAAGCTGGGCAAGGTCGACATGCTGTCGGTCTGTATCGCCCTCATCGTCCTGCTGATCTCCGCGATGACCGTCGCCACCCACGCCCACCAGCACGGCGGCGGACATGTGGACAAGGCCGAGACCGTCCTGCTCTCCGGTATCGCCGGTCTGATCACGTATCTCATCGTCGGCGGACTCTCCGGCTACTTCGAGGACAAGCTCGAAGAGGAGGAGGAGCGCGAGCACGAGGCCGAGGAAGAGGCCAAGAAGAGCGGCAAGAAGATCTCCGCGGTCGCCCTTTCCGGCAAGGCCGCCTTCTTCATGTTCCTCTACCTGGAAGTCCTCGACGCGTCCTTCTCGTTCGACGGCGTGATCGGCGCCTTCGCCATCACCAACGAGATCGTGCTCATGGCGCTCGGCCTCGGCATCGGCGCCATGTACGTCCGTTCGCTCACGGTCTACCTGGTCCGCCAGGGCACCCTGGACGACTACGTCTACCTGGAGCACGGCGCGCACTACGCGATCGGCGCGCTGGCCGTCATCCTGCTCGTCACGATCCAGTACGAGATCAACGAGATCATCACCGGCCTCGTCGGCGTCGTCCTGATCGCCTGGTCCTTCTGGTCCTCCGTCCGCCGCAACAAGGCGCTGGAGGCGGAAGAGGGCAACAGCGAAGTGACCGCCGGGGTGTGACCCGGTAGGAATTGAGGGAACGCTCTCTGCGGGGCGGCTCGTACGGCAACGGTTCCGGGACACACCCGGAGGCGGCCCGGAGCCGCCCCGCAGTGGTGCGTGCGTCGTACGCGCCGCGTGCGACGGGTGAGGACCGAGAGGGCGGGGTCGGGGATGGCGTTCTGGAACAGCCTGTGGCCGGGGCGGGAGACACAGTTCGAGTCGGGGAACGCGGCGACCAACTCCATCGTGCTCACCCGGCGGCACTCCACGGTCTCGCTGACGAAGCAGGGGGCGCTGAGCGGGAACCTCCGCGTCAACCTCTCCTGGCGCATGCGCACCTCGGACATCGGGGGCCGCTCCCGGCAGAGCGGCCGGCTGCTGCGCCCCTTCAAGTTGTTCCAGCCCGAGGCCGTCCAGGCGCACACCCAGGGCATGGTCAACGTCGACCTGGACCTCGGCTGCATGTACGAGCTGGCGGACGGCACCCGGGGCGTGGTGCAGCCGCTGGGCAATCTGCTCGGCGATCTGAACGGGCCGCCCTACATCAGGCTCAGCGGCGACGACCGCTTCGGTGCCCCGTCCGGCGAGACGCTCTACGTCAACCTCGATCAGCGCGAGCACATCAAGCGGCTGCTGTTCTTCGTCTACATCTACGACCAGACGCCCGCCTTCGACCGTACGCACGCCAAGGTGACGCTCTACCCGGGCAACGGGCCGCGCATCGAGATCGAGCTGGACGAACGAGCCCCGCAGGCCCGCTCCTGCGCGGTGCTCACGGTGGAGAACGTCAAGGGCGAGCTGATCGTGCGCCGCGAGGTGAAGTTCGTCTACGGCTTCCAGTCCGAGCTGGACCGGATGTACGGCTTCGGCATGCAGTGGGGGCGCGGCTACAAGAGCCGCGCCTAGGAGGGTCCTCAGGGCCGTATGAACTGCGGTCCCTGCGGGGGCAGCCTGAAATTCGGATCGGGAGCGGGCGCCGCAGCCGGCGCGGGCTGCGGATAGCCGTAGGCGGGCTGCGCGGAGGCCGGCTGGGGATAGCCGTACGAGGGCTGCGGCGCCGGGGTGGCGGGCTGCGGATAGCCGTACGAGGGCTGCTGGTGCAGCACGGTCGCCTGCGAGTCCGGTACGGGGGCCGGGGCGGGCGGGACCGGGGGCGGCGCCGGGGCGGGCGGCTGGGGCTCGGGCTCCGCCTCGTCGACCGAGATGCCGAATGCGGTCGCGAGGCCGATGAGCCCCGTCGGGTAGCCCTGCCCGACCGCCCGGAACTTCCAGCCGTCGCCGCGCCGGTACAGCTCACCGCAGATGATCGCGGTCTCGTCGCCGGTCTCCGCGCGCACGTCGAACACGGCGAGCGGTTCGCCGCCGGCCGCCGCGGCGTCGTAGACCAGGATGCGCAGATCGCGGACGGCTCCGAAGGCGGCCCCGTCCGAGGACGCGGCGATGACCACCTGCTCGACCGACGGGTCGAGCGCGTTCAGGTCGGCCTCGACGGTGTCCGTCAGGCCCTCGGGCAGGCTGCGCTTGGGCAGCCTGCGCACCAGGCCCGAGGGGTGGCGCGGCTGGTTGTAGAAGACGAAGTCCTCGTCCGAGCGCACGCGCCCGCCGGCGCCGAGCAGCAGGGCCGAGGCGTCCACATCGGGCACCCCGGCGCCCGGCGTCCAGCGCAGCACGGCCCGTACGGCCAGGGCGTCGAGGGGGACGTTCGAGCCTTTCACCATCGCGTGCGTCATGCCGGTCATCCTGCCTGCTGGCCGTCCGTGCGGACAACGCGGGGGGCGGAGTCCGTGTCCCGGCCGCCGGGCGGATTCACCTACTCCGCCACTTTTGAAATTCGTGCGAAACGGTCATGACACCCGGAATTCACCCAGGCTGGGAACTGCAGACACCCGTTCGTACGTACTATTACCGGCCACACGTTGTCCGGTCGGTCAGAGAGTACGGGGGGAATTGCATGCGTCATTTCGGGCATATTGCAGCTGCTGCGAAGGACGGGCTCTTCTTCCAGGAACCCTGTGCGTTCGACGCCGACTCGCCGGCCCCCCTCCTCTCCGCGGCCCTCGGCGCCACGCTCTACAGCCCCGCCACCCGCCCCCGGCTCGCCGACGACATCGTCAAGCTGGCCGGGCGCGGAGTCGTCTCGATGGTGCTCTGCCTGGAGGACTCGATCGACGACTCCGAGGTCGCCGGGGCCGAGGAGAACCTGGTCAGGCAGTTCGCCGACCTGGACGCACGCTCCGTC
Source organism: Streptomyces sp. NPDC052299 (assembly GCF_040679335.1). Lineage (NCBI taxonomy): Bacteria > Bacillati > Actinomycetota > Actinomycetes > Kitasatosporales > Streptomycetaceae > Streptomyces > Streptomyces sp. NPDC052299. The sequence continues at coordinate 204,009 of NZ_JBFAUP010000005.1, read as the reverse complement.
GAACTGCCGCTGCTGTTCATCCGGGTCCGCGAACCGGAACAGATCACCGACCTGGTGCGCCGTCTCGGCGCCTCCGTCCGGCTGCTGTCCGGTTTCGTACTCCCGAAGTTCACCCGCACCCGGGGCATCCCGTTCATGGAGGCCCTGACCAAGGCCGAGGCCGCGGCGGGCCGCCGGCTCTTCGCCATGCCCGTGCTCGAATCGCCCGAGCTCCTTCACCTGGAGACCCGCCGCGAAACGCTTCGGGGCATCGCCGAGACGGTCACCGCGCATCGTGACCGGATCCTCGCCCTCCGCCTCGGCGTCACCGATTTCTGCTCCGCCTACGGACTGCGGCGCTCGCCCGACATGACGGCATACGACGTCGGCATCGTCGCCCACGTCATCGCGGACGTCGTCAACGTGCTCGGCCGGGCCGACGGGACGGGCTTCACGGTCACCGGGCCCGTCTGGGAGTACTTCCCCCGCCAGGAGCGCATGTTCAAGCCGCAGCTGCGGAACAGCCCCTTCCAGGAGAACCGCGCCGAGGCGCTGCGCACCGCGCTCATCGCGCACGACCTGGACGGACTGCTGCGCGAGATCGACCTGGACCGGGCCAACGGGCTGCTCGGCAAGACCTGCATCCACCCCTCGCACGTCGCTCCCGTGCACGCGCTGTCCGTGGTCAGCCACGAAGAGTTCAGCGACGCCCAGGACATCCTGCGGCCCGAGAGCAACGGCGGCGGCGTGCTGCGCTCCGCGTACACGAACAAGATGAACGAGGTGAAGCCCCACCGGGCCTGGGCCGAGCGCACCCTGCTGCGCGCCAAGGTCTTCGGCGTGGCCCGGGAGGACATCGGCTTCGTGGACCTGCTGGCGGCCTGCCTGGCGGAGTGAGCGGGACCGGCGGGACGATCGGAGAGGGACCCGGCGCCGAGCACGGCGCCGGGCCCGACGGGCGAGTGGAAAGAGGGACGACGGACGTGGTGTGGTCGGGTAGCTGGGTTGCGGAGCGACTGGGCGTCGGGCTGGTGGGCGACGGGGAGCTGCGCGGGCTGCTGGGCCTCGCCCTGCGGCGCAACCCCAAGCGGGCACACCTGCTCGTCTCCAACGTGCTCGGCAAACACGTCCCGCAGCGCCCCTCCGTCGTGCACGGTGCGGGCGTCGAGCTGGGCCGCCGGGTCCGGGCGCTCCTCGGCGAGGACGGCGCGCGGCGCGCGGTCGTCGTCGGCTACGCGGAGACGGCCACCGGCCTCGGCCACTCGGTCGCCGACGGCCTCGGCGCGGCGCCGTACCTCCACTCGACCCGCAGGCCGGTGCCTGGGGTCGCCCGGGCGGGCGGCTTCGAGGAGGCCCACTCGCACGCCACCTCGCACCTGCTGCTCCCCGAGGACCCGGAGCTGCTGGCGGCGGACGGCCCCGGCTCGGCGCTGGTCCTGGTGGACGACGAGTTCTCCACCGGCAACACCGTCCTCAACACGATCCGCGCCCTCCACGAGCGCTACCCCCGCGACCACTACGTCATCGTCGCCCTCGTCGACATGCGCTCACCGGCCGACCGGGGCCGCCTCACGGAGTTCGCGGCCGAGATCGGCGCCCGCGTCGACCTGGTGGCCCGCAACACCGGCACGGTCACCCTCCCGGACGGCGTCCTGGAAAGGGGCCAGGCCCTGGTCGCGGAGTGGGAGGCCGACGCGGAGGTCCCCCAGGACGGGCCCCCGCACCCCCGCCCCCACACCCGCCTCGACCTCCCCTGGCCCGCCGGTGTCCCCGACGGCGGGCGGCACGGCTTCACCGAGACCCACCGCGCCCTCCTGGAGCCCGCGCTGCCCGCCCTGGCCGACCGCATCGCCCAGGCCCTCGGTGACGGCCCCCGCCGCGTCCTCGTCCTCGGCTTCGAGGAGCTGATGTACGCGCCGCTGCGCCTGGCCACCGCCCTGGAGGAGCGCACCGAAGCCGAGGTCCGCTACTCCACGACCACCCGCTCCCCGGTCCTCGCCGTGGACGACCCGGGCTACGCGATACGCACCCGGCTGGTCTTCCCGGCCCACGACGACCCGGCCGACGGCCCCGGCGAGCGCTACGCCTACAACGTGGCCGGTGGCGGTTTCGACGCCGTCGTCCTCGTGGTCGACTCCGCCGCCGACACCCCGGCCCTGCACGCCCCCGGCGGCCTGCTGGACCGGCTCGCCCCGCACACCGCGCAGGTCCTGCTCGCGGTGATCCCCTCGTACGTACCGGGGGCACCGGCCCCCGAACGCCAGGAAGAAGCCCTCATGCAGCTGCCCGAGCCCCTCCGCGGCCCCGCGTTCTCCTCGTACGCGCCGGACGAGGTCGGCTGGCTGCTCCAGGACCTCTCGGACACCCGCCTCGAAGCGCCCACGGAGGAGCGCGAGGAGGCGATACAGAGCGGGGGCGCGCACTACGCGGAATCGCTCCCCGTCGAGTACCAGCCCTCCGCCGAGTACCAGGAACTGTTCAAGAGCGCCCTCGCGCTGTCGGCCGCCCGCATCGCCCGCGCCGTGGGCACCGTCACCGAGACCGTCCTCGCCGAGCGGGGCCCCCGCCCGGTCCTCGTCTCGCTCGCCCGGGCCGGTACGCCGGTCGGCGTGCTGATGCGCCGCTGGGCCCGGGCGCGGCGCGGCCTCGACCTGCCGCACTACGCCGTCTCCATCGTGCGCGGACGCGGCATCGACGCCAACGCGCTGCGCTGGCTCGCCGAGCACCACGACCCGGCCGACGTCGTCTTCGTGGACGGCTGGACCGGCAAGGGCGCCATCACCCGCGAACTGGCCGCTGCCGTCGCCGAGTTCGAGAAGGCCGGGGGAGTGGCGGGCTTCAACCCGGAGATCGCGGTGCTCGCCGACCCGGGCGGCTGCGTGCGGACGTACGGCACCCGCGAGGACTTCCTCATCCCCTCCGCCTGCCTCAACTCCACGGTGTCCGGGCTCATTTCCCGCACGGTCCTGCGCGCCGACCTGGTCGGGCCGTACGACTTCCACGGCGCGAAGTTCTACCGCGAACTGGCCGGTGCCGATGTCTCCGGTCTCTTCCTCGACACGGTCGCCGCGCGCTTCGACGAGGTCGCGGAGGCCGTGGACACCGAGGTGAAGGAGCTCCTGGCCGCCGACCGGGCCCCCACCTGGGAGGGCTGGGCGGCCGTGGAGCGCATCAGCGAGGAGTACGGCATCCACGACGTCAACCTCGTGAAGCCCGGCGTCGGCGAGACCACCCGGGTCCTGCTGCGCCGCGTCCCCTGGAAGATCCTCGCCCGGCGCGGCGCCGGCCCGGACCTCGACCACATCAGGCTCCTCGCCGAGCAGCGCGGCGTACCCGTCGAGGAGGTCGACTCGCTGCCCTACACCTGCGTCGGGCTCATCCACCCCAAGTACACGCGCGGGGCGACCGGCGCCGACGGCAAGGCGGTGGAGTCCGCGTGACGGCCTCCCCGGTCACCCTCGTCGCCAGCGACCTCGACCGCACCCTGATCTACTCCACGGCCGCGCTCCAGCTCACCATGGAGGACGAACGGGCGCCCCGGCTGCTGTGCGTCGAGGTCTACGACCACAAGCCGCTGTCGTACGTCACCGAGACCGCGGCCGGGCTGCTCGCCGACCTGACCTCCGCCGCCTCCACGGTGTTCGTCCCGACGACCACCCGCACCCGCGAGCAGTACCACCGCATCCGACTCCCGGGCGCCCCCGCCGAGTTCGCGATCTGCGCCAACGGCGGCCACATCCTGGTCAAGGGCGAGTCCGACCCGGACTGGCAGCGGACCGTGGCCCGCCGCCTCTCCGACGAATGCGCCCCGCTCGCCGAGGTCCGCGCCCACCTCGTCGCCACCGCCGATCCCGCGTGGCTGCTCAAGGAGCGCGTTGCCGAGGACCTGTTCGCGTACCTCGTGGTCGACCGCGCCGAACTCCCCCCGGAGTGGACGACGGAACTCGCCGCCTGGGCGGAGCCGCGCGGCTGGACCGTGTCGCTCCAGGGCCGCAAGATATACGCCGTACCGCGCCCGCTCACGAAGAGCGCCGCGATGCGCGAGGTCGCCCGGCGCACCGGCGCCACCCAGACCCTCGCCGCAGGCGACTCCCTCCTGGACGCGGACCTCCTCCTCGCCGCCGACCGGGGCTGGCGCCCCGCCCACGGCGAACTCGCCGACGCGGGCTGGGACGCCGACCACATCGAGGCCACCGCCGAACGGGGCGTGGCGGCGGGCGAGGAGATCCTGCGCCGCTTCCTGCGGGCCTCGGGAGTCCGGTAAATCACGCGGGCGGCCGTAGAGTTGCGCGATGACCAAGGGAAACTCCACCAAGATCACCGATGAGCTGTACGCGTACATGCTGGCGCACAACCCGCCCCTCGACGCCGTACAGCGCGAACTGGTCGAGACGACCTACGCGCGGCTGCCCGAGCACGCGGGCATGCAGTCGGCGGAGGAGCAGGGCCCGTTGCTCGCGTTCCTCGTCCGGCTGACCGGTGCCCGGCACATCGTGGAGGTCGGCACGTTCACCGGCTTCTCCGCCCTGGCGATGGCCCAGGCGCTCCCGGCGGACGGCCGGCTGATCGCCTGCGACGTCTCCGAGGAGTGGACGGCGTACGGCCGCGAGGCGTGGCGGAAAGCGGGCGTCGCCGACCGCATCGACCTGCGCATCGCCCCCGCCCTGGACACCCTGCGCGCGATGCCGGAGGAGCCCCACATCGACTTCGCCTACCTCGACGCGGACAAGGGCAACTACATCGCGTACTGGGAGGAACTGGTGCCGAGGCTGCGCCCGGGCGGGGTCATCACCACGGACAACGTGCTGTTCCACGGCCGCGTGACGGACCCGGACGCGACGGGCGCGGCGAAGGCCATCCAGGAGTTCAACGACCACGTGTCGGCGGACGCGCGGATGGACAGCGTCCTGCTGACGGTGTCGGACGGGCTGACGCTGTCGCGCAAGCGGTAGCCGCCCGGGCGCGGCGGGCTCCCGGGCGGCGGCGGGTCCGGGAGCACCGGATCAGCCGCAGCAGCCTCCGCCGCAGCAGCCGCCCCCGCCACCGGCCGAGGGCGCCGGCCGGGAGCCGCCGCCCGCCGTGCCGCCGACGGCGACGGTGGAGAGCAGCTTCACGGTGTCCTCGTGCCCGGCCGGGCACGAGGCGGGAGCGGACGACTCGGCCATGGGACGGCTGAGCTCGAAGGTGTCTCCGCAGGAGCGGCAGCGGTACTCGTAACGAGGCATGACGCCAGGTTATCGGCGAGGGGCCCCGGACTGTCCACAGCGCCGAAGCCCAGGACCGTCCGAGCCGGAGGCGTCAGTGACTTCCCGCGCCGCGTTCCTCGCGGATGTCGGCGACGACGTCCGCGGCGGTCCGGCGCAGGCCCTCCGTCACGGTGAGGAAGTGCCAGTAGTCGGGGTGCCGGTTCTCCAGGGCTGTGATCGCCTGCTCCAGGCGGGCCACCGCGTCGTCCAGCGGCCGGGCGTGCCGCGGCTCGGGGGTGTGGCGCCCGGCCATGGCGAGGCGCTGGGCGTCGCGGATGGCGAACCGGGTGCGCTGGATCTCCTGCTGCGGGTCCTTGGCGACGTCATCGAGCCGGCGCAGGCGGTCACCGGCGGCGGACACCGCCTCGTCGGTGGCGTTGAGCAGGGCACGCACGGTGCTGAGCCGGGACGTGGCGTCGGCCCAGCGCTGCTCGTCACGGGCCTGGGACGCCTCCTTCAGCTTCTCCTCGGCCCGGCGCACATTGACCGCGGCCTGCTCCGGGACCGGCTGGAGGTCCTGCCAGCAGGCGGCCGAGAACCGGCGCCGCAGCTCGCTGAGGACGGGCTCGACGGAAGCGGACCTGGTGGTCAGCGCCTGGGCGCGGGTGCGCAGGCTCACCAGCCGGCGGTCGATCTCGGCGGCGCGCTCGGGCAGCTTCTCGGCCTCGGCCCGTACGGCTTCGGCGTCGCGCAGCACGCGGTCGGCGCGCTGCAGGGTCTCGGTCACGCCGTGCCGCCCGGCACCCTGGTTGAGCTTGGTCAGCTCGGGGGCGAGGGCGGCGAGCCGGGCGGCCAGGTCGTCCGCCCGCAGCCCGGACGCCCGCACCGAATCGAGAGCATTGCTCGCGCCGAGGAGCGCCTGTCGCGCGCGCTCCACGGCGGGGGCGAGCCGGGCGAGCTGCGTCTCGGCGCTCCCGAGGAGCGGCCCGAGCCCCGCGCCGAACCGGTCGAGCTCCCCCTTGACCCGTACCAGCTGCTCCTTCGCGGAGGTCAGCTCGGCCCGCGCCCGGGACGCGACGGACGGTTCCAGATCGTCGCGGTCGAGGTCATGGGCGTCGACGGCGGTGATGTACGCGTGGCTCGCCTCGTCGATGCGTCGGCCCAGCGCGGCGAAGTCGTCCACGGCCCTGCGGGCGGCCGGCGAACTGTCGACGGCGGTGATGGTCTCGATGGAGATCTTGAGGTCGCGCTGGGCGGTGTCCAGCTCGTAGAACGCCTCGGCGGCGGCGTCCTTCGCCGCCTGCGCCTCGGCCCGCTGCCCCTCGCCACGCCCGCCGAACCACCGCCGCGTACCGCCGCCGGTGACGGCGAGAGGGAGCGCGGCGGCGAGGAGGGGGAGGGGCGCGAGAACGAGAACGCACAGGTCACGCAGGCCAGTGGCGCGGCGCGCACGCCGGGCACGCGGACCGGGAACCGGCCGGTCGCCCGGAACCGCCCCCACCGCACGACGCCGACTCCGCTCCCGGACCGCTCCGGCGACTCCCGCCTGCGGCTGCGCGTCTGTCGCCGTCACATGCCTCTCCCGTGCCGTTTCGCCCTGCCGGATACATTCTCCCACCAGTAAGGACGAACACACGTGCCGGTTAGTTCACCGTGAGGCCGGTGACCGTGCTCCTCGGCTCAGCCCGCGTGCCGGACGGCGACTCCACCGTTGTCGCTGTGGGCCTTCACGACGTGCCGGCTGTTGTCGCTGCGCGGCACCTTCACGTCGACGTGCCCGTTGTCGGCCGACGCGGACACGGCGTACGAGGTCGTGCCGGCGGGCAGGTCGATGGCGATGCGCCCGTTGTCGCTGACGGTGTCCACGAGGTCCGGCACCCGGGCGAGGTCGAGATCCACGGACCCGTTGTCCGACCGGGCCACCACGGACCGGGAGGAGACCCGCTCGGCACGTACGGACCCGTTGTCGCTCTTCAGTTCAAGGGGACCGCTGACGTCCCGGACGACGACGCCGCCGTTGTCGGAGTACAGCTTGAGCGGGGTGGTGAACTTGGACGCGGTCACCTTCCCGTTGTCCGCGTCCACGGTGAGCGCGAGCCCGCGGGGCACCTTCACCGTGTGGCGCGCCTCGCAGTTGCTGACCAGCGCCTTGCACTTCACGCGAAGGGTGAGCGTGTCCCCCTCCAGCTTCCACACGGGGTCCGGCCCGCTCCCGAGCATGACCCACCCGTCGACCTTCCGGGTCACCTGGACCTCGTCCACATCGGCCGGGACGACGTCCACGGTGGAGTTCTCCGCGTCGATGGTCAGCGCCTTCCCCCCGAACGCGAACGACTTGTGCTCGGCGGGCGCGTCCTCCACGTCCGTGCTCCCGCACCCGGTGAGCGCCGCGACGAGCAGAACGGTGCCCCCGACGGCCACGAACGCGCTGCGATTACGGATGGTCATGGTGATCAGGTCCCCCTGGGCCGGTGCTGCGATGTGCCCCTACGGTAGGCAGCGCGGGCCCGCCCGGACGATCCGGACGGCTACCGTCTCCGGGGTGGGGCTATCCCCCGTAAGCCCGCCCGAACCGATTGTCGACATGCCCCACGGGCCATGTAACCTGTTCCTTCATCCACGGGTGCGTAGCTCAGGGGTAGAGCGCTGCTCTTACAAAGCAGATGTCGGCGGTTCGAAACCGTCCGCGCCCACCAGCACAAAGACCCCCAGTCGATCATGACTGGGGGTCTTTGACATCCACTTCTGACATCAACGGGCACGATCACCCACGGTCGGGACGCTGCCGCTTCAGCATGCGGTCGAGGTGACTCACGGCCTCGCGCTGCGTGTCCTGGACGACATGGGCATAGATGTTCATCGTGACCGCGATCTGGCTGTGCCCCAGGATCTCCATCACGACGCGGGGCGGGACGCCGGCGGCGGTCAGCAAGGTCGCGCAGCCGTGGCGGGCATCATGCAGGCGAATCACGCGAAGTCCGGCGGTCGCGGCGACGCGGGTGAACGAGCGGTACAGGTTGCGGGGTTCGATCGGCCGGCCAGTGCGGGTGGTGAAGACGTATCCCGTGTCCTCCCACTGATCACCGGCAGCCTCACGACGAGCAGCCTGCCGCAGCCGTTCCCAGCGGAGCGGAGCGACGCACAGGGCGGGGAGGGGGAGCGTCTGTTTCCTGCGGCGCCCCTTGGGATCGTCCTCGTACGCCTCACCGCGGACACGCTGCCGCTGAGTGCGAACCCGGATCTCCCGCTTGTCGAGGTCCACGTTTTCCCACCGGAGGCCGACGATCTCACCGCGGCGGAAGCCGAGCGCGATGGCGAGGACGAAGGTTGCGTAGAGCGGATCCCTACGGGCCACGGTGAGGAAGGACAGGGTCTCGTCCAGCGACCAGGGGGAGAGGTCTCGCACTTCGGCCGAGGGCGGTTCCACGAGGGTCGCCACGTTCCGCATGACGAGTTCTTCCCGGCAGGCCGCCGTCAGCGCGGTACGCAGGACACGGTGGGATTCCTTGGCGGTCGCTGCGGTGGTCTGCTGTTCCAGACGGGCAAGGAAGCGGCGGACGTCCGCGACACTCAACGATTCGAGGCGCTTCGAGCCGAGCATGGGCACGAGGTAGAGGCGGATGTGCGTCTCGTACTTGGCGTAGGTCGTTCGCTTGCGGCGCGGCTTGACAACGTTCTCCAGCCAGTACGGCAGCCACTCGGAGAGCTTGGCCGACCGCGTGGGCACTGGGACGCCTTGGTCTACCTTGGCGAGCAGTTCGCGGCGCTTGGTGTCGCACTCGGCCCGGCGTGTTCGTACGGTCCTTTCGTCCGCTGCGGCATCTACGCACGGCTTGCTGAACTCGGCTCCAAGCCGGTCCACTTCCGCGAGGAGATTCGGTCTCGCATGCCGTCGACGGACGAGGCGGAACAACTGAAGCTCTCCACCGGGACGCCCGTCATGCTGATCTGCCGCACGGCGTTTGCGGACGAGGGACGTGCCGTCGAGGTCAACGAGATGCCCCTTGACTCCGCTTCATACATCCTCGAATACGCCTTTGACGCGTAAGGGCTCCTCAGCGCCCAGCCCAGGTTTCGCCCCGGCGGGCAACGCTGAATGTCCGCTCAACCCGCTCTGGCGGAAGTACAGGTGCGAGTCCGGAGAGGACTGTGTGCACCGTGGCGCCATCAATGACGAGAACCGGAGGCGCCGCGTTCTTAACGGAGAGTCTGGCCGCACCCACGATCGCGATGACCGGGCGGACAGGCACAAGGAACCCGCAGTGGTCTGACAGAGCACGCGAGGTGCGTCGAGCCTCGTGCTCGCTGACCACGATGTACCTGGTGGGGGCGCGGTTGACCGTAATGGCGTGATCGCCGTACCAGACGGTCTTGCCCCTGTGGCACTTCGAGTTGATGGTGAAAACGCCCGAGGGGCCTATGACCAGGTGATCGATGTCCGACCCGCTGGGCCATTGGACGGAGTGAAGAACCCGCCAACCCTGTCGTCTGAGAGTGTTCAGGCGCCGGCCAGTCGAACGCTCACCGGCCAGCCCTAACGCCCAGTTGCGTATCTCCCGATCCGGCGACCAGCGGGGAACGGCCTCTTCACTCGGTTGCGCTCCAGTTCTGCGAGCTTCCTCCGGACCGCATCTCCCGGCCGATTGCCCACCAAGTCCTCTTGCCGTACAGATGCCTACCCCCTCGGTCGGGAGTCCACCGCACCATGCCCCAGCAGAGGTGCCAAGACGCCGATTCCGGCCACCGAGAGCTGTTACAGGTTTCTCTACCTCATCAAGGCACCCGGCTGCGCTCCGCTCCGCCGGGCGCGCTTTCCGGCTCTGGCTGCGCCCGCGCTCCTGCCTTCGGCCCGCTCGGCGCTGCCGCCGCCGACGCGCGCCCGCTGTGTAGGCCCGAGGGCATGAGACGAGAACCAAGCCCGCGGCTTCAAGACGATGCCTCCGGCGGGGGCGCTCAGACTCCGGGATGGCAGGGGCGCCGTTCGCGAGTGCCGGTCGTCTTGTGGTGAGCGTCGTGGGGCTCCCACCCCGACCACCTTCGACCCAGGCAGAGCCGAGCAGTCGCGGCCCAGGGCGTCAAGGTCGTTCGTACAGTGGCGCGCTCCACCTTGACGCCCTGAACCACGCCCGCTCCACGGTGTGTGGGTCGAAGGCGGACGGGATGGGAGCTAGGGCGAGTGGTGGGTTAAAACAAGTGGTCCCCTCGGCCAGTCAGAGCACGCAGGGACGGTACGCACAGTCATGAACGGATGCGACGCCACCATGCACTACGGGATCGCGCCCGCTTTAGCTGTACAAGCAGCGACGAGAAGGTAGCCGGCCCAGGTAGCCACTCCCTCTCCCAGTCCCACTGGAGATCGACGTACGGCTCCACCAGAGCGAGCGCATCGCGCATTTCGACCACTGCCACTCTGAACTCTGCGAAGCCATCGAGGGGAACCTGTACGCGCGCTGTGTGGGCATGAGCTAGCTGCTCGGCCGTCAACTCTGGCCAGTGCTCATGAGCCTGTACGCCCACCTGTACCGGTAGCAACTGGTCCTTGGCGACGCCCCGCAAGTAGTTGCGTCGCAAGTTGGCCTTTCGGGTTGCCACGATGGCTCGGTCCAATGCCTCACGCCGAGAAGTAACCCATGCTTGTCGACGCGCTGCCCAAGGGCTCACCATCGCACCAGCGATCACGCCAACCAGCGCAAACGTAACAGTCACCCATATATCCACCATGGCTCCTTCATAGGTCGGCCGTCTACACCAGCAGTTTCAACCGCCGCACTGACAACCTCGCCACCATCGCGCCAGCCCGAGGCCCGACGAAGAGGTTTTGTCACCAAGGCCGGCTGTAGCGTGGAGGTGTGCGAAACGACCGACACGACGAACCTCTCTCCGATGAGGAGCTGGAACTGTTCTTGCAGTACCTCCATCGCTTCGCCAACCACGACGTCGATCAGTTCGTGGTCATGGAAGTAGGCGACCCCGCCCACCCGTGCTACCTGGACCTCTCCCGGGCTCCGACACCCGGAACCGACCCGGCTGCCTACCGTCGCCCGTAGGCGAACGCGGAGGCACCTGGCGTCCACGGCTGACATCAACCACACCGGACGCCAACGACTCCGGACGGCCGTAGGTGTCAGCCCAAGCCTCGCGGCAGCCGCCGTCTGAGGGCGTCAGGTCGAACTCCTAAAGCGGGTGTCGCCCCGCCCGGCCCGGCTCGAACGGGCTGGTCCCCTCCACAACGGGCCGGTACTGGGGGAAGCAGCCACCGACCGACGCGGGCCACGGGGAGGCTACCAGCGGGAGTACAGCAGCGGCGTACCGCAACCACAGCAACCGCCCCCGCACGCCACCACCTCTTCGGAGTTGGGTAGCGGCCGGTATGGGCCACCGCTGACCGATCCGGCTAGAGCTACGGATCAGGACGCCATGGGCGTCAGCGGACAGTCGATCCAGGTATCCCACGCAGCCCTCAAAAGGCAGTGGCCAGGCCGAGTTGCTTCGGAACGGGGAGGTGGTGCCATGGCGGTGTCGCGAAAGTCGAGGGCGTTGTCAGTGCTCGGTCCTACGATCCTCCTATGCGAAGAGGAGCGATCACGAGAGAGTCCGTGCTCAAGGTCCTGGCGGAGCATGACGAGCTGGGGCGTGAAGACTTTCTGGCGAAGTACGGCTTCGGGGAGGCGCGGTCCTACGTCCTGGTTCATGACGGTCACGAGTACGACTCCAAGGCCGTCGCCGGGGTCGCTCACAAGTGGGATCAAGGGCGAGCCCTCACTCGGGACGAGTTCAGCGGCGGCAAGGACCACGCCGTGGCGTGGCTCAAGCGGGTGGGCTTCCAGGTCAAGTCCATCAAGAACCCGGACTGGGCACGCGACGAGATCATCCTTGCCTGTCAGCTGGTGATGGAGAACGGTTGGAAAGGGCTGGACGCCGGGGACGCCCGGGTAGTGGAGCTGTCCGCCCTGCTTCAGCTGCTTCCCATCCACGCCGAGGCGGACCGCAACGAGAAGTTCCGCAACCCCAACGGTGTCGCTCGTAAGACGTTCGACATCGCCACCCGGCACCCCGAGTACCAGGGGAAGCCCACCAACGGCGGCGCGCTGGACGTCGCGGTGCTGCACGAGTTCCTTGCCCGGCCGCAGGAGATGACCGAGGCCGCGAGGCTGATCCGGCAGGGCATCGCAACTGGCGACTTGCAGTCCTTCGTGCCGACCGAGGAAGAGGAGTTCGGCGACGACTTTAGTGCGCCCGAGGGGCGGCTGCTCATGCGCTGGCACAGGGCGCGCGAGCGGAACAAGGGCCTGCGCAAGAAGAAGATCGCCTCCGTCCTCAAGAGCGGTGGACAGCTCACGTGTGAGGCTTGCGGCTTCGACTTCGAGAAGATCTACGGAGACCGCGGTGCCGGGTACATCGAGTGCCATCACGTCCTTCCGCTCCACGTAGCGGGGGAGGGGCACACCAAGCTCAGCGATCTCGCTCTCATCTGCGCCAACTGTCACCGCATGATCCATCGGAGCGCGCCATGGCCAACCCCCGAGGAGCTGCGAGCCTCGATCGAGCAGAAGCATGCGAACGACAGGCGCGCCGCAGTGGCTGTGTCGCGACCGCGCAGGCCGGCTGACGAGCAGATGCCAAACCCGTGAGCTGACATCCACTCCTGACATCAACGTCGGCGTACAGCGGCGGCCGTGGGGAGCCCACGACGGCAGCTGCAGTGGAGTCCGTTAAGGTGCTCAGACACCTCGGGTCGAACTTACAAAGCAGATGTCGGCGGTTCGAAACCGTCCGCGCCCACCGGTTCCGAGGGCCCCCAGTCACGTATGGCTGGGGGCCCTCGGCGTGCCGCTCGACCGTTGGTGTTGAGTGGTCGCCGTGGCTCGGGTGACATGGGAGGGAAACGTGCTGATCACCGTTGCGGATGTGGAAGCCGAGGCCGGGCGGATTGCCGGGCATGTCGTGCGGACGCCGACCGTGCCCAGCCCCGGGCTCTCCGCCTTCCTCGGGGTGCCGGTCACCACGAAGCTGGAACTGCTCCAGCGCACCGGCTCCTTCAAGGCGCGCGGTGCGACGGCGAAGCTGCTCGCGCTCACCGAGGCCGAGCGTGCCGCGGGGGTCGTCGCGGTGAGCGGGGGCAATCACGGGATCGCGGTCGCGGAGATGGCCGGTGCGCTGGACATCAAGGCGACCGTTGTGATGCCCCGGTCCGCCCCCGCCCGCGCCGTGGAGATCGCCGAGGCGGCCGGGGCGAACGTCGTCCTCGCCGACACCATGGGCGGCGCCTTCGCCCTGGTGGACGAACTCCGGGAGTCGGGGCTCGCGTTGGTCCACCCCTTCGGTGACCCCGTCGTCGTCGCGGGACAGGGCACCGTCGGCCTGGAGCTGGCGGAGGATGCCGGTGAGCTCACCGACGTACTCGTCAGCATCGGTGGCGGGGGGCTGATCTCCGGCGTCGCGACCGCGCTGCGCGCGCGTCGTCCGGGGGTACGGATCTGGGGCGTCGAGACCGAGGGCGCGCGAGCCATGTCGGAGGCCCTGGCCGCCGGAGGGCCGGTGCCGGTCGAACTGTCCTCGATCGTCTCGACGTTGAGCGCCCCCAGCGCCTCACCGCTCACCTACGCCCACGTCTCGGCGATGGTCACCGATGTCCTCACCGTGACCGACGCCGAGGCCGTGCAGGGCACCCTCGACCTCGCGGAGCACGCGAAGGTCTGGGCCGAGCCCGCCGCCGGATGCCTGCTGCCCGCGGCACGCCAGGTGCTCGAGCGCGTCGGGGACGGCGCCAGGCTCGGTCTGGTCGTCTGCGGCGGCAATGCGACCACCGCCGACGTGACCACCTGGGCCGAACGCTTCGGGCTGCGCTGACCCGGGCCCCGCGCTGAGGAGGGATGCGCGTCGACCTCGTTCGCATCGCGAGGCGGTGGCGGCTGGTCACGATGACCTCCTCACGGTCACCGGGGCAGGATGGCAGGCTGGTCCGACAATCGCGCCCGCACCCATGGAGGATGACCGTGTCCGAAGTCCTGGTTCGTCCCCGCGAGGACGCCGATCTGGGCGCGGCGGCTGCCGTGCTCGCCGGTGTTCATGAGTCCGACGGGTATCCCGTCGAAGGGGTGGCGGACCCCGAGGCGTGGTTGTCGCCGGAAGGGCTGATCGCGGCCTGGGTCGCCGAGCTCGACGGGCGGGTCGTGGGACATGTCGCGGTCAACCGGGCCCGGCGCGGGGAGGACGTGGCGCGGCTCTGGCGGGAGAGCGGGGGTGCCGGGGACGGGGAGGTCGCGGTGCTGGCCCGGTTCTTCGTGGGGCGGGACGCGCGGGGCGCCTCCGCCGGTGCGCGGCTCATGGGGGCGGCGGAGGCGTATGCCCGGGCGCACGGGCTGCCGTTGGTGCTGGAGGTGCTGACCAAGGACGCCGCTGCCATCCGGCTGTACGAACGGCTCGGATGGCAGCGGATCGGGGAGCTCCGGCACTTCTTCGCCGGGCGGCACTTCGACGCCCTGTGCTTCGCGGCGCCGGGTGCGTGAGGGGGACCGGAGCGGTCAGACGGCGGCCGGTGACGTGTGGGCGTACCACGTCTCCGTCTCGTCCGGCGGCAGTACGCGGATGAGTTCCGCCCTTCCCGGCAGGTGCGGGAAGAAACGGTCGGCGTTCCAGGTGCGTGCGTAGGAGGGGGTGTCCAGGACCAGCAGCCGGCGGCCGGACACCACCGGGATGTCGTCCGGCAGGCCCTCGTTCCAGATGCGGGTGCCGTCCGGGGCGAGGAGTTCGAAGAAGCCGGTCGCCACCGCGTCCGATTCGCTCTCGGCGGGCTCGGGGCTCGTCGCCAGGCGGACGCTCTCCGCGGAGGGGGCCGTGCCGGGGACGTGGCCGCCACCGACCAGGACGTGGGCGAGCAGGGTGTGGAGCTGGAAGTTGTCCCCGATGCCGTCGACACGTATCTCGAACCCCTGGCCCGTGGGGCGGTGGAGCACGATCACGGGCTCGTCGTTCAGCACCGCCAGCGCGTACGACAGGCACTTGAGGTCGTGCCGGTCCAGGGCCTCCACCGCGCGGCAGAGCGGGACGACGTCCGACGCGTACCGGCGGCGCACCTCCGAGCTGCGGCACAGCACCGCGAGGGCGGGCGGCTGCCACTGCTCCAGGGCGCACCAGGCGAGGGCGAGGCGGGTCGCCTCGTAGTCGTCGTCCCCCAGCCGGGCCAGGAACGCGTCGTCGATCGACTCCGCCTCCGGAGCGGGGAGTTCGTTGCCTGTCGCCGTCCAGCGGCGCGCGAACTCCGCCGCGTCCAGCAGGTCCCGGCGGGCGCCGTCCAGGATCGGTTCCGCGCAGGCCAGCGGGTCGGCGCCCCGCTCGACGCAGTAGCCGGCGGCCATCGCCAGCATCGGGCGCGGGCCGGTCGGCGGGAAGGCGGGGAGCAGGGCCGCGAGGCGCGGCCCCGCGTCGAGGCACTCGGCGTCCGACGCCTGCTGTGCACTGTTCATCACGGCGCCGAACGCCTGCCCGGTGCGGTCGCCGTCGCGGGCGGCGACCGCCTCTTCCAGGTCGGACACGGCGGCGGTGAGGCGCGCGGCCTCGGGCTTCCTGTTGAAGATCACCGGCACACCCTAGGGTGTGCCCGTCACGCCTCCTCCGCCCGGGCCGCCGTGACCAGGACGGCCAGGGACGAGCGGGTCTCCTGGAGGGCGGAGATGCGGTCGTCCAGGCCCCGGAGGTGCTGTTCCAGGGTGTCCAGCTTGCACAGGGCCACCGTGCCGTCCTGTCGTACGCACGGGAGCAGGTCGCGGATGGTCCGGGTCGGCAGTCCCGCGTCCAGCAGCGAGCGGATGCGGCGGACCACGGCGGGGGCGTCGGGGTCGTAGCGGCGGTGACCGCCCCCGGCGCGGTGGGAGGCGAGGAGGCCCTGCTCCTCGTAATAGCGCAGCAGCCGGACCGAGGTGCCGGTCTCCGCGGCCAGATCGCCGATCTTCATGTGGCGCGCCTCACATATTCGGGCCCCGCGGGCTCTTGAACCTCACATCAATGTCAGATCCTAGCGTGGCGGGCATGACGAATCAGCGAGTCAACTCCCTTGCCCTCTACGGATTCCTGCGGCCGCGCCCGGAGTACGCCGACGAGGTCCGGCGCACGCTCTCCGACCTGGTCGGGCCCACCCGGAACGAACCCGGCAATCTGGCGTACCACCTCCACGAGCAGGAGGACGGGCGGTTCTTCCTGTACGAGGTGTGGCGCTCGCA
Source organism: Streptomyces sp. NPDC052299 (assembly GCF_040679335.1). Taxonomy (NCBI): domain Bacteria; kingdom Bacillati; phylum Actinomycetota; class Actinomycetes; order Kitasatosporales; family Streptomycetaceae; genus Streptomyces; species Streptomyces sp. NPDC052299. The sequence continues at coordinate 187,625 of NZ_JBFAUP010000005.1, read as the reverse complement.
GGAAGACCTGGACCGGCACAACACCCTGCCCGCGCTGCGCGCCTTCCTCGACAACCTGTCGACCTTCCTGGAGGGCCCGCCCGAGGTGTACTTCGACACCATGATCAGTCCGTACGCGGACTCCGCGGAGAGCGCTCCACTCGGTACAGTCCCCGTGTGACCAGCGAGCACGAACCGACGATTCCCGAGATCACCCGCACCGACTGCGCGCGGTGCGGCACCGAGGTGCACGGTCTGGCCGGGCGGTACGCCTGTGCGCTCTGCGGGTGGGTCAACCACTACTCGGAGGGGCACGAGGAACTGCCCGGCCTGGACGCGGACCCCGACCACGGGCGCGGCCGATAACGCGTTGTCCCGCATCCGTGCCGTGGCCTACGGTCCCGGTCATGCCGACTGACGAGGATGCCGACCGGACCGTGCCCCACGCGGCCGTCGAGGAGTTGTGCCGGCGCGTCGGCGTCGGTGGCGTACCGGTCGTCCGGTTCCCCGAGGGGTCCGTGCCCGTCTACGCGGTCGGTGACGGGCACGTCCTCAAGCTCTTCCCGGAGGCCGACGGGCGGCACGCCCGCGTGGAGGAGCGGGTCCTCGGCCATCTGCAAGACCGGCTGCCCGTGCCGACCCCCCGGCTGCACGGGGCCGGCCCGGTCGGCGACGGGTGGCGGTACGTCCTGATGTCCCGGCTGCACGGCGAGGACCTGGCGCCCGCCTGGGCCCGGGTGCCGCGTCGGGACCGGGAACGGATCGTCACCGAGGCCGGCGAGCTGCTCGCGGCGCTGCACGCCCTCGACCCGGCACCGCTCGCCGACGTCCTCGGGCCAAAGGACTGGGGCGGTTTCCTGGACCGGCAGGCCGCGGGCGCGGTCGAGCGGCAACGGGTGCGCGGGCTGGCCGAGGGGTGGCTGGAGCAGATCCCGGACTTCCTCGCCTCGGTCCCGCTGCCGCGCGCCCCGCGTGCGGCCCTGCTGCACACCGAGGTGATGCGGCAGCACCTGCTGGCCGACGCGGACGGCTGGCGGCTGACCGGACTCATCGACTTCGAGCCCGCCATGACCGGGGACCCGGCGTACGACTTCGTGGCCGTCGGCCTGTTCGTCACCGGCGGGGACCCGGGCCTGCTGGGGCGGCTGAGCAGGGCGTACGGCCGGACCTTCGACCCGTCCGTGCTGCTGGCGTACACCTTGCTGCACGTGTACAGCGATCTGCCGTGGTACCTCCGGGAGATGCCGCGTCCTGCCGGGGAGACGCTGTCCGAGCTCGCCGGGACGTGGTTCGGGGTGGCCTGACGCCCGCACGTGCGCGCCGGGCGTGCGCCCTGCGTTCCCGAAACCCGGGTGCCGTGCCCGCCGTGCCGCCCCTACCCTGCCGCCATGGGTGACGGGCGCGAAGGACTGATGGCTGTCGACGACCAGGTGAAGGAGTCGCCTTCCCCGCTGCGATTGCCCGCCTTCCGGCGGTTCCTGCTCGCCCATCTGATCTCCGCGACCGGGTCCGCGATGGCCCCGGTCGCCCTGGCGTTCGCGGTGATCGAGCAGGGCGGGGGAGCGCGGTCGCTGGGGATCGTGCTGACGGCCAACACCGTGCCGGCCCTGGTCCTGCTGCTCGTCGGCGGGGCGCTGGCGGACCGGGTGTCGCGCAGCCGGATCCTTTTCCTCGGGAACCTGGGTGCCGGGGCGGCGCAGGGGGTCGTCGCGGTGCTGGTCGCGACCGGGACGGCGAGCACCGCCGCGATGAGCGCGTGTGCGTGCGCCTCGGGGGCGGCGGCCGCGTTCACCGCGCCGGCGGCCCAGGGGGTCGTGCCCCGGCTCGTGGAGCCGGGGCGGCTTCAGCAGGCCAACGCGCTGGTCCGGGGGCCCAGGAACGCGGTCAAGGTGGCCGGACCCGTCGTCGGCGGGTTCGTCGTCGCCCTGACCGGGCCCGCCTGGGCGCTCGGGTGGGATGCCGTGACCTTCGTCGTGGCCGCGCTCCTGCTGGCGGGGCTGCGGCTCGCGGGGGCGGTGCCCGCCGGACGTCCGGGCGCGGGCCTGGTGGCCGATCTGCGGGTCGGGTGGGCCGGTTTCAGGTCCCGGGTGTGGCTGTGGAGTTTCACCCTGTCCGGAACGGCGGTCGTGGCCGCCTGGCTGGCCGGGTACCAACTGCTGGGGCCGCTCGTGGCGGACCGCAGCTACGCGGGCGCCGGTTCCTGGGGGCTGGTGCAGGGGGCGTTCGCGGCGGGGCTGCTCGCGGGGACGTTCGTCTGTCTGCTGTGGAAGCCGCAACGGCTCGTGCTGGTCGCCGTGGTGACGAGTTCCGGGCTCTTCCTGCCGCTCGCCGCGATGGGGTTCGGGCTGCCGCTGATCTGGGTGCTGGGCGCGGCCGTCGTCGCCGGGGCGGGAATGGACGTGGCCGTCGTCGCCTGGTCCACCGTCATGCAGCAGCAGGTCCCCGACGAGGAGTTGGGGCGGCTCAACGCCTTCAACTCGCTGGGGGAGCAGATCGCCATCCCGGCCGGCTACCTCCTGGTCGCCGTCGCGTCCGCGTACTGGTCCAGCGGGCGCATCCTCCTGGTGTGCTCCGCCGTCGTTCTCGCCGCCGGGGTGGCCAACGCCTGCGTACGCGACGTGCGCCGGATCAGACGGCTGTGAGGTGCGTCGGGGCTTCGGGCCGGGCCGAAGGGTCGTTGGTTTGCATATGTCGTTCACCGACCTATAGTGGCGCCATGGCATCCAAGAAGAACCTCGTCGCCAACCGTGAGTCCCTTGCCCACAAGGTCCGTTACGCCGCGACCCGGCCGGACCGCATCGCGCCCTACCTGAAGCGGGCGGCCCGCGACCGGTGGCTGGCGTTCAAGCACCCGGACCACGTGAACTACTACCGGGCCGTGATGGCCTCGGACACCCGGCGCAACCCGGAGGCCGCCGTCGGCAGCCAGACGCACGAACGGTGGCTCGCCCTGGGGCAGATGCAGTTCGACTACCTCGTGGAGCACGGGCTCGCCCCCGGGGCCCGGATGCTCGACATCGGGTGCGGCAACCTCCGGGCCGGCTGGCGGTTCATCGACTATCTGGAGGCCGGGCACTACTACGGCATCGACATCTCGCCCGACATCCTGATCGCCGCCAAGGAGACCCTGACCGCGCAGGGGCTCCAGGCCAAGGTGCCGCACCTGACCATCACCAAGGACCTGACGCTGGACTTCCTGCCGGACGCGTACTTCGACGTCGTCCACGCGCACAGCGTCTTCTCGCACTCGCCGGTCGAGATCATCGAGGAGTGCCTGGCCCACGTGGGCCGCGTCCTGGCGCCCGGCGGGCACTTCGACTTCACCTTCGACCGCACCACGGGCACCGAACACCAGGTGCTGCGCGAGGACTTCTACTACCGCACCGAGACCCTGACCGCCCTCGCCGCCAAGCACGGGCTGCGGGCGCGGTTCATGGAGGACTGGGAGAAGCTGGGGCACGGGCAGTCGAAGATACGCGTGACCGCCTGACAGCCCGCCCGCACCGGCCCGCGCCCGGCCGGCTGTCCTCAGCCCGTGCTCGTCCCGCCCCGCAGCCGCCACAGCCGCAGCGCCACCCCCGCCGCCGCCACGACCGCCAGCGCCGGGACCGCGGTGTCCCGGTCCACCACCCCGGCGCAGTACCCCATCGCGACGAACGGCGCCCCGGCCAGCGCGAACCGGCCCGGCGTGCGGAGCCGGGCCAGCGCCGGGCGGCCCGCGAGGAGGAGGGCGGCGGCCATCGGGACGCCCAACCGCCAGAACAGGTACGTCAGATGGCTGCCGGGGTCCGCCAGGGCCAGTGCGGCCACCGCGAGCCCCGTCCACAGCAGCAGCGCGACACGGGCCGCAGTGCCCAGGGCGCGGCCGGGCGGGCGCAGGTCCGGCGGACAGGCCAGCGGCAGCGCGGCCACCGCGACCGGGGCCAGGAGATACGGGGCGGCGGCGGCCGGGGGCAGCACCCCGGCCGTCAGCGGGACCGCGAGGAGCGCGAGCTCCTGGAGCAGGGCGCCCGCGAACGCCCACCGCGCCCCCGCCGCGAACCGCCCGCCCAGCGCCAGGACCGCCCCCGCCAGCGTCACCAGGTCGCAGCCGGTCATGACGAAGCTGAGCGGGACCAGGAAGTCCGGATTCCCGCTCAGCCGCCAGTCGCCGAGCATCGAGACCAGCCCGAAGGCGGCGTACGCGGCCGTCGCGGCCAGCGCGAAGGGCGCCGCGGCGGCGAACAGGCGGCCGGCGGGCTGCGCGGAGCCGAGGCGCATCCGCATCCGCAGCGCGTGCGCCACCAGGTCGCCCGCCTCCCGGAACCGGGCGGTCCGGCCCGCGCCCTCGGTCGCCTCGCGGTACGCCTCCGCGATCTCCGGCCCGAATGCGTGGCGGTAACCGGCCGGGTAGAGCCGCAGCAGCGGGGTGCTCATGCGGTGGCCGGCTTCCCGGCGGCACCCAGGCGCCGGGTCGCCTCGCGCGCGGTGGCGGCGATCCGGCGGGCCTCGGCGGCCAGGGTCTCCCGGCCGGTCGTGGTGAGCGTGTAGGTGCGGCGCAGCCTGCTGTCCACGACCTCCTCCGCGTGCACCTCGATCAGGCCCTCGTTCAGCAGGCGCTCCAGCGCCCCGTACAGCGTGCCGGTGCGCATCTTCACCCGGCCGCCGGAGATCGTCTCGACCTCGCGCGCGATGGCGTAACCGTGCCGGGGCTCGTCCGCCAGGGCGGTCAGGAGGAGGAGGGTCGGTTCCTGCATCGCGCGTTCGCTCATGCCCGCATCGTACGCCACCATGGGTCACTCACCGGCATATGCGGGGTCGCTCTGAGCTGCGACGGGAAGGACTTTTCCGAGGCGGGCCAAGGGGGAGAGCGCCATGAACAGCGGGGAGAGGGCGAGGGCGAGCGCCGTGACGAGGAGGCTGGGGCGCAGCCCCCACGTCCCCGCGAGGAAGCCGCCGAGCAGGGAGCCGAAGGGGGTGAGGCCCATCCCGGCGAAGTTGACCGTCGCCACCACCCGGGCCTGGATGCGGACCGGAGTGACCGCCTGCCGTACGGACATCACCGTGACGTTGACCAGCTGACCGAACGTACCGAAGACCAGGTTGACGGCCATCAGCACCGGCAGGACCAGGGGCCCGGGGCCGTGCAGCGCCGGTACGCCGAGCATCACGCCGTCCGCGAGGACCGCCGACCCCACCAGCACCACGCCGTACCCCAGCCGCTCCGGCAGCCTCGCCGCGAGCAGCGACCCGAGCACCGCGCCCGGGCCGGTCGCCGCGAGCGCCAGGCCCACCTCGGCCCCGGACAGGCCCAGTTCGCGCGGCAGGAACAGCAGATAGACCGTCATCAGCGCGGCGAGCGAGAACTGGAACAGGGCCGACGCCAGTCCCACCGCACGCAGCGCCGGGTGCCGGGCCACGAAGCGGAGCCCTTCGTGGATGCGCCGCAGGACCGGCGCCGGGGCCCCGGCCGGGGCGGGCACGCGTTCGGGGCGGCGGATGCGGCCGATCGACACGGCCGACAACACGAAGAAGCCCGCACCGGTGACGACGGCGAGCAGCGGCGAGAACACCGACATCAGCGCCCCGCCGAGCGCCGGCCCGCCGATCCGCGCCGCCGACCTGCTGCCCTCCAGCGCGCTGTTGCCCCGCATCAGCAGCCCGCGGTCCACCAGCCGCACCAGCGACGCCTGGTAGGCCACGTCGAAGAACACGCTGCCCACCCCGAGCAGGGCGGCCACCACGAGCAGGACCGGCAGCCCGAGCACGCCGAGGAGACAGGCCAGGGGGACCGCCGCCAGGGCCAGTGCGCGGCCGAGATCCGCGGCCACCATCACCGTGCGGGTGCGGCGGCGGTCCGCCCACGCGCCCGCGAACAGCGACAGCAGCAGGATCGGCGCCTGCTCGACCGCACGGAGCAGACCGAGCGCGCCCGCGTCGGCGTGCAACGAGACGACGGCGACCAGCGGCAGGACGACCAGGAGCGCCTGCTCGCCGAACTGCGAGGCGGTCTGCCCGGCCCACAGGCACAGGAAGCCGGAGTCCCGCCGGAGAGCGGGGGAGGAGGGAGTACGGGAAACGGGATGCACGAAGGCCCCTTGAGCAGCGGACGGCAGGGCTCCGCCACCGCCCGGCGCAGGGTGCGCGTCGGCGGTCCGGCGGAAAGGGCTCGCTGTGCCGCGCTCGGAGGCAGCACGCGATGACGGGTCGTGCTACGGCGTCAGCGCGTGCTCGGGCTACCGGGCAACTTCCCCTCCTCGGGTCGTCGGTCGGTGGGAGATTAGCCGCCCGGCGGGACGGGGGACAGCGGATTTCCGGCGCCGTCGTCCGGGGCCTCCTCGCGGGCCAGTTGCCGGAAGCACTCCCGCAGCCAGGCGTGTGCCGGATCGGCGTCGTGGCGCGGGTGCCAGGCCATGCCGAAGGGGAGCGGCGGCAGCGGGAACGGGATCTCGAACGTCCGCAGACCCAGAGGTTCCGTCAACGGGCGCGTCCGCAGGGAGGTCAGCCCGACCAGGTCGCTGCCGAGCAGGATGAACAGCGACGACGGCAGGGTGCCCACGGAGGCCACGACCCGCCTGCTCAGCCCGAGTTCGGCGAGCGCGGTGTCCACCGGGCCCGTCGTCCGGCCGCGACGGGACACCGTCAGATGGTCGGCGGCGGCGAACCGGGCCGGGGTGATCTCCCCGTCCAGGAGCGGGTGGCCCGGGCGCACCACGCCCAGCATCCGGTCGTCGTAGAGGTGTTCGCGGCGCACCTCCGGGGAGCGCGTGTCGAGCACCCCCACCTCCAGGTCGGCGGCGCCCTCGCGCAGGAAGGGGCCGTCCACATGGCTCTCCATCAGGAAGCGGAGCCGTACGCCCGGCGCCTCGTGGGCGATCCGGGCGAACAGGGCCGGGCCGGAGACCGCCGCCAGGGTGTCCTGGGCCAGCACCGTGAACGTCCGCGACAGGGCGCGCAGATCCACCTTGCCGCCCGACAGGAACAGCCCGCGCGCCCGCTCCACGACCGCGCGCACCTCGACGTGGATGCCCAGGGCATGCGGGGTGGGCACCATCGTGTGCCCGGCACGCACCAGCACCGGATCACCGAGCGCCTTGCGGATGCGGCCGAGGGTGCGGCTCATCGCGGGCTCGGACAGATGCAGCCGGGCGGCGGCCCCGGAGACGCTGCATTCGTCGAGGAGGACGTCCAGGGCGACCAGAAGATTGAGGTCGAGGCCGGATTGCGTCACGTGCATACATCCCTTGTCGAAGATGCATTGGAAAGCAAGTCGCGCCAACTCTACGGTGGACGCACATCCCACTCACCACGGCTCCGAGGAGGAGCGTTGTCCCCGCATGCCCAGAAGCCCCCGCGCCTTACCCCTGCCGCGCAGTACGCCCTCTGTGCCTGTGTGCTCGTCGCGCAGGGCATGGTCGCCGCCGTCAATCTGCTCATCCCCCAGCTCGCCGCCTCCGCCCTGCACCCGTCCGCCGGCGAACTCCTCTGGGCGGTCGACGCGTACGTCATCGCCTTCGCCGGGCTGCTGATCCCGGCGGGTGCCCTCGGCGACCGCTTCGGCCGCAAGGGAGCCCTGCTCGCCGGACTCGGCCTCTTCGCGGGCGGCGCCGCCACCAGCGCGCTCGCCACCGGCCCCGCCGCGCTCATCGCCGGACGCGGGGTGTGCGGGGCCGGGGCCGCGCTGATCATGCCCGCGACCATGTCCCTCCTGATCACCCTCACCCCGCCCGCCCGCAGGTCCCAGGCGCTGGCGGCCTGGACGCTCGCGGCCGGCCTCGGCGGCCTCGCGGGCAACGTCGGAGGCGGCCTGGCCGGCCAGTTCTCCACCTGGCGCGCCCTGTTCTGGGCGATGGTGCCGCTCGCCGCGCTGCTCGCCCTCGCCGTCGCCCGTCTCTCGCCCCGCAGCCCCGAGCGCTCGGACGCCGCGCCCGAGCCGGTCGGCTCACTGCTGCTCGTCGCCGCCCTCACCGCCCTGGTGTACGGGATCATCGAGGGCCCGCCGCAGGGCTGGGGCTCGGCGCGGGTGCTGACCGCCTTCGGCCTCGGGGCCGTCATGCTCACCGTGTTCACCGTCCACGGGCTGCGCGTGGCACGTCCGCTGCTCGACCCCCGGATCTTCGCCTCGCCGGTGGTGCGCGCCGGAACACTGGGCATCGCCACGGCGTTCTTCGGCCTGTTCGCGCTGTTCTACGTCAATTCGCAGTACCTCCAGTACGTGAAGGGCTTCCCGGTCGGCCTCGCCGGGGTGGCGATCGTGCCGCTCACCGTGGGGATGGCCGTCATGCCGAAGTTTGGGGCGCGCTGGCAGGACCGGTACGGCATCCGCCCGGTGGCGGGCGGCGGGCTCACGGTCATCGGCCTGGGCCTGCTCCTCGTCTCGACCGCCGACGGCACCACCCCGTACGCCCTGTACGCCGTCTACCTCCTGGTCATCTCCGCCGGTACGGGGCTCTGCGCGCCCGCGCTGACCTCGGCCGTCGTCGTGGGGCTGCCCGCGCACCGCAGCGGGCTCGGCTCCGGGCTCAACACGGCGGCGCGTGAGATCGGGGCGGCGCTCGGTGTCGCCGTCGTCGGCACCGTGCTGGCGTCGGGAGCCGGCCCGGAGCACACCGGGGCCGCCCACGCCGCCGCCTTCGCCCCCGCGATGTCCGACGGGCTGCGGGTCGTGGCGGCGGTGCTCCTGGTCGCCACGGTGTTCGTGGTCCTGGGGTCGCCCGGGCGGCCGCGCGGGGCGGCGGAAGCGGCGGGGAGCGGGGACGGGGCGGAGACGGGGAGCGTCACCCGTACGGGCGTTTCCGCGTAGCCGTGCCGGGACGGGCGGCGCATGGTCGGTCTGACCTGTACGTTTCCATCCGGCCCTGGAGTCCTCATGGCACAGACCGCGCCCCCGCCGGGCACCCCGTCCTCGCCCGCCGCCCCGCGTCCGGGGGAGGAGAACCCCTGGGCCACCGGCGGGGTCATGTTCGCCGGTGTGCTGCTGCTGGTGGACGGGGTGCTCGACGCGATCAAGGGCATCGCCGGCATCGCGTCGGACGACGTGTACGCGCGGATCAACGACTACGTCTTCAAGTTCAACGTGACGGCCTGGGGCTGGATCCACCTCATCCTCGGCATCGTCATCGCGATCGTCGGCTGGGGCATCCTCAGGGGCTCCGCCTGGGCGCGCGGGGCCGGTGTGGGGCTCGCGGCGCTCAACATGATCGCCAACTTCATGTGGCTCCCCTACCAGCCGGTCTGGGCCGTGGTCTCCCTCGCCATCGACACCTTCGTCATCTGGGCCCTGTGCACGGCGCGGAAGCCGGTCATCTGACCGGCCCGTCCGGGCAGGGTGGGTGCCGTTGTCAGTGGCACGGGTCACACTGGACGCATGTGCCGCAGTATCAAGACGCTCCGACCGCCCGCCCTGCCCGAAGAGGCCACCGAGGAGGACATCCGCGCCGCCGCCCTGCAGTTCGTCCGCAAGGTGTCCGGCTTCCGCGCCCCGGCCGCGCACAACAGGGAAGTCTTCGACCGCGCCGTGGACGAGATCGCCGAGGCGACCGCCCGGCTGCTCGACGGCCTGGAGATACGGGGTGGTGTCAGGACGCCATAGGGGGCGCGGCGGCCGCTGCGGCGGCCGGGCGCCGCATGAGCAGCGCGGCGAAGGAGCCCGCGAGGAACAGGGCGAGGACCGAGACGGCCGTGCCCAGCCAGCTCGCGCCCAGCCACTGCGCGCCGAAGTAGCCGAGCCCCACGCTGTAGCCGGCCCAGGCCACGCCCGCGACGGCCGACCAGGGCAGGAATTCCTTCGCCTTGCGGTGCGAGGCGCCCGCGCCCAGCGAGACGACCGAGCGCCCGGCCGGGGCGAAGCGCGCGATGACGACGAGGATGCCGCCGCCCCGGCTCAGGGCGGCGCCGAGTCGTTCCTGCGCGGACGTCAGGCGGCGGGAGCGGGCGATGGCGCGGTCCAGCCGCTCGCCGCCGTGCCGGGCCAGCCGGTACGCGGCGAAGTCGCCGAGCACCGAGGCGGTGGCGGCGCACAGGACGAGGGCGAGCAGGGAGGGGACCTCGGTCACGTGGCGGGCGGCGCCCGCCGCGTCGGCGGCGACACCGGTGGTGCCGGCCGCGGCGGCCGTGGCGGCGGTGATCACCAGCACGCCGCTGGGCAGTACGGGGAGGAAGACGTCCAGCAGCACGGAGAGGGCGACCGCTACGTAGATCCATGGGCTGCCGGTCAGCGCACCCACACTCTCTAGCACCTTCTACTCCCCGATCGGTAACAACGCCGCGACGTCGCAGGGGAGCGGCAGGAGCGGCAGGGTCAGCTGTACAGCGTACGCCTGCCGTTCACCCGGTGATCCATATATATGCGTGATGTTGGGCACCCCGGTCGAGGGTGCCTCGCGTGCGTACCGCCGGGGAGCGGTTTTCCCGGCGGCACGCGAGGGTTGTGCGGGGCCCGGTCGGTCGGCGGGCCCGGGGGAGCGGGGAGGGGGTCAGACGGTGACCGGGGAGTTCTGTTCCTGGGAGTGGTCCCGGTCCTGCCGGTCCGGGGTGCGGGCGGTGAGGAGGTTGTCCAGGGCCAGGGCGCCGGGGCCGGTGAAGACGAGCAGCAAAAAGACCCAGCAGAAGACGGCCGACGGCTCGCCGCCGTTCTGCAGGGGGAGGAGGGCGTTCGACTGGTGGACCGTGAAGTAGGCGTACGCCATGGAGCCGGACGAGATCAGTGCGGCGAACCGGGTGCCGAGACCCAGGGCCACGAGGACGCCGCCGACGAGCTGGATCACCGCCGCGTACCAGCCCGGCCAGGTGCCGGCGGGTATGGACCCGCCACCGTGGGCGCCCCCTAGGACGCCGAAGATCGAGGCGGCGCCGTGGCAGGCGAAGAGCCCGCCGAGGACGATGCGGAAGAGCGCGAGGACATAGGGCTGGGCCCGGTGGAGGTGTGGAGTCATGGGGGAGGAGCTCCTTCGGTCTGGTGGGGACGTGAACCGACTGGGCGCAAAAGATTAGGTAGACCTCACCAATACTTGCAAGTTCAACGTTCTGTCGACTGGCTGGAATCTGACGGTCTGTTGTCGGCCGTTCGGCGCGCCAATACCGCCGCGAACTGGGCACCCTCGTTCCTTCGCTTGGCCTGAACCAATGGCGGCGCAGTTTTCCGGCCATGGGCGTCCGGTTCTGTCGTCGAGGGCTCCCACCACGGCACCCCCGGCTTTCACTGGAGTCCCACTGGAGTTCCGGGCCGCTTGCGCCCCGTTGGCGGACTGTGGGCCCGCCGGTGCGCCTGCGGGGTGGTGTATGGCTTGTCATGAACAGCCGTAGTAGGCCGAAAACACGTCGGTGGCCCCGCCGGCCGGCCCGTCGTCGGGGCATCGGCCGGTGGGGCCACCGGAGTTGGGGTCGCGGTCGGGCGCTCCCGGCTTCAGCAGCCGCTGAGCGCGGACTGCAGGGCCGACTTCTCGGCCGAGTCGACGGACAGCTTGTAGTAGTGCTTCACGTGGACCCAGGCGCGCACGTAGGTGCACTTGTACGCGGCACGCGGCGGCATCCAGGACGCCGGGTCCTTGTCGCCCTTGGCCTGGTTGACGTTGTCCGTGACCGCGATCAGCTGCGGACGGGTCAAGTCGTTCGCGTACGCCTGCCGTTGGGCGGTGGTCCAGCCGGACGCGCCCGAGCGCCACGCCTCGGCGAGCGGCACCATGTGGTCGATGTCCAGGTCGGAGGCGGCGGTCCAGGTGGCGCCGTCGTACTCCGAGTACCAACTGCCGCCGGTGGCCGCGCAGCTGGAGTCCTGGGTGACGTTCGTGCCGTCGCGCTTCAGGACGACCTCGCGGGTGTTGCAGGCTCCCGACTGGGTGATCCAGTGCGGGAACTTGTCCCGGCTGTACCCGGTGGACGAGCCCTCCGCCTTCACGGTGAGCTCGCTCAGATAGGTGCGGGCGGTGGACGCGGAGACCGGAGTGGGCATGGCCGCCTGGGCGCTCGGCGCGGTGAGCAGACCGGTGGTGGCGGCGAGTGCGGCGGATGCGGCGAGGACGGCGATGCGACGCGCGTAGACACCTGACATGCGAACTCCCTTGATGTGGGGGGATGTGGACGGGCTGTCATGAACGGCCCGGCCATCGTGGCGGCGCCGGGTTTCCGTGGGGTGGGCGCCAGGTAACAGAGTGGCGACATGGGCACGTCACATCAAGGGATCTGACAAAGGGCTTCGTGGCGTGGGGGGCGTACGGGCAGGTGCGCGCGGGCGCGGTGAGCCGGGCCGGCGCGGCGGAGACGTCCTTGACCTGCGGGGGAGCGCATGCGTACGGCCCCCGCCCGGGATGGGCGAGGGCCGTACGGAGGTTCGTGGTGCTGGTGTTTGACCTGGGGTCAGCGGCCCCGGTGTCCGTCCCCGGTGGGGCGTCCGGCGCCCCGCGGGAAGGTTATCGCGCCTCGATGTGCAGCGTGATCGCGCCGTCCGCCGCCGCCTCGACGCGCAGCTGCGTCAGGTCGGCCACATGGGCGTCCGGGGCGTGGGCCCCGGCGCGCGGGCCGACGCCCACCACGCGCATCCCGGCCGCCCGGCCCGCCGCGATGCCCGCCTCGGAGTCCTCGAAGACCACGCAGTCCGCCGGGGCGAAGCCCAGAGCCGCGGCGCCCTTGAGGAAGCCCTCCGGGTCCGGCTTGCTGGCCCCGACGCTCTCGGCGGTGACGCGGAGATCCGGCATCCGCAGCCCGGCGGCGTTCATCCGGGCCGTGGCCAGTGCCAGGTCGGCCGAGGTGACCAGGGCGTGCGGGAGGGGGGTGATGGCGTCCATGAACGCGGGGGCGCCGCCGATCGGGACGACCCCGTCGGTGTCGGCGGTCTCCTCGGCGAGCATCACCTTGTTGTCCGCGTAGTTCTGCTCCATCGGGCGCTCCGGGAGCAGGACCGCCATGGTGGCGTAGCCCTGGCGGCCGTGGACAACCTTCAGCGCCTCTTCCGGGTCGAGGCCGTTCCGCAGCGCCCAGCGGCGCCAGCAGCGCTCCACGACGGCGTCGGAGTTCACCAGGGTGCCGTCCATGTCGAGCAGCAGGGCGCGGGCGGTGAGGGCGGTGGCCGGCATGGGCGTGCTCCAGGGCGGGGGAAGCGTTCGCCGCGGAGGTGAGCGGCGCGGGGGATCAAGCGGCCCCCGCCCGCCGGTCAGGGTGTGCGCGCAGGGGCCACTTTGTTTCTCCACGATACAAAAACCCGGTCGCGAATGCGAATCCCCTCCGGGAGGCGGGCCCGTCAGTGGCGTCCGCGCCCCGTCGTCCTCGCCTCCAGGGCGCTCCGGGTGTTCGGTCCGTAGACGCCGTCCGGGTCGCCCTCGATGTTCCACCAGGTCTGCAGGTCGCTCACGGCCCGCTCCGTGCGGTTTCCGTACTCCGAGTCGACCGGGCCGTTGTACACCCAGACCTCCCGCAGCCGGTTCTGGAGCTCCGCGACCTCCGCGCCCTGGTCGCCCCGCCTCAGGGTCTCCGCCTCGTCCGGCGAAGGGGCCACGCCCTCGGCCGGGGCGCTGCTGCTCGCGCTGGCCGAGGGGGACGCCGGGGTGCCCGCGCCCGGCGCCGAGGAGGACGCGGTGGCCGAGCGGGAGGCGGAGGGGGACGAGGAGGCGGACGACGACGCGGAGGCCGACGCGGACGAGGTGGGGGAGGCGGAACGGCTGGGCGACGAGGAGGCGGAGGGCGAGGCGGACGGCTCCGGCTCGCCGCTCTCCTCGGGGAGGCTGGTCACCGTGGAGGGCAGGGCCTGGTCGAGGTCGGCCTTCCCGTCGTCGTCCCCGTTGAACAGCCCTCCGACGAAGGCCGCCGTGCCGACCACGGCGACCACGGCCGCCCCCGCGATCACCGCGGCGAACGGCTTGCGGCGGCGCGGGGCCACCGGATCGCGGCCGGTGAGCAGGAGGGCGGTGTCGGCCGGATCACCGGCGTCCGCCGGAGGGGGGCCCGCCGGGTCCAGGAACAGCGGCATCGTGGTCGCCGCGTCGCCCTCGGGGCCGTACGTCTGCGGGGCGCCCGGCGGGGGCGCCGTCGGGGCCGTCGCGGTGCCCTCGCCCAGCGTCACGTACGGGCGGATGCGCAGCGGGTCGAAGTCCTCCGCCGCGGCCATCTCCGCGGACCGCTCGGCGTGGTGCTCGTCGGCGACGCGCTGCTGTTCGGCGGCCCGCTCCGAGTCGGTGGCGTAGCCGGGCGCACCGGTGTTCCGGCCCGCGCAGGCGCAGCCCGGACCGGCGCCCGGTCTGCTCTCCGTACCGCACTCCGGGCATATATGTCCGGCCATCGTGGGTCCCCTCCCCTTGAACTGCCTGCGATTATGCAGCCCGCCGCCGAGAAGCCCAATCGGATGGGCCCCCGGCAGGCCATAACGGTTCAGAACGGACAGGATGGGGGTGTAGCGGACCCGAGGAGACGTTTCATGGCCCAGCAGCAGAGCCCCCCGGCCCCCGGCGCGCCGGGCGCAGAACACTCCACGCGGTCGGTCCTGGTGGCGATCGGCGCACTGCTTCTCGGCATGCTGCTCGCGGCACTCGACCAGACCATCGTCTCCACCGCGCTGCCCACGATCGTCAGCGACCTCGGCGGGCTCGAACACCTGTCGTGGGTGGTCACCGCCTATCTGCTGGCCTCGACCGCGGCGACTCCTCTCTGGGGGAAGCTGGGCGACCAGTACGGGCGCAAGAAGCTGTTCCAGACCGCGATCGTCATCTTCCTGATCGGCTCCGCGCTCTGCGGTCTCGCCCAGAACATGCCCCAGCTGATCGGCTTCCGCGCCCTTCAGGGGCTCGGCGGCGGCGGTCTGATGGTGCTGTCGATGGCGATCGTCGGTGACATCGTCCCGCCCCGCGAGCGCGGCAAGTACCAAGGGCTCTTCGGTGCCGTGTTCGGTGCGACGAGCGTCCTCGGGCCGCTGCTCGGCGGCTTCTTCACGCAGCACCTCAGCTGGCGCTGGGTCTTCTACATCAACCTCCCGATCGGCGTCGTCGCCCTCCTGGTGATCGCCGCCGTGCTGCACATCCCGGTCCGCCGGACGAAGCACACCATCGACTACCTGGGCACCTTCCTCATCGCCTCGGTCGCCACCTGCCTCGTCCTCGTCGCCTCGCTCGGCGGCACCACCTGGCCCTGGGGCTCGTGGAAGATCATCGGCCTCGCGGTGCTGGCCGCGGTGCTCCTGATCGCGTTCGTGTTCGTGGAGCGGCGCGCCGCCGAGCCGGTGCTGCCGCTGAAGCTGTTCCGGATCAGGACCTTCAGCCTCGTCGCGGTGATCAGCTTCGTCGTCGGCTTCGCGATGTTCGGCGCGATGACCTATCTGCCGACCTTCCTCCAGGTCGTGCACGGCATCACGCCGACGATGTCGGGTGTCCACATGCTGCCCATGGTGTTCGGGCTGCTCATCACCTCGACGGTGTCCGGCCAGATCGTCAGCCGTACGGGCCGCTGGAAGGTGTTCCCGATCGCCGGTACCGGCATCACCGCGATCGGGCTGCTGCTCCTGCACCGGCTGACGGTGTCCAGCGGGACCTGGGAGATGAGCGCGTACTTCTTCGTGTTCGGCGCGGGTCTCGGTCTGGTGATGCAGGTCCTCGTGCTGGTCGTGCAGAACGCCGTCTCGTACCGGGACCTCGGCGTGGCGACCTCGGGGGCGACGTTCTTCCGGTCCATCGGGGCCTCGTTCGGCGTGGCGATCTTCGGCACCATCTTCACCAACCGGCTCACCGACAAACTCGGCGACGCGCTCGACGGACGGCCGCTGCCGCCCGGGGTCGACGCGGACAGCCTGGCCGCCGACCCGCGGGCCATCGGACAGCTGCCGGACGCGCTGCGGGGGCCGGTGCTCCAGGCGTACTCGACGTCGATCACGGACGTCTTCCTGTACGCGGCACCGGTCGTCCTGGTCGCCTTCCTCTTCGCCTGGCTGCTCAAGGAGGACAAGCTGCGCGGCTCGGTGACGGCGCCGGACCCCAGCGAGACCCTGGCGTCCAACCCGGTCGAGCGCTCCTCGTACGACGAGTGCGCGCGGGCCCTGTCCGTGCTGGCCACCCGGGAGGGCCGCCGTGAGGTCTACGTCAGGATCACCGAGAAGGCGGGCCTCGACCTGCTGCCCGCCGCCAGCTGGATACTGCTGCGGATCAAGCGCCACGGCACGGTGGAGCCCGCCCGGCTCGCCGAGGTGGCGCCCGTGCCGCTGCGGGTGATCAACGACGCCGCCCGCCAGCTGGAGGGGCGCGGGCTCGTCCGGCGGGTCGGGGTGCAGATGGTGCTCACCGAGCCCGGAGCCGAGGCGGTGGTGAAGCTCGCCCAGGCCCGTGAGGACTCCCTCGCCGAGCTGCTGGGCGACTGGTGGGGGCCGGACCGGCCGACGGACCTGGTCGCGCTGGTCTCCGAGCTGACGCGGGAGACCAGCGGGTCGAGCAAGGAGCGCCCGCACAGCCCCGAGCCGAAGCGCGACCACGCGGCGGGGCACCCGCAGCGGGACTGACCTGCGGCCGTGACGAAAGGCCCTAAGCCTCCGGGGCGACGTCCTTGGCGAACCAGCGCTCCGCGTACGGCCCCCGGTTGAACGCCGGGACCTCCCGGAAGCCGTGCTTGGCGTACAGGCCGCGCGCCTCCACCAGATCGTTCCGGGTGTCCAGCCGGAGCAGGGCCGCCCCCAGCGCCCGGGCCCGCTCCTCCAGCGCCGCGAGCAGCAGCCCGCCGCCGCCCGTGCCCCGGAACTCCGGGCGGACGTAGACCCGGGTCAGCTCCGCCGTGTCCGCGGCCACGAGGACCAGGCCCGCGCAGGCGGCCGCCCGGCCGTCGAAGCGGCCGACGACGAAGTCACCGGTCGGCGCGGTCAGCAGCGCGGCGCCGTCGTCGGTGAGGCCGTCCTCGATCTCCTCGGCCGTCGCCGGGCGCCCCCAGTAGCGTCCGGCCACCTCGGCGTAGTAGTCCCGCCGGAGCAGGGCCGCGGCCGGGGAGTCGAAGGGTTCGGGTGCGACGGTCCAGGTCATTGGGCCATTCTTGCTACCGCACAGGTGTATGAGCCAAGCGATTTCGAGGGGGCGGAGCGGTGACGCAGGTGAACGGGGCCCAGGTGGTCCGGCGGCTCGGTGAGCGGTGGATCCGGGAGCTGGCCGGGCCGGGCGGTGACTTCGTCTGCTCGCCCGCCGGGCTGTGGCTGGCCCTGACCGCACTCGCGGCCGGGGCGCGCGGGGAGACCGCCGGGGAGCTGCGGGCGGTGCTCGGGGTGGCCGGGGACGAGGCGGCCGGGGCGGCGACGGCCACCGCCCGGGCGCTGGCCGCCACCGACGGGCTGGGCGTGGCGACCCGGGTGTGGACCCGGACCCCGGTGCGGCGCGGGCTCCGGAAGGCGCTGCCGGACATCGGCTTCGGGCCCATGGACCCGGACAAGGCCGACGCCTGGGTCAGGAAGACGACCGGCGGGCTCATCGAGCGGCTGCCGGTGGCCGTGAACGCCCAGACGCTGCTGGTGCTCGTCAACGCGCTCGCGGTCCGGACCGACTGGGTGTTCCCCTTCAACCGGGAGGTGACCCGGGACCGGCCGTTCACCGACGCGGCGGGCGTCACCCGGGAGGTGCCCACGATGGCCGGGAAGCCCCCGGCGATGGACGTCTGGATGACCGGCGGCGCGTTCGTCCTGGACCTGCGCTGCTCCCGTCAGCGGGGAGGGCCGCCGCCGGTCAAGGTGCGCCTCGTGCTGGGGCGGCCGGGCGACGGGGCGGCCGAGGTGCTTCCGGCGGCCTGGGCGCCGAAGGAGGCGCGGACCGCGCTGAACGTGGACATCCTGACCGTCACGGTCCCGCGTTTCTCCCTGCGTACGCACATCCGGGCCACCGACCACCTGTCGGCGCTCGGGATACGCCTCGCGACGACCCCCGCCGCCGACTTCTCCGGGCTCTCGGCCACCCCGCTCATGCTCTCCGAGGCGGTGCAGGAGGCCGTGCTGACGGTGACCGAGGAGGGCCTGTCGGCGGCCGCCGTGACGGCGCTGCCCGCACCGGCCGGCGCGGAGGCGGGCCCGCCCCCGCGCTGCCTGCACCTCGCCTTCGACCGGCCCTTCGGCATCGCCGTCCTGGACCCGGGCGAGGAGGTCCCGCTCTTCGCCGGCTGGCAGGCGGAGACCCCCTCGGAGCCCTAGCTCAGCGGCGGCGGCGTGAAGACCGGCGGCGGGGGCAGTACCGGGCGCCGCCGCCGGGCGCGTACGACCAGGAACAGGGGCAGGGCCACCAGCAGCACCGCGCCGCCGAGCAGCGTCAGCAGCCAGGCCGGCATGCCGCCCCAGGTCAGCAGCGCGTCCCGGTAGCGGACGGTCCGGTACGGGGTGTCCTCGGCGGTCGCCCGCAGCTCGTGGTCGCCGTCGATCCGCTCCGGCGACGGGAAGTACTGGTCGATGGCCGTCACGAAGACCGGCTTGTCCCCGGTGACCGCCGCCAGCGCCTCGTACGGCTCCTCCGCGGGGTCGACGCGGCCCGCGTACGAGACCTTCGGGGGCCGCCCGCCGATCGCGTCGCGCGGTTCCATGCGGTGGTCGGCCAGGACGTACAGACCGAGCGACTGCGGGGTGGCGGCCAGCTTGGACAGGCGCATCGGATAGACCAGCCGGTCGCTGGCGAACCGCAGCCGCAGCGGTTCGAGCGTCCCGCTCAGCGTGCCCCGGTTCTCCGGCGCGAGCCGCACCGCCACGTACTCCCACCTCTGCTCGACGTACGGGTTCAGGGCCGTGGCGAGGCGGTCCGGCAGCTCGAAGCCGTTCTCCTTCAGCCAGCTCTCCAGCGCCTCCGGGTCGGTCGCCGCAAGCCGCGCCACGTCGAACGGGCCGAGCCGTTCCCGGCCGACCACGTCGACCGGGGCGCCGGGCTTGGGGGCGGCGGCGCTGTCCCCCGCGGAGTTCCCCGAACCGCTGAACGGCCAGTCCTTGCCGCGGGGCCAGAAGTAGTGCCGTTCCTCGGTGACCGGGGCGGTGATCGCACTGAGCTCGGAGAACAGCGCCGCGTCCCCCAGCTCGACCGTGGCGCGGTGCGGCACCGGCATGATCCAGGCCGCGTCCGGCGCGTTCCCCCGGACGCTCAGCTGCATGACGATCTGCTCGGTACGGCCGTCCCAGCCGACCGCCGACGTCTCCCGGTCGACCGCCACCTGGCTGTTCCGGTTCACCACCATCGCCCCGCAGCCGCACGCGTACGCGGGTGCGATCAACGACCCCACCTGAAGCGACACCAGCATCAGGAGCAGGGAGAGCCCCCGGACCAGCCAGCCCCCCGTCCTTCCGTTTCTCCCCGCGCGCCGCATCTTCCGTCCTCCCCGTCGTTACTGATCACGGGCTCAGACGTGCCCGGGCCCCGGCCGGTTCCGGGCCCGCCGCACACCCGGACGGGGGAACTTTCGGCCGAAGCCGGGTGACAGTCAGGCATAAAAGGGGTTGATCGGGTCTACCCAAGAGCACAATGCGAAGGTTTCACACATGCCGGACAATCGGCCGGCATCGGACCTTGGAGGGTCGGCGCAGCGTGGCGAACGCGGAGCACGGTGGCAGCACAGGCGCGACGGCGGGAGCGGGGACCGGAACGGTACGGGCGGTGCTCTGGCTGGTCGTGGCCGCACTGGCCGTCCGGCAGATGGCGGTGGTGCTGCGGCAGCCGCCGGGCGAACGGCTCATCGATCTGGAGACCTGGATCGGTGACAACGGGGTGCTCCACGTGACCGGTTCGCTGTACGACACCGACCGGTTCACCGGCACCCCGTTCTCCGGGCTCGTCCTCAAGCCGCTGACCCGCACCGCCGAACAGAGCCTCGGGGTCGCCTGGACCTCCGGCTCGCTGTTGCTCGTCGCCGCCCTCGGCCTCGTCGCCGCCCGCGCCCTGCCGGGGCCGGTCGGCCGGCGCACCGCGCTGCTCGCCGCGCCCGTCGCGATCAGCCTGCTGATGCTCTCGCTGCCGGTGCGCAACGCCTTCCACCTCGGCCAGGTCAGCATCCTGCCCGTCCTCCTGGTCCTCGTCGGCCTCTTCGTCGTCCGGGGCGAGCGCGGGGCCGGGGCGCTCATCGGCGTCGCCGCCGCCCTCCAGCCGACCGTGCTGCTCTTCGCCCTCCTGCTGTGGCTCACCGGAAGGCGCCGTTCCGCGCTCACCGTGGCCGCCTCGTTCGCCGCCTGCACGGCGCTGGCGTGGGCCGCGATGCCGCACGACTCGTGGACGTACTGGGTGCACCACGTCGCCGGGGCGGGCCTCGGCGACCAGGCGGACAGCCTCGCCAACCAGTCCCTGCACGGCGCGCTGCTGCGCTTGGGCCTCGCCGGGCCGCCGGAGATCGCGCTGTTCCTGGCGCTGGCCGCCACCGTCGGCGTCATCGGCCTGCGCCGCGCCGTGCGGTACGCGCGCGACGGGCAGCTCCTGCTCGCGGTGGCCGTCACCGGCTGCGTCGCCGTCGCCGTGTCCCCGACCGCCTGGCAGCACCAGCTGCTCTGGGTGCTGCTCGCCGTGGCCGGCCGGGCGGGCCGCAGCGCGTCCGACCGCCTGGTGTGGCCCGCCGTCGTCGTCCTGGTGACGACGCTGCCGGGCACGATGCTGCTGCCGAACATCGGGGCGGTGTTCCCGGTGCGCGACAACGTGCTGCTGATCGCCGCCCTCGGGGCCGCCTGCGTGACGCCGTTCCTGCCGCGCACCTCCCCGTACTGGCGCACGCCCGTGCCCACCGCGTACGCGCAGCCCGTCCCGGCCCGCTGGAGCCGGGTGCCGCTGCTGCCCGTCCGGCGGCGGGTGCTCAGCCGGCCCAACCTGCTCCTGGAACTCCTCCTGATCCGCGTCGTCTACTCCGCCTACGGGCACGTCAGGCTGGCCGCCACCGCCGGGCGGGACACCGCCGAGCGGCACGGGCACCAGATCCACGCGCTCGAACAGTGGCTGCACATCGACATCGAGCACCGGATCAACCACGCGGTCGCGGGCGTCGGCGGGCTGCGGGACTTCTTCGACTCCTACTACTCGACGTTCCACTTCCTCGTCCCGCTGGCGATCCTCGCCGTGCTGTACGTGCGCCGCCCCGCCGACTACCGCTGGGCCCGGTCCACCCTCGGCTTCGCCACGCTCCTCGCGCTCGTCGGCTTCTGGCTCTACCCGCTGGCCCCGCCGAGGCTGATGCCCGGGCTCGGCTTCATCGACACGGTCCACGGGGTGCAGGACTTCGGCAAGCCCGACTACGGGGCGCTGACGGCGGTGACCAACCAGTACGCGGCCATGCCCTCGCTGCACTTCGGCTGGTCCCTGTGGTGCGGGGTGATCATCGTGCTGCTCGCCCCCAAGGTGTGGATGAAGGCGCTCGGGGTGCTGCATCCGCTGTTCACGGTCTCCGCGATCGTCGCGACCGCCAACCACTGGGTGCTGGACGCGGTGGGCGGGGCGGCCGTCGTCGCGCTCGGGTTCCTCCTCGCTTACGTGCTGGCGGGGCCGCGCCGGCTGCGGGTGGCGCCACGGGCGGCGGAGGGCGAGGCGGTCCGTGCGCCGGACGACGGGGCGCTGGCGGGCAGCCGGTAGCCGCGCGCGGGCGAAGGGGTGCGGGAGACGTGAAAACGTCCCCGCAACCCTTCGCCGTGTGGATCGTCGCCCCTTCAGCATCCGCCCGGCGGCCGCCCCTCGCCACCCGGACGGCCTAGGCCCCAGCGCCCACGCCGCCACCGAGAGCGTGACCATCGACACCAGCGTGGAGGCCACGATCGCGTCGCGGGCGGGCCCCGTGGCCAGGCCGTACTCGCGGGCGTAGATGAAGGAGTTCTGCGCGGTGGGCAGCGCCGCGCACAGCACGACCGCGAGCAGCTGGTGGTCCGGGAGGCGCAGCAGCGGGCCCGCGACGAGCAGGGCGGCCAGCGGCTGGCCCAGGGTCTTCACGGCGACGACGACCGCGGTCTCCGCCCGCTCCCGGCGCGCCCGGCCCCCGCCCCCCGGGCCCCGGTGCAGCGACAGGCCCAGGGTGATCAGGGCCGTCGGCACCGCCGCCGCGCCCAGCACGTCGCACGGGTGCGCCACGGCGGCCGGCAGCCGCAGCCCCGTCGCGGAGACGGCCACACCGAGCAGCGAGGCCAGGATGATCGGGTTGCGCAGCGGCATCGTGAGCAGCCGCCGCACCCGGCCGCCGGGGCGCCGCCCGTCCGCCCCGCTCGTGCCGGAGTCCAGCAGCGTCAGGATCACCGGCGAGAGCACCAGCACCTGGAAGAGGATGACCTGGGCGACGAACGAGGCGTCGCCCAGCACCTGGACCGCCACCGGGATGCCCAGGTTCGCGGAGTTCACATGGCCCGAGGACATCGCGCCGATCGCCGCGTCCGCCCGCCCCCGGCCGAAGACCCGCCGGACGAGGACGAACCCGGCCCCCGCCGCGACGGCCGTGCTCGCCGCGAAGGCCACCAGCGACGGATGGCCGAACACGTCCGGGCTCGCCCCCGACACCATCGTGAACAGGGCGGCGGGCATGGCCACATGGAAGACGAACCGGCCGAGCACGGCCTCCGCCTGCTCCCCGAGCAGCCCGCCGCGCCCGACCGCGTAACCGATGCCGGTCAGGACCCAGATGGGGGCGAAGGCGGAGAGCAGGGCGTGCATGGCCGCCATGATCCCCGTACGCGTGTTCGGGACCGTGGCCGGCCCCGGACAGGCCGAAGCCCCGGCCGCGGTGCGGTCGGGGCTTCGGGGGTCACCGGATCGAGCCGGGCCGGCTCAGTACCAGTTGTGGGCCTGCCAGAAGGACCAGGCGCCACAGGGGCTGCCGTAGCGGGAGTTCATGTAGTCCAGACCCCACTTGATCTGCGTGCCGGGGTTGGTCTTCCAGTCCGAGCCGGCGGACGCCATCTTCGAACCGGGCAGCGCCTGGACCAGGCCGTAGGCGCCGGAGGAGGCATTGGTCGCGCTCGGGTTCCAGCCGCTCTCGTGGCTGACGATGTTGCTGAAGCACTGGAACTGCGCGTCGTCGCCGATCATCTGCTTCGCCGTGTCCTGAGCGCTCCCGGCGGAGGTCGGTGCGGCGGACGGGGCCGCCATGGCCGGGGAGACACCCAGGCCGATGCCGGTGGCGCCCAGCAGCACGGAGGCGCCTGCGATGGCGGCCTTGCGACGGGTGGTACGGGGCTTGGCGATGAGGTTACGGGCGAACGTCACAGGAAACCTAACGGTGGGGGACGGGGGAGTCGCGGCTCGGTCCGAATCCTGCGTGGACCGGCGCTCGTTGACCGCGATCCCGGTGAGGAGCCTGCGGTGCTCGGCGACGGGATCCAGTCTTAGCGAGCCCGTTCGGCCGTGGCAACGACCCCTGTTACGACCCCGCCTCGCACCCGGGGCCCAAGGTCCCGAACCGCCCCAAAACGCTCCGTGGCAGGTCGTGCGGGGTGCTTCGGAGCCCGGGAGGCCCCGTGCCCGGCTCCTATGCCGCTTCGTACAGGACCAAGGTCCTGTGGGTGCCCTCACTCGCCAGGGGCGCCGAATGTGACCTGGGCCTCGAAGGAAGCGCGCCGAGTCGCCCGCCGCAGCGCCTTCAGCAGCGGCGCCCCGACCGCCAGCGTCAGCACGATCGTGAGCACCGCCCGGCCCAGGTCCCAGCCGAGCGAGGTCGTCGCGCAGTACGCGAGGAAGCGGACCAGGTTGTCGCCCAGCGGATCACCGGCCCGGAACGAGATGCCCGAGGCGAGGCCCGGCACGATCGTCCACCCGTACAGATTCATGATCGTCCCGTACGCCAGCGAGGCGACGGCGCCGTAGGCCGCGAGCATCAGCAGCTCGCCGCGCCCGCGCAGCCGGTCCGGGCCGGGCAGCAGCCCCGCGCCCATCGTGAACCAGCTCATCGAGAGCATCTGGAACGGCATCCACGGCCCCACCCCACCGGTCAGCAGCGCGGACGCGAACATCGTCACGGACCCCAGCACGAAGCCGAAGCCCGGCCCCAGCACCCGCCCGCTCAGCACCATCAGGAAGAACATCGGCTCCAGCCCCGCCGTGCCCGCCCCCAGCGGACGCAGCGCCGCCCCGACCGCGGCCAGCACCCCCAGCATCGCGACCGCCTTCGCGTCGAGCCCGGCGTCCGCGATCATCGCGACCACCACCCCGACCAGCAGCGGCAGCAGCGCGGCGAACAGCCACGGCGCGTCCTGCGCGTGCGCGAGCCCGGAGTCCCGGTCCGCGAGCAGCGGCCACCCGAAGGCGGCGATCCCGATCGCGCTGATCAGCACCAGCGCGACGACCGCCCGGGGGCCCAGCCGGACCGGGCGGCCGCGCGGCCGCACGCCGTTCACGCGCCACCCCCCAGGGCCGCGCGGACCTGGGAGACGGTGAGCCATTCCTGCGGGGCCAGGACCTTGGCGGTCTGCGGGGCGAACGCGGGCGAGGACACCACCACCTCGGCGGTCGGGCCGTCCGCGACGACCTCCCCGTCGGCGAGGATCACCACCCGGTGCGCCAGCTCGGCGGCCAGCTCCACGTCATGGGTGGCGAGCACGATGGCGTGGCCCTCGGCGGCCAGCGCGCGCAGCACCCCGACCAGCCGGGCCTTCGCCGCGTAGTCCAGCCCCCGGGTCGGCTCGTCCAGGAGCAGCAGCGGCGGCCGGGCGGTGAGCACCACGGCGAGGGCCAGGGCCAGGCGCTGCCCCTCGGACAGGTCGCGGGGGTGCGTGTCGTCCCCGACGTCCGGCAGCAGCTCCGACACCAGGGCCCGGCAGCTGCCCGGCTCCGCCCCGGCGTCCGCGTCCGCCGCCGCGCACTCGGCGGCGACCGTGTCCGCGTACAGCAGGTCGCGCGGCTCCTGCGGTACGAGGCCGACGCGGCGCACCATCTCGCGCGGCGGCGTCCGGTGCGGGGGCAGGCCCCCGGTCAGGACGGTGCCGGAGGAGGGCTCGACCATGCCGACGAGGGCGCCGAGCAGCGTGGACTTGCCCGCGCCGTTGCGCCCCATCAGGGCCACGGTCTCGCCCGCCCCGACGGTGAGCGACACCCGGCGCAGCGCCTCGACCCGGCCGCGCCGCACCCCGAGCCGTTCTGCACGAGCGGCGGGGGCACCGGTGACGGGTTCCGGGGCGGGGACGGTCCGCGGGGCGCGGCCGATGAGGCGGGCGAGGGTGCCCCGGCGGGGGACGGCGGGGCGGGCGGGCCCGGCGGGCGCGGACGGCCGGGGCGCGTCCGGTGCCGGGTGCGGGGCGGCCTCGGCCTGCGTTCCCGCATCCGGCGCCACGTTCGCCAGCCGGTCCCGCAGGCCGCCGGCCCTCCGTCGCGCGTCGCGGACCGTGAGGGGCAGCGGCTCCCAGCCGGCGAGGCGGCCGAGCGCGACGACCGGGGGGTGCACCGGGGAGACCGCCATCACCTCGGCGGGCGTGCCCATGACCGGGGCGGCGCCCGGCGAGGGGAGCAGGACGACCCGGTCCGCGTACTGCACCACGCGCTCCAGCCGGTGTTCCGCCATCAGGACCGTGGTGCCCAGGTCGTGGACGAGCCGCTGGAGGACCGCGAGGACCTCCTCGGCCGCGGCCGGGTCCAGCGCGGACGTCGGCTCGTCCAGCACCAGGACCCGGGGGTGCGGGGTGAGGACCGAGCCGATCGCGACCCGCTGCTGCTGGCCCCCGGACAGGGTGGCGATCGGGCGGTCGCGCAGCCCGGCCAGGCCCAGCAGGTCGAGGGTCTCCTCGACCCGCCGCCGCATCACGGCCGGGGCCAGGCCCAGCGACTCCATGCCGTAGGCGAGCTCGTCCTCGACCGTGTCGGTGACGAAGTGCGCCAGCGGGTCCTGGCCCACGGTGCCGACCAGGTCGGCCAGCTCCCGGGGCTTGTGCGTCCGGGTGTCCCGCCCGCCCACGGTGACCCGCCCGGTCAGCAGCCCGCCCGTGAAGTGCGGCACGAGCCCCGAGACGGCACCGAGCAGCGTCGACTTGCCGACCCCCGAGGGGCCGACGAGCAGCACCAGCTCACCCTCCGGGACGGTCAGGTCGACCCCCGAGAGCGTGGGGCGCTCCGCCCCCTCGTACCGCACCGAAACAGCGTCGAACCGGATCACACCTTCTCCTGGAAGCCTGTGGGGGAGGGCGGGACGGGGGCGACCACCGCCGGAAGCAGCCCGAGCAGCACGGCGGCGGCCGGCCACAGCGGCAGCACGGGAGCGGTCAGCGGCACGACCCCGGGGTGCAGCGCCGCCGGGTCGGCGTTCCCGGCCCGGATCATGGCCACGGCGACGGCCGCGCCGGACCCGGCGATCAGCCACGCCCGTACGTCCCAGCGGTCGGGCCGGTAGCGGGTCCGCACCGAACGCGCCCCGCCGAGCCGCAGCCCCGCCGCCGCGGCGAGGAGACCGGCGGCCAGCAGCGGGAGGCCGTAACCGGCGCCCTCCGCGGCGAGCAGCCCGTACGTACCGGCGCACACCCCGAGCAGCCCGCCGAGCGTCAGGACGTTCGTGGTGTGCCGGACGGCGGCCGGGACCCGGGCGGTGCGCCCGTAACCGCGCGCGTCCATGGAGGCGGCGACGGCGACCGACCGTTCGAGGGCGCCCTCCAGGACTGGCAGACCGATCTGGAGGACGGCCCGCACCCCGCCGGTCGGGCGTCCGCGCAGCCGGCGGGCGGTGCGCAGCCGCAGCACGTCGGCGACCATGTTCGGCGCGAACGTCATCGCCACGACGACGGCGACCCCGGCCTCGTACAGCGCGCCGGGCAGCGACTTCAGCAGCCGGGCCGGGTTGGCGAGGGAGTTCGCCGCGCCGACACAGATCAGCAGGGCCGCCAGCTTCGCCCCGTCGTACAGCGCGAACAGCAGCTGCTCGGCGGTGACCCGGCCGCCGATCCGGACGCCCTTCGCCCAGTCGGGCAGCGGCACCTCGGGCAGCGTGAACACGGTGTGCGTGCCGGGGATCGGCGAGCCGAGGAAGACGGAGAACAGCAGCCGCACCGCGATCACGAAGAGCCCGATCCGGATGAACATGCCGTACGACCGGGCCCACGGCGCGTCCGTGCGGCGCGCCGCCACCACGTAACCCGCGACGCCGACCAGCAGGCCGAGCAGCAGCGGGTTGGTGGTCCGGGACGCGGCGGTGGCCAGGCCCAGCGCCCACAGCCACCACGCCCCGGCCGGCACCGCGTTGGAGCGGGTCGCGGCGGGGGCGCGCCAGGCGGGGAGCCGGTCCGCGGTGCTCTTCGTGCGGCCGGCCGTCGAGCCGGTCATCCGCGGCGGCGGCGGGCCTGCGCGACTGCGGCGATGCCGAGGAGCAGCACCGCGCCGATCCCGACGAGGACGCCCGCGGACGGGCCGCCGTCGTCGCCGTGGCCGCCGGTGGAGGCGGCGTCGGACGCGGCGGCCGAGGCGGGTGCCTTGCTGCCGCCGGCCGTGCCGTCGTGGGAAGCGCCGCCGTCCGTGCCGCCGGTCGCGGCGCCGGAGACCTGCTCGCCGCAGCCGGTGGCCGGGTAGCCGGAGATCGCGCAGAGCATCGCGCTCGCGTCGTAGCGCAGCGGCTTGGCGACCGCGGCCAGGGCCTCCGCGCTGCTCGCGTCCTTCGCCACCCGTGCGCAGGCGGTGCGCGGCGGGGGCGGCGTCTCGCCGTCCGGCGCGTCGGCCGCGGTGCCCGGGTCGATGACGACGGCGACGCGCTTGCTGCCGTCCTTCGCCGGGGTGTCCGCGCAGATCTTCGCGAAGTCGGGGGCGTTGCGCGGCTTGGAGGCGTCCTGGGAGTCCGCGCTCACCGAGAAGCGGAACCCCTGCACCGAGCCGTCCTCGGGCCGGACGAGCGACGGCCCCTGGGTGGCGTACGACCAGCCGCTCCCGGAGCCCTCCCAGAACGACCAGTAGCGGTAGCCCGCCGCCTGCGCCGTGCCCGCGCCGAGCAGCGCCAGGACGGCACCGAGGACGAGGAGCGCGAGCGCCCGTCCGACGCGGCGGTGGGGCTGCCGGGTGGCCTCGGACCGGGCGGCCACGCCCCGGCACGCACGCTTCCGGCGTTGTCGTCGGTCAGCGACGCTCCGCGTCGACTCCCTCCTCTGCCTTGGAATCGCACGCACCGGACCGCGTCCGCTCGACCGGCCCGAGGCCACCCGGCAGCCCCTCACAGCTGCTGGTTCTTGCGGCGGCCGCTGATCAGGAAGCCGGCGCCCGCGCCGACCGCGAGGCCGATGCCGACGAACCACCAGACGCCGCCGATGCCGTCGCCGTCGCCGCTGTCCTTCTTCTCCTCGTCCTCCGTGGCCGTCGGCTCCGGCTTCTTCACGGCGGCCGGCTCGGGGCCGGTCGCGTTCAGCTGGGCGACGAGGTCGGCGCCGCCGAAGTCGTGGACGTCGGCGCCGGTCGCGTGGGCGGCCAGGATCAGCTGGGCGTAGGCGGCGGGGCCGCTCTGCTTCGCCCAGGCGGCGGAGTTCTTCTTCAGCCAGGCGACCGGGCCGGCCGCCTTGTCCTTGTGCCCGGCGGCGGACAGGGCGACGACCGCGTCGGCGGTGTTGCCGAAGTCGGGCTGCGGCTCGCTGTCCTCGGCGCCGGGCATCTTCGGCAGGTCCAGGTGGCCGTTCTTCGCGAGGGCGGTCGCGAGGTAGGAGGCGCCGTTCTGCGCGGCCTGCTCCGGTTCGAGCGGGGACCCCTGGTGGCAGGCGGGGTCCTTCACGGCCGCGTTGTCCGAGACGACCAGGCCCTTGCCGAGCGCGCCGAGGACACCGGCGGCGGTGGCGTCACCGTTGGCGGCGAGCTTGCCGGACTTGTCGGGCTGGTAGGCGAAGGCGCCGCCGTCCTTGCCGCCGCAGGGGATGGAGAACGTCAGCAGCGCGGCGTACGGGGTCTTGCCGCCGTGCGTCGTCACGTCGCCCAGCTTCTCGCCGGCCCGGGCGAGGGAGCCGATCACGATGGACGTGGAGTTCGCGTCGCTCGGGCTGCCCGCGGTGTAGCCCCAGCCGCCGTCCTCGTTCTGGACGGACTTCAGCCAGCTGACCGCGTTCGCGACGGCGTCCTGGTGGCCGCCGATCGCGCGCAGGGCCTGGGCCGCGGCGGCCGTCGCGTTGGTGTCGACCACCGTCTTGTCGGTGCAGGGCGCGGAGGCGTCCGGACGGTACGCGGGGAAGGCGCCGCTGTCGCACTGCTGGCCGGTCAGCCAGTCGACGGCCTTCGTGGCCGGGGTCACACCGGTGGCCTGCTGCGCGAGGAAGGCGAGTGACTGCCGCCACACCCCGTCGTACGTCGGGTCGCCGGTGCCGTAGAGCCCGGAGGGCAGCGCGGCCGAGGGGGAGGGCGACGGCGACGGCGCGGCGACGGCCGCCGGGGCGGCGGCCGCGCAGAGCGCGGCGGCGGTGACGGCGAGCGCGGCGGCGCTGCGGCGTGCGGTCATGGCGGGCGGTGCCTCTCCTGGGGGCCGGGGACGGCACACACGGCACCAGGCTCCGGCTCCGTATTCCTCGACGGGGCGGGCCGCCGGGGTTCCGGCGGCGTGAGCGGGTCACGACTCGGGCAGGGCATTCCGACTTTCGCCTCGCGGCGGTTTACGGCTGCGGGTCAGTGCCGGATTCGCACCGGCTTCCCCCTGAACGGGCATAGTGACGACGCGGCCAGTCTAGCGGGCGGGGTTTCTTCCCCTCCCCGCCCCTTCCCGAAACCGGGGCGCTGCCCCGGACCCCGCTCCTCAAGCGCCGGAGAGGCTTGGTCTCGCGCCGGGGGCAAAATCAAGCCCCTCCGGCGATTGAGCAGCGGGGGTTCGGGGGCAGCGCCCCCGAGAGGCGTGCCGCCTAGACTCGGGTCCGTGAGCAGTGACGACGCCGCCCTGGATGCGCTGGCGGCCCTCGGGGACCCCGTACGCCGCGGACTGTACCGGCACGTGGCCGCCGCCCAGGGCGACGTCACGCGGGACGCCGCGGCGGACGCGGTCGGGGTGACGCGGGCCGTGGCCGCGTTCCACCTGGACAAGCTCGTGGACGCCGGGCTCCTGGAGGCCGGCTTCCGCCGGCTCTCCGGGCGCACCGGCCCCGGCGCCGGGCGGCCCTCCAAGCTGTACCGGCGGGCGGCCGGCGAGCACGCCGTCTCCGTACCGCCGCGTTCCTACGACACCGTCGGCCAGTTGCTCGCCGAGGTGGTCGAACGGGCCGGGCTCGACAACGAGCTGCAGGCGGCGGCGCGCGCGGCCGGGGAGGCGGCGAGCACGGCGGACCCCGTCGAGGCGCTGCGGGAGCGCGGCTACGAACCGTACTGGGGCTGCGGAAAGCTCCGGCTGCGCAACTGCCCGTTCCACGCGCTGGCCGAGCAATTCCCGGCCCTGGTCTGCGGGATGAACCTCGCCGGGATCGAAGGGCTGCTCCCCGAGGGCTGGAAGGCGGTCATGGAGCCGCTGCCGGAAGGCTGTTGCGTCGCGGTCGAGGGCCCCGAGGGGACCGCCGACTTCTAAAAAAGAATCCGTTGACTTTAGAAGGTTCACCCGGCCATGCTTGGGCCCGTGAACGACTTCCACCTTGCCCAGGTCAACATCGGGCGCATCCTCGCCCCGCTCGACAGCCCCCAGCTCGCCGACTTCGTCGCACAGCTCCCCGAGATCAACGCCCTCGCCGACCACGCCCCCGGCTTCGTCTGGCGGATGGTGGACGACGGCGGGGCCGACGCCACGAGCCTGCGCCCCGAGGACGAGGACCAGTTCCTCCTGTTCAACTGCTCGGTCTGGGAATCGGTCGACGCCCTGAAGGCGTACGTGTACCGCAGCGATCACCTGAGGGTCATGGCCCGCCGCCGCGAGTGGTTCGAGCGCCTGGCCGACCACCACATGGCCCTGTGGTGGGTCCCGGCCGGTCACCGCCCGGGCGTCGAGGAGGCGATGGAACGCATCGCCCTGCTCCGCGCGAAGGGCGACACCCCCGACGCCTTCACCTTCCGCGCCCCGCACCCGCCGCCGGCAGGAAGGTCCTAGAGCATCCGCACATCCGCGTCCGGGAGTTTCGCCCACCAGTGGTGGTAGCGGTTGTAGACCGCCCGCTCGCGGGTGCCGAGGAACGCGGTCAACGCCTCGGCCTCCGCCGCCAGTTCGTCCCAGACGGCGGGCGGCTGCGGGTGGAACGCCGTGGCCTCGACCCCCTCGGTCGTCGGGCGCCACACGCCCGCGACGAAGCCGTCCACCAGCAGGGTCGGCAGCACGTCCCCGTTGCGCCGGATCACCAGCGGGCGGTACTCCGGCGGTATCACCCGGGCCCGGTCCGCGTACGCCAGCAGCGTGGAGTCCCACATCGCCATGAGCCGGGACGGGGCCGGGGTGTCGGCGTCCGGCCGGGAGGCGCCCGGGAGGTCGAACAGCACCTCCCCGCCCGGCCCCCGAAGCCGCTCCACCTCGTCCGCCATGGCCGTCAGCTCCGCCCGGACCGGCGCCCGCCCCACCATCGAGAACTGCGCCACGTCCGCGACCGACGCCGGGCCGAACCCGGCCAGACAGCGCAGGATCAGCGTGCGCAGCGCCGCCCGGTCCACCTCCCGGCCCCGGGGCGCGGGGCCCTCGCCCGCCGCGACGAACGCGGCACGCGCGCCGAAGGACCACGGCGGGCCGGTCGGGACGTGATGCAGCGGGGCGTAGTTCTTCATGCCCCACCACACCGCGTCCTTGCGCTCCGCGCCGTAGAGCTCCGCCAGCCACGCCTGCATCTCGGCCGACGACCTCGGCGTGCGGGCGAACTCCAGGACCCGCGCCACCAGTTCCTCGCCGTCGGCCGCGCTGAGCCCGGACGCGGTGAACCGGGAGCCGAGCCGCGAGCCGTACAGGACCGGCTGCATCGCCGCCCGGAACGCCGGATAGTCCTCGGCGTGCACCGCGTGCAGCGTGATCCGCATGAGCGTCGCCTTCACCACCGACCGCTCCGCGAAGGCCGCGTCGAGCGCCTCCGGGGTGAAGCCCGAGAGCCGGTTCCACAGGGCGATGTACGGCGAGGCCGGCTGCTGGGCCTGGAGCGCGACCACCCGCCGCACCCCGTCGGCCGCCGTCAGCGGCTCACGGGCCAGAAGGAGCTGACGGCTGAGGGTCGCCCGGTTGAGGGCGCGCGCGGTGATCGTCACGGTTCAGGATTCTGCCCGCCGGAGCGGTCGCGTGTCCCGGGCGGCCCCCGACAACAGATGCAGCCGCAGAGCCAGTTGGAGTTCCAGCGCTCGGTCCGGCTCGTTCCAGTCGCGGCCCAGCAGCACCTGGACGCGGTCCAGGCGCTGCACCACCGTGTTGACGTGGACGTGCAGCTCGTCCTTGGCCCGGATCAGGCTGCCGCCCGCCCCGAAGTACGCGCTCAGCGTCCGCACCAGCTGCGTGCCGCGCTGTGCGTCGTACTCCAGCAGCGGCCCCAGCGTCGCCGCCACGAAGCCGTCCACGTCCTGCGCGTTGCCCAGCACCACGCCCAGGAACCCCAGCTCCTCCACGCACGCGCCCTCGCCGGTCCGCCCCAGCACCCGCATCGCCCGCAGACAGCGCGCCGCCTCCGCGTAGGCGGCGGCCAGCCCCCCGGCGCCCCGGGCCGGACCGGCGGCCGCCACCGTGACCGGGGCCTGGGCCAGCTGCCCCAGCTGGGCCGCCGCCGCCCGGGCCGCCGCACCCGCAGCCGTCCCGTCGTCCTCCGTCAACAACACCACGGCGCCCGCGTGTTCGGCGCTCACGCCTTGGTGCTCGCCGCCGAACAGGAAGCGCATCGCGGCCGGTGCCAGGCGCTCGCGCGCCCCGGTCTCCGCCACGAGCAGCAGATGCGGGCGGTCCAGGTCGATGCCGAGGCGGCGGCCCCGCTCGGCCAGCCCCGCCGGGTCACGGGCCGGGTCCGCGAGCAGGTCCGCGATCAGCTCACCGCGTATCCGGTTCTCCGTCTCGGCCACCGTCCGCCGCAGCAGCAACAGCAGCCCCGTCACCACCGCCGACCGCTCGAACAGCCGCCGGTCCGAGTCGTCCAGCGGGCGGGCCCGGTGCAGGACGAGCCCGGCCAGCAGCTCGTGACCGGCGAGCACCGCGCACACCACCCGCCCGTCGCGGTGCACGGCCCGCGCCCCGGTACGCGACTCCTCGGCCGCCTCCGCCAGCCAGCCCGCGTCCATGCTGTCGGCGGCGAAGTCCGTACCGTCCGGGCGGACCGCGGCCAGCGGGCGGCCGCCCGGGTCGTGAATGGTCAGCGGCGAGCCGAGCAGCCCGGCGACCGCTGCCGCCACGTCCTTGACGTCCCGGCCGCGCAGCACCAGGTCGGTGAGCCGGTCGTGCGCCTCCTCCGCCCGTGCCATCGCCGCCGAGTGCGCCCGCACGGAGGCGTTGGCCTCGGCCAGCTCCGCGTTCGCCTCGGCCAGTCCGGCCAGCGCGGCGGTGGTGTCGGCGAGCGCGCGGGCGGTGTCGATGGCGATCGCCGCGTGCGCGGCCAGCGAGCAGAGCAGGGCCACCTCGTCCGGGCTGAAGACCCGGGGCGAGCGGTCCGCCGCGAACAGGACGCCAATCACCTTTCCCGTACCGCCCCGGCTCGACCCGAGCAGCAGCGGCACGCCCAGGATCGCGACCAGGCCCTCGTCCAGCACCCCGGCGTTGATGTTGCGGGTGTGGCGGAAGCGGTCGTCCGTGCGGTAGTCCGGCGTCGCGTACGGGCTCGCCGTCTGCGCCACCAGACCGCCCAGGCCCTCGCCCAGCTCCAGCCGCAGCCGCTGGAAGAGCACGGAGACCGATCCGTCCGTGACCCGCATGTAGGTGTCCCCGGCCTCCTCGTCCGGCAGGGTCAGATAAGCGGTGTCCGTGCCCAGCAGCATCCTGGCCCGCCGCACGATCGCCTTCAGCACGTCGTCCAGGTCGCGCGAGGCCGCCAGGTCGCCCGCCGTGTCGAACAGCGCGGTCAACTGGGCCTCGCGGCGCCGGTGCTGGCGCAGCGCGCTCCTGATCCGCAGCGCGGTCGCCGTCGCCCGCTCCACCTCCGCCAGCTCGTCGGCGGGCACCCCGTCCGCCCGCGCCTGCGAGGAGACCGCCCCCAGCGCCTCGGCCGGGGCGTCGTCGGCCAGCAGGTCGAACAGGCGCCGGAGGTGGGGCGCGGCGGAGGGGAGCGGTTCAGGCATGGCGTCCAGGGTTCCTCGGAGGGTTCGGGGCGGCGGGTCAGTTAGCGGTCCAGCCGCCGTCCATGGAGAGCGAGGAGCCGGTGATGTGCCCGGTGCGCGGGCCGCACAGCCACAGGACCGCCTCGGCGACGTCCGCGGGCTCGATCAGCCGCTTGACGGCGCTCCGTTCCAGCATCACCCGCCCGACGACCTCGTCCTCGGAGATGCCGTGCGTCCGGGCCTGGTCGGCGATCTGGTTCTCGACCAGCGGGGTGCGCACGTATCCGGGGCAGACGCAGTTGCTCGTCACCCCGTGCTCCGCCGCTTCGAGCGCGACCACCTTGCTCAGCCCCTCCAGTGCGTGCTTGGCCGTGACGTAGGCCGACTTGTACGGGCTCGCGCGCAGCCCGTGCACCGACGAGATGTTGACCACGCGCCCCCAGCCGCGTTCGTACATGCCCGGCAGGGTCCGGCGCAAGACACGGAACGGGGTCTCCACCATCACGCGCTGGATCAGCGCGAACCGGTCCGGCGGGAACGCGTGCACCGGCGCCACGTGCTGGAGGCCCGCGTTGTTGACCACCACGTCCGCATCGGCGGGCAGGGTGTCCACGACGTCGGGCTCGGACAGGTCCACCACCCAGGGCGTTCCGCCGATCTCCTTCGCCAGCCGCTCGGCGGCCTCACCGGCCCGGTCCACGACGTGCACATGGGCGCCCGCGGCGGCGAGCGCCTGCGCACAGGCCCGTCCGATGCCGCTCGCCGCCCCGGTCACCAGCGCGGTGCGCCCGGCCAGGACGGGTTCTGCGGACGCCTGCGCGGGGGCGGCGGCGGGCTGGTGATCCGGTCTGCGGGAAGTCTCCATGGCCGTCACCGTAGGTACGCGCGGCCCCGCGTCACACGGCGTCGGTGCACACACCCGCGTACCGGGGCATGGTGGCGGCGTACATGGTGCGCGCTCCCCGGCAACCGCCGTGCGGGGCCGCGCAAGGGAGTCGGGGCACACAGCGGGGGCCGGGTTGTGGCCACCGGTCCCATGGGCGGGGGCCGGTGCCGCTCGTAGGTTCCGGCAGCGACCCGTACCCCCACGGCAGGAGAACGCACCCGTGCGCCCATCCATCCTGAAACGCCTCTGCCGCCGCGTCGCGGCGACGGCCGTCCTCGGCCTGCTCGCGGCGACGCTGAGCGTCACCACCGCGCAGCCCGCCGCCGCTGCCGGCCTCCAGCAGGTGACCGGCTTCGGCTCCAACCCCGGCAACCTCCAGATGTACGCGTACACCCCCGCAGGGCTCCCCGCGAACGCCCCCCTGGTCGTCGCCCTGCACGGCTGCACGCAGACCGCGAACGCGTACTACACCAACTCCGGCTGGCCGAAGTACGCCGACGAGTGGGGCTTCGCCGTCGTCTTCCCGCAGACCACGTCGGCGAACAACGCGCTGTCCTGTTTCAGCTGGTTCGACCCGAACGAGGACACCCGGGGCAAGGGCGAGGCCGCGTCGATCGTGCAGATGGTCGACTACGCGAAGAAGACCTACGGCTCCGACGCGGACCGGGTGTACGTCACCGGGCTCTCGGCGGGCGGCGGGATGACCGCCGACCTGCTCGCCGCCTACCCGGACGTCTTCGCGGGCGGCTCCGTGGCCTCCGGGCTGCCCGCCCAGTGCGCGACCAGCCAGGCCGCCGCATCGGGCTGCCAGACGGGCCCGCAGAAGCTGACGCCCGCGCAGTGGGGCGACAAGGTCCGCGCCGCCCATCCCGGCTACGGCGGTCCGTGGCCCCGGGTCGCGATCTGGCAGGGCACCTCGGACTACACGGTGTACCCGGCCAACGCGACGGCCCTCCGCGACCAGTGGACCGATGTCTGGGGCATCGGCCAGACCCCGTCGTCCACGGACAGCCTCCCCGGCGGCACCACCCGCACCGTCTACGACGACGCCTCGGGGAAGCCGGCCGTCGAGATGTACTCGGTCTCCGGCATGGGCCACGGTCTGCCGGTCAGCCCCGGTTCGGGCGCCCAGCAGTGCGGCTCGACGGCCGCGTACTTCCTGAACACCCTCTGCTCCACGTACTACACGGGCGTCTTCTGGGGCCTGGACGGCGGCACCGAACCGGGCGACCCCGGTGACCCGGGCGATCCCGGGGACCCCGGTGATCCCGGCCCCGCGCAGTGCTACGCCGCCACGAACTACGCCCACGTCACGGCGGGCCGGGCGCACCTGTCCGGCGGGTACGTCTACGCGAACGGCTCCGACCAGAACATGGGCCTGTACAACGTCTTCGTCAGCCACACCCTGAAGGAGTCCCCGGCCGGCTACTTCGTGATCGCGGACAGCGGCTGCACCGGCTGAACGCCACGACGACGCGGTTTTTCCGCGGCCGCCCGGATCAGCGGCCGCGGAAAATGCCGCGTCGTCGTCATTCGCGCCCCGCCACGCATGCCTCCGGAATGCAGGGGCATGCGAACGGAAGCCATGACGACGGAGGCCGGACAGGCAGCGGCGCTCCCCGGCGACAGGGGAAGGATGAGCACCGAAAAGGACACCGGAAACGGTCACGAAGAAAAGCGCGTCGACGCGCTCACCGCGATGCGGCAGGCCGCCGCACAGCTCTCGGAAATGCTTCAGTGCGAGCCCGATTCGGTCTCCGCGGTGAAAGCGACCGAGGACGGCTGGTCGGCGGATGTCGAAGTGGTCGAGCTGGAGCGGGTTCCGGACACGATGAGCGTGCTGGCCTCCTACCGGGTGCAACTCGACCGCCAGGGGCGGCTGATGTCCTACGAACGCGTGCACCGGTATGCCCGAGGGCAGATCGACCGTCGCTGAGGGACTCCGTCGTCGAACGTACGAGGATCACCGAAAGGAGTTCCCATGACACTCGTGCAGCAGAGCAATGCGACGTCCGCCGGGAGCGGCGGCTCGGGAAATCTCTACGACGTTCTCGAGCTCATACTCGACCGGGGACTGGTCATCGACGCATTCGTCCGCGTCTCCCTGGTGGGCATCGAAATCCTCAAAATCGACGTCCGCGTGGTGGTCGCCAGTGTCGACACCTATCTGCGGTTCGCCGAGGCGTGCAACCGGCTGGATCTCGAATCCGGCCGCAAGGCCCCGAGCCAGCTCACCGACCTGGTCGGCGACATGACGGAGAACGGCGCCAAGGGGAAGTCCAAGGGCGCGCTGACCGGAGCCGTCGAGGCGTTCAGCGAATCGTTGCAGGGCAAGCGCGACGAGCCCGAGGAGGAGCAGCCGCGCAAGCGGACCGCCCGCAAGTCCACGTCCAGCCGGCAGACCCAGCGACGCGAGGAGTAGCAGCAGTGCCCACGTACATCTACGCCATCACCGGCGCCGGCCACCCGTTGCCGCTGGACGGCCTGTCCGGGGTCGGTGACCCGCCCGCGGACCTGCGGATCCTGTGCACCGACCGCCTGGCCGCGGTGGTCAGCGACGCCCCGCCGGGGCTGCGCGCGAAGCGCCGGGACGTCCTGGCCCATCAGGGTGTCCTGGAGGCCCTGATGGAACGGGGGGCGACCCTGCCGATGCGCTTCGGCCTGGTGGGGCCCGGTGACGAGGAGGTCACCGCGGCCCTGGAGCGGGAGGCGGACTCCTACGCGGAGCGGCTCGCGGAACTGGACGGCCAGGTCGAGTACAACCTGAAGGCCGGCC
Organism: Streptomyces sp. NPDC052299; assembly: GCF_040679335.1. Taxonomy (NCBI): domain Bacteria; kingdom Bacillati; phylum Actinomycetota; class Actinomycetes; order Kitasatosporales; family Streptomycetaceae; genus Streptomyces; species Streptomyces sp. NPDC052299. The sequence goes on along the minus strand of NZ_JBFAUP010000005.1, from coordinate 150,037 downwards.
GGGACGAGGACGACCTCCTGCGGGAGATCATGACCGAATCCGACGAGATACGGCAGCTCAACGAGCGGGCACGGGCCCAGGGCAGCCATGACGACCGGCTCGCGCTGGGCGAAATGGTGGCCCAGGAGGTGAGCGCCCGCCACGCCAGGGAGGCCGAGGAGGTCGTCGGCCGTCTGGCCCCAGCGGCCACCCGCAGCTCTTCCGCGGAGCCGGGGCCCCAGCACTTCCTGAACCTGTCCTTCCTCGTGCCCCGGGCGGAGGCGGACGCCTTCGTGGAGGCGGTCCGGCGGGAGGCCGACACGCGGGGCGACGCCTACACGTACACCCTCACGGGGCCGCTCCCGCCGTACAGCTTCGTCTGACGGCTGCCGCGGCCCCGTCCGGCCCGGGAGCGGAGGTGATCTGCCGGGATGGGACTCATCACGCAACTGCTGACCCTGCCGCTGGCCCCCGTCCGGGGGACGGTGTGGGTCCTCGACCAGGTGGTCCACGCGGCCGAGGAGGAGTACTACGACCCCGAACCGGTGCGCGCCCGGCTCGCGCAGCTGGAACAGGAGCTGAACAGCGGGGTCATCGGGGCCGAGGAGTTCGACCGGCGCGAGGACGAACTGCTCGACCGGCTCGACGAAATCGAGGAGTACCGCAACGGCGCACGGCACACGTCATGACCGGCGGCCGGACCGCACACGACCGGGGGAGATCCGAGGTGTATCGCAGATGACGAAGAACGCCAAGATAGGCGTGGCCCTGGCAGGGGGATACCTGCTCGGGCGGACCAAGAAGGCCAAGCTCGCCGTGGGGTTCGGCATGTTCCTCCTCGGCAAGAAGTTCGACCTCGACCCGAGGCGGATCGGCCGGATGCTGGCCGAGTCGCCCGCCCTGGGCCCGCTCAACGACCAGGTCCGCAAGGAGCTGGTGGACGCCACGAGGACGGCGGCGACCAAGGCCGTCACCCAGCGGGCCGGCAGCCTCGCCGAATCCCTGCAGCGGCGCACCCAGTCGCTGTCGGCGGGCCCCGCTGCCGAGGACGACGAGCCGGTCGAGGACGCCGAGGGCACCGAGGACCCCGAGGACGCGGCTGCCTCCGACGACGGGGCCGGGACGGACCGCGACGCGAAGCGGAACCGCCGTGCCTCCACCCGCAAGCCCGCCGCCTCCACCCGCAAGTCCGCCGCCCCCGCCCGCAAGCCTGCCGCCTCCACCCGCAAGCGCGCGGGCGGAGCCGCCAAGGCCACGTCCACCCGCACCCGCAAGGCCCGGGGAGGCAGCGATGCCTGACTCCGCGATCAAGGGCATCAAGGACGAGGTCGTCAAGAGCCCGGCCGCCGAACGGCTCAAGGAGGAACTGCAGAACTACCTCCGCGCCCGCGCCGAGCACACGGTGACCCAACTGGGCCACCGGCTCGGGGAATCGGTCTCCAAACTCGCGGAGCCGGGCGGCGGGGGAGGCGCGCTGAAGAGCCTCGCCAAGGGCGGACAGGCCCTCAAGGACGGCAAGTCGCCCGCCCAGGCGGCGATCGGTGCGGGCGCCTCCCACCTCAAGGACAAAGTGAAGGACAAGGTCAAGGGGTTGTTCGGCAAGGGGCGCAAGTCCGGCGGAGGGAAGTCCAAGAGCGTCACCGTCGTCGAGGACATCGACGTCGGCGTGCCCGTCCGCGAGGCGTACGACCAGTGGACCCAGTTCCAGGAGTTCAGCACGTTCGCCAAGGGCGTCGTGAGCGTGGAGAAGGCCGACGACACCACCAGCAACTGGAAGGTCAAGGTCGCCAAGTCCACCCGCAGCTGGAAGGCGAACGTCACCGAGCAGGTGCCGGACGAACGCATCACCTGGACCACCGAGGGTGCCAAGGGCACCGTCAAGGGCGTCGTCACCTTCCACGCGATCACCGACGACCTGACCCGCGTCCTGCTGGTCCTCGAGTACTTCCCCAAGGGGCTGTTCGAGAAGACCGGCAACATCTGGCGCGCCCAGGGCCGACGCGCCCGGCTGGACCTGAAGCTCTACCGCAAGTTCATCATGATGCGCGGTGAGGCGACCGACGGCTGGCGGGGCGAGATCCGCGACGGCGAGGTCGTCGTCAGCCACGACGAGGCGATCGAGGCGGAAGAGCCGCTGGACGACGAGTACGCCGACGAGGCCGCACCGGAGGACGAGGCCGCACCGGAGGACGAGGAGCCGGAGGACGGCGACCCGGAGGAAGACGACCCGGAGGGCGGCGACCCGGAGGACGGCGAGCCGACGGACGAGTTCGAGGAGCCGGAGGACGAAGCCGGTCCGGAGGACGAGCCCTTGGACGAGGACGCCGAAGAGCAGCCGGAGGAAGAAGAGGAGCTGGAGGAGGACGAGGAGCCGGAGGAGGACGAGGAGCCGGAGGAGGACGAGGAGCCCCGGCCGGCCCGCCGCTCCCGCCGCCGGACGGCCACCGCCCGCCGCTGACCCGGGCCCGTGCCCGGCCCCCGACCGACATCCACGAAAGGCGTGAGAGACCGTGTCCGATTCACTCGCCGGCCGGCTGCCGGCCCCACCGAGGGGGAGCTCCCCGGCGTACGGGCAGGGTTCGTCGGCCAACCTCGCCGACATCCTGGAAAGGGTGCTGGACAAGGGCGTCGTCATCGCCGGTGACATCCAGATCAACCTGCTCGACATCGAGCTGCTCACCATCAAGCTGCGGCTGCTCGTCGCCTCGGTCGACAAGGCCAAGGAGATGGGCATCGACTGGTGGGAGCACGATCCCTCGCTCTCCTCACGGGCCCGTCCCGCGCGCGAGAGCGAGGCGCGCCCCGGGGACGGTGCCCTGGCCGAGGAGAACGAGCGGCTGCGGGCCGAGCTGGCCCGGCTGCGGTCGGCCGCCGGGCTCCCCGAGGCGGCGGGCGGCCCTCAGGAGGAGCAGGCCCGGGCCACGGAGGAGGAAGAACGATGAGCACCCGGACGCACACGGCGGACGGCGCACGGCTGACCTATGTCTACGCGGTCGGGCGGGAGGGCCCCGCACTCCACGGGCTCGCCTCCCGCCTGCCGGGCGTGGACGGCCGCTCCCTGTACCCGGTGACCGCCGGCGGGCTCTGCGCACTCGTCTCCCGCGTGCCGGCGGACACCTTCGGAGCGCAGGGCCTGTCCGCACAACTGGAGGACCTGGCGCGGCTCGAAGCGCTCGCCCGGGCCCACCACGCCGTGGTGGACGCGCTGTTCACCGAGATGCCGGTGCTGCCGATGCGGCTGGCCACGGTCTACCTGGACGACGCGAGGGTCGCCGCCATGCTGGTCGGGCGACGCCGGGAGTTCGAGGACCTGCTGGGCCGGCTGGAGGGCCACGTCGAACTGGGCGTGAAGGTCTACGCCGATCCCCGGACGGCCGACGCCCCCGCCCCGGCCGCCGCGGCGCCCGCCGGAGCCGGCGCGGGGCGGGCCTATCTGCGGCAGCGTCAGGCGTCCCGGCGCAAGGACCGGGACGCCTACCGGGCGGCGTCCGAGCTGGTCGGGCGAGCCGCGCAGCTGGCCGACGGCGTGGTCGCGGACCGCGTGGTCCACCGCCCGCAGCAGGGACAGCTCGCCGCCCACCCCGGCGTGAACGTCGCCAACGAGGCGTACCTCGTCCCCCGGGAGCGCACCGAGGAACTGCGCCGGGCGCTCACCGGCCTGGCCGACGGCGTCCCCGGGGTGTCGGTCGAGGTGACGGGGCCCTGGGCGCCCTACTCGTTCGCCACCCCGGCGGAGTCGGACGGCGGTGAGGGGCCGTGAGCGCGGACCTCGTCGGGAGCGTGCTCGGCCCTTCCGAGGCCCGGGAGGGCCCGCCCGTCGCGCTGATCGACCTCCTGGACCGCCTCCTGAACGGCGGCGCGGTCCTCACCGGCGACCTGGTCCTCTCCATCGCCGACGTCGACCTCGTCCACATCAACCTGCGGGCGGTGATCCGGTCGATCACCGGCGAGGAGCCGGCGCCGTGGTGAGCCCGCGGATTCCTCACCGCATCACCCGGACGACGAGGAGGACGGCATGACCGAGTACGACGGCGAGCGCGGGACACCCGCGGCGCTCGCCGAAGCCGTGGCGGCCGCGGCGGCCCGGCAGCTCGGGACCGGCCCCGCACCACCGGACGACCACCCCGCTCCGGCCGGTGCCCGCAGGCTGGAGACCGACCCGGACACCGTCGAGCGGGACCTCATGAAGCTGGTGCTCACCATCGTCGAACTGCTCCGCCAGCTCATGGAGCGCACCGCCCTCCACCGCGTCGACCGGGGCGACCTGAGCGAGCAGCAGGAGGAGCGCATCGGCATGACGCTGATGATCCTGCACGAGCGCATGACCGAGCTGTGCGACCGCTACGACCTGACGATGGACGACCTCAATCTCGACCTGGGGCCGCTCGGCTCCCTGCTGCCCCACAACGGCGCATGAGTGGGCCGCACCCAGGTTTTGACAGGACACCCGAGGCAAGGAGGACGCCATGACCGCTGAGAAGGAAACCAAGAATTCCACTGGGAGCAAGGCACGGACCACCGCTGCCCGCAGGACGACCGGTGCGGCGAGAAGGACGGCCGGCACCGGTGGCGGACGGGCGAAGTCCACGGCCGACGAGGCCAAGTCCACGGCCGCCAAGGCGAAGACCGCGGCAGCCAAGGCCAAGGACTCGGCCGAGGACACCGCGGGCGAGGCCGGTGGGCTCACCCAGCGCGCCGGTCAGGCCGCCGTCTCCGGTCTCCAGAGCGGCCGGCAGGTGGTGACGGCCAACGTGGCCAGGGTCGGGAGCGTGGCCACCACCGCCTGGACCGCCATCAAGCTCAGGAAGGCGATAGCCGCCGGCGCCGCCGTGAGCGTGGTGAGCATCGTCGGCGTGGCCTTCGCGACCGGACGCGCGACCGCCAAGCCACGTACGGGCCCGCTGACCCGGCTGGCGAACGGCAGGATCTGATCCCGTCGGCACGCGGCCTTCAGGGGCCGGCCTCGTGGTACCGCCACGGGACCGGCCCCTGAAGCCGTGTCAGCGGCCCGTAGGTGCGAGGGCCGCCAGGCGGTCGGCCACCTCACGTGCGCCCCGGTCCCCCGTGAGGACCGTGTAGTGGTTGACGTCCTCCACCGCGACCGGCTCCACCCGGGTCCCGTCCACACCGGCGGCGGCGAGCCTGCTCTCGTCGTACAGGCCCTGCTCCTCGTCCATCAGGCCGCGCGCGGCCCACAGCAGCGTCGCGTCGACGGGCAGCTTCCGCACCGCCGACAGGACCTCGTCGTCGAACAGCCCGACCCCGTCCGTGCGGATCGCGTCGATCCGGCAGGACGAGCGCAGCTCCGGCTCCTCGCCCGTCAGGTCGCGCTGGATGTACGCGTCCACCTCGTCCGACCACGCACCGGCGAACGCCGGATGCGCCTGCCAGAACGCGCGGTAGGCGGCCCGGTCCGGGAAGGTCATCGACAGCCGGTCCATCGCCGGGCCGATCACCGCCGTCATCAGCTCGTCGGGCGTCAGGTGCGTCGGCGCCGGGAAGCCGATGCCGCCGTCCACGAGCAGCAGCGGCCCGACGCGGTCCGGGTGGCGCACCGCCGCCAGGGCCGCCACGAACGCGCCCATCGAGTGGCCCGCCAGCACCACGCGGCCGGGGCCCAGGGCCTCGGCCAGGGCGGCGACGTCGTCGGTGTGCGCGGCGATCCCGTACGGGCCCGGCAGGTGCGCGCTCCCGGCCCGGCCGCGCAGGTCGGGGGCGACCAGCGTGGCCCGGCCGTTCAGCAGCCGGGCCACCGCCGCCCAGGACAGGGCGTTGGAGGTGATCCCGTGCAGGGCCACCACGACCGGCCCCTCCGGGGCGGCGGCCGGCCAGCGCAGGGCCGCCAGGGAGCCCCCGCGCACGGGGACTTCGATCTCTTCGTACTCCGCGAGCGGGCTCAACTGACTCCGGTCTCCTTACGGTTCGAGGATGCTGCCCTCAGCCGGGACGGCAACCGGGCCAGGCCGCCGGGCAGCAGATGTACCACGGCCACGAACACCACGCCCAGCAGGAACAACGGCTGCGACAGCGGTACGCGCAGGACCGCCGGCAGGTCCGCGACCGCGCCCGACCCGGCGAGATCGCCCAGCCGGTGGTCGGCCCAGGTGTAGAGGATGCCGCCGGCCATCGGGCCCCAGCGGGTGCCGGAGCCGCCGAGCACCACCATCACCAGCAGCGACAGCGTGAAGTCCGACGTGGTCGTCTGCGGGGTGGAGCCGCCCGTCAGCAGCAGGTGCACGATCCCGCCGAGCGCGGCGAGCGCCCCCGCGACCACGAAGGCCGTCAGCTTGAACCCGTACGGCTTCAGGCCGAGGACCTCCACCCGGCGCTCGTTCTCCTTGATGCCCTCCCAGACCCGGCCGGTGGGGGAGCGGACCGCCCAGTGCACGACGCCCAGGGTGAGGACGAGGTAGGCCAGCGCGATCCAGTACAGGTTGGCGGTGTTGTCGATGCCGACCAGCGAGGACGGCAGCAGGTCCGACGGGGCCGCCCGGCCCTCCTCGCCGCCGGTGACCCCGCCGGGGTCGCGGGAGACCAGGATCGAGCCCGCCTGCGCGAAGGCCAGGGTCACCATGGAGAAGCCGATCCCGGTCACGCGCAGGCTCACCGACCCCAGGGCCAGGGCGAGCGCGATCCCGAAGAGCAGCCCGAGGACGCCGGCGAGCGCGAACGGCAGGCCCGCCTCCAGGAGGAACAGATTGGTGGCGTAGCTGCCCGCAGCGAAGTACAGCGCGTGCCCGAAGGACAGCAGCCCGGTCCGCCCCAGGAGCAGGTCGTAGCCGGTGGCCAGGGCGCCGAACAGCAGGCACGTCGCCAGGAGTTGCAGGCTGCCCGCCGAGCCCAGCGGACCGTCGAGCAGCCCCGGCACCGGCACCGCGCTGAATGGGGCCGTCACCAGGACGAGCAGGACGGCGGCGGGCCACCAGCGCAGCGGGCGGAACCCCCCGGCGGGGACCGGCCCGGCGGCGGTGCGCCCGGCGGTGCGGTCGGGTGTGTCGGTGGCGGTGCTCACGCGAGCCTCCCCGTCAGTCCGCGCGGCCGGATCAGCAGCAGCACGGCGAGCAGGACGACGACCGCCAGATCGCCGAGCCCCGCTGCGGTGTAGTAGTTGGCGAACTGCTGGACCAGGCCGATGACCACGGACGCCACGGCGGCGCCGGTCACCGAGCCCATGCCGCCGGTGACCACGACGACGAACGCGAAGATCAGCAGCGAGGTCCCCTGGCGCGGGTCGACCGAGCCGAAGTACAGTCCGCCGAGCGCCCCGCCCAGCGCCGCCGCGCAGCCGCCGATCGCGAAGACCAGCGTGAACGCCTTGCGGACGTCGATGCCGAGCGCGGTGACCATGGCCCGGTCCTCGACGCCCGCCCGGACCACCAGCCCGTGCCGGGTGCGCCCGAGGAACAGCCGCAGCGCCACCAGCACCACGACCGCCGCGCCCACCAGGACCAGCCGGTTGACCGGGACCCGGGCGCCCAGCAGCCCGAAGGTGCCGGACAGTGCGTCGGGCCCGGGGAAGGTGTGGGCGTCCGAGCCCCAGATGCCGGAGAGCAGCGCGGGGACCGCGAGCCCCACCCCGACCGTGGCGAGCACCTGTTCGCGCGGCCGGGTGTAGAGCGGGCGGACGACCGCGAGTTCGAGGAGCACGGCGGCGACGGTGCCCACCGCCGTACCGAACAGGACCGCGAGCGCGAAGCCCGCGCCGCCGGGGCCCGCTCCGGGGAGATGGCCGGACGCGGCCCACCAGGTGCCGTACGCGCCGATGGACAGCAGCGCCCCGTGCGCGAAGTTGAGCACGTCCATCAGGCCGAAGATCAGCGAGAGTCCGGACGCGACGAGGAAGTAGAGGGCCCCCAGACCGAGTCCGGTCATGGTGAGCAGGACGAGGGTGGACATCAGGAATCCGCCTTCACGGAAGGGTGTGCGGGGAGCGGGCCGTGGCCCACGCCGAGCAGCGTGCGGGCCGCCTCCGCGTCGCCCAGCAGCTCGGCGGCCGGGCCCCGATGGGCGGTGCGGCCGTCGGCGAGGACCACGCAGTGCCCGGCCAGCCGGCGCACCACGGCGAGGTTCTGCTCCACGAGGAGCACCGGCACCGCCTCGGCGGCCCGCTCCAGCACCCGGGCCACCTCGGTGACGACCTTCGGCGCCAGCCCCTTGGTCGGCTCGTCCGCGACGATCAGCCGGTTCGCGTTGAGCAGGGTGCGCCCGATGGCCACCATCTGCTGCTGACCGCCCGACAGCGTCCCGGCCAACTGCCGGGCCCGCTGCTTGAGTTCCGGGAACAGCTCGTGGACCAGGCCGTACGCCGGTTCGCCCGCGCCGCGCCGCTCGGCCAGGCGCAGGTTCTCCGCGACGGTCAGCCCGGCGAAGATCCCCCGGTCCTCGGGGGCGTAGCCGATGCCGCGCCGGACCAGGGCGTGCGTGGGCAGGCCCACGGTCTCCTCGCCGTCGAGCCGGACGCTCCCGGCGCGCGGGACGAGCCCGAGGATGCCGCGGACCGTGGTGGTCTTCCCGGCGCCGTTGCGTCCGAGGAGCGCGGTGACGCCGTGTGCGGTGACGTCGAGGTCGACGCCGTGCAGGATGTGCCGGCCGCCGATCAGGACCCGCAGATCCCGTACGTCCAGCAGGGGTTGCTCCGTCACAGCGCCTCCCCGAGGTACGCCTGCTGCACGACCGGGTCGGCGGTGACCGCGTCCGGGGTGTCCAGGGCGAGCAGCCGGCCGTGGTGCATCACGGCGAGCCGGTCCGCGAGGCCGAGCAGGACGTCCATGTGGTGTTCGACCATGAGGACCGTGCGCCCCTCCTCGCGGTGCAGGGTGCGGATGAGTTCGGTGAGGGCCGGGACCTCCTCGGCGCTCACCCCGGCCATCGGCTCGTCGAGCAGCATCAGCCGGGGCTCGCCCACCAGCAGCACGGCGAGCTCCAGCTTCCGCTTCTCGCCGTGCGACAGCTCGCCCGCCGCGGCCCGCGCCCGGTGGCCGAGGCCGGTGCGTTCCAGCACACCGGTCACTTCGGCGGTGTACGGGTCGGCGCGCCGCCACAGCCGGTACGAGCCGCCCCTGGCGGCCTGTGCGGCGAGCCGGACGTGGTCGGCGACGGTCATGGCGGGCCACAGGCTGGAGGTCTGGAAGGTCCGGCCGACGCCGCGCCGGGCCCGGACGTGCGCGGGCCGGTCCGTCATCTCGGCGCCGTCCAGCTCGATCCGCCCGGCGGTCGGCAGGTTCAGCCCGCTGATCAGGTTGAACAGCGAGGTCTTGCCCGCCCCGTTGGGCCCGATGAAGGCCAGGAACTCGCCCTCGCGGACGCTCAGCGAGACGTCCTGGACGATGGTGGCGCCGCCGACGCTCCAGCCGAGCGCGTCCAGCCGGAGCACGGGCGCCTCCCGGTCCGCCGGGCTCGCCTGGCCGAGGGTGTGGGGTGCGGTCACGGTTCAGCCCGCCGCGGGCTTCACGGGCGGCGCGACGGCGTCCAGCTGCTCGGTGTCCAGCAGCTTCGGCTCGGCGGTCTTGCCCTTGCCGTCCAGCCGGGCCACGAACATCGGCTGGAGCAGCGCGTGGTCCTCGGCGCGCACCCGCGTCCGCCCCTTGACCCCGTCGAAGCTCCAGCCCTCCAGGGCCTTCACCATCGCGGCGGTGTCGGTGGCGCTGCCCTTCTCGATGGCGTGCACGATCATCTGGGCGGCCGTGAAGCCGTCGGGCGTGAACAGGTCGGGCCTGCCGCCGTCCTTCTCCACCGCGTCCAGCATCGCCTTCTCCACGGCGTTGTTCCCGCCCGCGCCCGGGAAGTAGTGCGCCAGGAACGACACCTTGGACCCGGCCGCGCCGAATACCGGGTACGAGGCGGTGCCGGCCAGGCCGGTGACGACCTTGCTCGCGCCCACCACGCCCTGCTGGTCCAGCGCCGTCCACAGCGCCGGGGCGGTGGACCCGGCCCAGGCGACGAAGACCAGGTCGGGGCCGCCCGCCTTGACCTGCCGGGCGAACGGCGTCAGGTCCGTCGCGCTGGGCGGCGCCAGCACCGAGCCGACCTTCGCGCCCTTCCCGCCGAGCACCGCCTTCACGGCGGCCACGTTGGCCTGGCCGAAGGTGGAGTCCTGGGCGAGCACCGTGACCTTCTTGCCCTTGGCGTCGCCGAGCATCGTGCCCGCCGTCAGGATGTCCTGGTACGACTGGCGGCCGGAGCGGAAGGTGTAGTCGTTGATCCCGGTCACCGCGTCGGTGGCGGCCGGTCCGCTGACGTACAGCACCTTGTTCTGCGCGGCGAGCGGGGCCATCTGGAGGGCGACGCCGGAGTCGGTGGTGCCGGCCAGCACCTTGTAGCCCTTGCCGATGAGGTTCTTCGCGGCGGAGACCGCCTTGCCCGGGTCGCCCGCGTCGTCCTGCTCGGTGACCTCGATGCGGTGTCCGGCGACCTTCCGGGTGCCCCGGGTGGCGTAGTCGAGACCGGCCATGAAGCCGTCGCGGTACTGCTTGCCGTAGTCGGCGAGGAGCCCGGTCCTGGAGTACACCAGGCCGACCTCGACGGCCTCGTCCCCGGCGGACTTCGCGGTGTCGGAGCCGCCCGCCTTCCCGGCGGCGGTGCAGCCCGTCAGCAGCAGGCCGGCTGCTGCCAGGACGGCGACGGTACGGATGTCACTGAGGGATCTGCGGGCTCTGCTGGCGGTACGGCTGCGGGGCATGGTGACCGGCTCCTCGGCGTGTTCCTGTGATGTCGCCGAACCGTATGAACACCGCGCCGCCGTCGATATGGTGCAGGGCACCCCACCTCACCCACGAGGCGTGTGGGTGCCGCACATGGCAGCCGCTTCAGGGGGCCGCCGGGCCGACCAGCCGGCACACCGTCTCGATGTCCGTGCGGACCTCGGCGTCCGACGCCCGGCCGGCGAGCCAGGTGATCAGCGCGGAGTGCCAGGCGTACGCGACCACCCGGACGGCGGAGAGCTGACCCGGCGTCGGGTGGCCGGTGCCCATCGCGTCCAGGATGATCGCCGTCGTGAGCCGTGAGACGGCGTCGACCTCGCTGCTCGCGCTCCGGTCCGCGAAGGTCAGCGCGCGCACCATGGCGTCGGCCAGCTGCGGTTCGCGCTGCATCGCGCGGAACGCCCGCAGCAGGGTCCCGGCGACCCGGGCCGCCGCGTCGTCCCCGGCCGGGGGGTGTTCGCGGAGGGTGCCGCGCAGCTGCCGGAGGCGGTCGTGCATGGTGGCGACGAGGAGGTGGATCTTGGACGGGAAGTACCGGTACAGCGTGCCGAGGGCGACCCCGGCCGACTCCGCCACCTCGCGCATCTGGACGGCCTCGAAACCGCCGCGGCCGGCCAGCTCGGCGGTGGCCCGCAGGATGCGGCGGCGGCGGGCCTCCTGGCGTTCCGTCAGGGGCGGCGATGCCGGTCTGGCTTCCGCTGTCATGTGTCCCGTCCCGTGGCCAGGGCGTGTGCCGTGGCGTGAATCACCTGATCCGGCCGTTGCGTCGAAGCTACCTGCCGGTAGATTCGTAGCTCATTGAACTACCCAGTCTGAAACTTGTTCTAGATTAGCGTCGGCGGTTACGCTCCGGCGAACACGCAGTGAGAAGGGGGCCGAGTGTGACCGCTGAGGCCGTTGAGTCGGGCCCCCGTACGGGCGTCGCCGCACCGGGCACGGGCCCCGGCGACGGACCCCTGCGCATCGCGCTCCTCACCTACAAGGGCAACCCCTTCTGCGGCGGCCAGGGCGTCTACGTACGGCACCTCGCCCGCGAACTCGCCCGCCTCGGCCACCGCGTCGAGGTCATCGGCGCCCAGCCCTACCCGGTCCTCGACGAGGGCGTCCCGCTCACCGAGCTGCCCAGCCTCGACCTGTACCGGCAGCCCGACCCGTTCCGCACCCCGAGCCGCGGCGAGTACCGGGACTGGATCGACGCCGCCGAGGTCGCCACCATGTGGACCGGCGGCTTCCCCGAACCGCTCACCTTCAGCCTGCGGGCCCGGCGCCACCTCGCCGCCCGGCGCGGCGAGTTCGACGTCATCCACGACAACCAGACCCTCGGCTACGGGCTCCTCGCCGACCTCGGCGCGCCCCTGGTCACCACGATCCACCACCCCATCACCGTCGACCGGCAGCTGGAGCTGGACGCCGCGACGAGCCGCCGCCGCCGGGCCTCCGTGCGCCGCTGGTACGGGTTCACCCGCATGCAGAAGCGGGTCGCGCGCCGGCTGCCGTCCGTGCTCACCGTCTCCGGCTCCTCCAAGCAGGAGATCGTGGACCACCTCGGCGTCGACCCGCGCCGCATCCGGGTCGTCCACATCGGCGCCGACACCGATCTGTGGTCGCCCGACCCCTCGGTCCCCGAGGTCCCGGGCCGCATCGTCACCACCTCCAGCGCCGACGTCCCGCTCAAGGGCCTCGTCCACCTCGTGGAGGCCCTCGCCAAGCTCCGTACCGGCAACCCCGCTGCCCACCTGGTCGTCGTCGGCAAGCGCGCCGAGGACGGGCCGGTCGCCCGGGCCATCGAGCGGCACGGCCTCGCGGACGCCGTCGAGTTCGTCAAGGGCATCAGCGACTCCGAGCTGGTCGACCTGGTGCGCGGCGCGCAGATCGCCTGCGTCCCCTCGCTGTACGAGGGCTTCTCGCTGCCCGCCGCCGAGGCCATGGCGACCGGCACCCCGCTCGTCGCGACGACCGGCGGCGCCATCCCGGAGGTCGCGGGGCCCGACGGGGAGACCTGCCTCGCGGTGCCGCCCGGCGACGCGGGGGCCCTCGCCGACGCGCTCGGCCGGCTGCTCGGCGACGCGGAGCTGCGCGCCCGGCTCGGGGCCGCCGGCCGTGAGCGGGTGCTCGCCCGGTTCACCTGGAAGCAGGCCGCCATCGGCACCGCCGAGCTCTACCGGCAGGCCATCGCCGCCCGCGCCGCCACCGGCCCCGGCGGCCGGCGTTGACCCCGGACCGTCCGCCGGGCCCCTGACCCCGTTCACCCCCCCCGACCCCCGACCGCGAAAGCAGGCACCCGTGCTGACCGTGGACTTCACCCGCTTCCCGCTCGCCGCCGGCGACCGCGTGCTCGACCTGGGGTGCGGCGCCGGACGCCACGCCTTCGAGTGCTACCGGCGCGGCGCCCAGGTGGTGGCCCTCGATCGGAACGGCGAGGAGATCCGCGAGGTCGCGAAGTGGTTCGCCGCGATGAAGGAGGCCGGGGAGGCCCCCGAGGGCGCCACCGCCACCGCCATGGAGGGCGACGCGCTCAACCTGCCCTTCCCCGACGAGTCCTTCGACGTCGTGATCATCTCCGAGGTCATGGAGCACATCCCGGACGACAAGGGTGTCCTCGCCGAGATGGTCCGCGTGCTGCGGCCCGGCGGCCGGATCGCCGTCACCGTCCCGCGCTACGGCCCCGAGAAGGTGTGCTGGGCGCTCTCCGACGCCTACCACGAGGTCGAGGGCGGCCACATCCGCATCTACAAGGCCGATGAACTGCTGGGCAAGATGCGCGGCGCCGGCCTCAAGCCGTACGGCACCCACCACGCCCACGCGCTGCACTCCCCGTACTGGTGGCTGAAGTGCGCGTTCGGCGTCGACAACGACGAGGCGCTGCCGGTGAAGGCGTACCACAAGCTCCTGGTCTGGGACATCATGAAGAAGCCCGCCCTGACCCGGGTCGCCGAGCAGCTGCTCAACCCGGTCGTCGGCAAGAGCTTCGTGGCCTACGCGACCAAGCCGCACCTGCCTCTCGCCGCCGCAGCAGCCGTCGAGGCCGAGGCGTGAGCCTTCCCGAGCGGACCGAACACCTCGTCCTGCCCGGAGTCCTCACCGCCGCGCAGGCCGCCGAGACCGTCGCCGCGCTGCGCGCCGTGCAGCGCCCGGACGGGGCCATCCCCTGGTTCCGCGGCCACCACCTCGACCCGTGGGACCACACCGAGGCCGCCATGGCCCTGGACGCGGCCGGCGAGCACGCCGCCGCGGAACGCGCGTACGAGTGGCTGGCCCGCCACCAGAACGGCGACGGCTCCTGGTACGCCGCCTACCACGACGGTGACGCCGGGCAGCCGACCGACCGCGGCCGGGAGTCCAACTTCTGCGCCTACGTGGCCGTCGGCGTCTGGCACCACTACCTCGCCACCGGGGACGACGCCTTCGTGGACCGGATGTGGCCCACGGTCTACGCGGCGGTCGAATTCGTCCTGGGCCTCCAGCAGCCCGGCGGCCAGATCGGCTGGAAGCGGGAGGACGACGGCACCCCGGTCACGGACGCGCTGCTCACCGGCTCGTCCTCGGTCCACCAGGCCCTGCGCTGCGCGCTCGCCATCGCCGAACGCCGCGAGGAGCCGCAGCCCGACTGGGAGCTGGCGACCGGGGCGCTGGGGCACGCGATCCGCAACCACCCGGAGCGCTTCCTCGACAAGAGCCGCTACTCGATGGACTGGTACTACCCGGTCCTCGGCGGCGCCGTCACCGGCCCGGCGGCCAAGGAGCGCATCGAGGAGGGCTGGGACCGCTTCGTCGTCCCCGGCCTCGGGGTGCGCTGCGTGCTGCCCAACCCGTGGGTGACCGGCGGCGAGAGCTGCGAACTGGCCCTGGCCCTCTGGGTGATGGGCGAGTCCGACCGGGCGCTCGACATCCTCCAGTCGGTCCAGCACCTGCGCGCCGAGGGCGGCCTGTACTGGACGGGTTACGTCTTCGAGGGCAACCGCGCCTTCTGGCCCGAGGAGCACACCTCCTGGACGGCCGGTTCGCTGCTGCTGGCGGTGGCCGCGCTCGGAGGGGACGAGGCGACCACCGCCGTGTTCGGCGGGGACCGGCTCCCGAAGGGGCTCGAACCGGACTGCTGCGGCTGAGGGCCCCGGGTCAGCGCCGGACGCGGCCTGCCACGGCGTGCCCGACGAACAGGTACACCAGGGCGGCGAGGCCGTAGCCGGCGACGACGTTGGCCCACGCCTTGTCGAACGTGAACAGGTCGTACGACCAGCCCGCGAGCCACCTGGCGGTGTCCCGCACGAACTCGACCAGTTCGTTGCCCCGGTTCGCGTCGAGGAGGTACATCAGGATCCACAGGCCGATGATGAAGGCCATGACGTCCGCCACGAGGGCGATGACACGTGCTGCGGTGATGCTGTTGCCTCTGCTGTAGGACATGGTCTCCGCTTTGCCGCTCCCGCCCGGCCGAAACCCGTCGCCCGGACCCGTACGGCCGCGCAGCGGTGGCGGGTCGCCCCGGGCGAGGCCAGCCTGGCGGGGAGTGCCGGGCCCCGGCACCCGCTCCGCCCGGCCAGGGAGGTCCGCCGTGCCCCGTCCCGCACCCCTCCGCCGCTCGCTCGTCGCGCTGCTGCTGGCCTGCGCCCTCCTGGCGGGCGCCACCGCGTGCGGGAGCGACGACGACGGCGGCGGCACGAGCAGTTCGGCGTCGCCCACCGGCACCTCGTCGGCCGAGGCGCAGAAGTGGGCCAAGACCAGGTTCGTCGCCAACGCGGGGCTCGCCGCGGGCGCCACGTACCAGTGGATCGTGAAGCCGTACCGGGCCGGGAAGTTCAAGAAGGGCACCGACGGGCGCACCCTCGCCCTCGTCAAGGCCGGGCTCGCGGGCACCTTCGCCTACAACCGGCTGAAGGCCGCCACGGCGAACGCCCAGGGCGACCCGCTGCTGTCGAAGGCCGTCGCCCCGCTCACCGCGGGCATCGCCTCGCTCAAGGGGCTCACCGCCAAGATCCGCAACGGCGACGCGGACGCCGGTGACATCGGCACGTTCGAGGACGTCATCAGCGGCATCAAGGACGCCGGGAAGAGCGCGGGCGCCGACGTGAAGGACAAGGTCCCTTCCACCTCGCAGCTCGGCGGATAACCGCATGTGAAGCGGGGGACGGCAACACTAGGGTGCGGGCATGGGACTTCTGACGCACGAGCGCTACTGCGATGAAATCATCCGGCTCACAGGGGAGTTGAGGGCCACCCTCCGGGACGCCGACCTCGGCGCGACCGTGCCGACCTGCCCCGACTGGACCCTGCGCGAACTGGCCGGGCACGTCGGCCGCGCCCACCGCTGGGCCGGCGAGATCGTCCGCACCCGGGCCGCCGAGGCGGTCCCGGACGAGAAGGTGCCGGACAACAGCCCCGGGAGCGACGACCCGGCGGCCCTCGACGCCTGGCTCGCGGACGGCGCCGCCGGGACCGTCGCCGCACTCCGGGAGGCCGGGCCGGACGCCGGGGTGTGGTCCTGGGCCTGGGACCACAGCGCCGGGTTCTGGGCCCGCCGCATGGCCCTGGAGACCGTCGTCCACCTCGCCGACGCGGCCCTCGCCGCGCGGGTCCCGTACACGATGACGCCCGAGCTGGCCGCCGACACGATCGACGAGTGGCTGGAGATCGTCCGCTTCGCCCAGGACGCCTACCCGGACCGCGAGAACGGCGAGCTGCGCGCGGACGGCCGCACCCTGCACCTGCACGCCACCGACGTGCCCGGCGCCGAGTGGCTGATCGAGCTCGGCGCGGACGGCGTCACCTGGAGCCGGGCGCACGGCAAGGCGGACGTGGCGCTGCGCGGCACCCTCACCGACGTCATGCTCGTCTTCAACCGCCGCCTCGCCCCGGACAGCGACCGGGTCGAGGTCCTGGGCGACGCCGGGCTGCTGGACTTCTGGCTGGCGCGCACCTCCTTCGGCTGACGGGACCGGCCGGTGTGCGGGCCGGGCCGCGCTGGGCCAAGCTGGACGGGCGGCCACCCCGGCCGTCCCGTCCCGCGAGGAGGTGCCGATGGACCCGGTCCGGGCCCTGGAGCGGATCGCCTTCCTGCTGGAGCGCGGCAGGGCGGTCACCTACCGCGTCCAGGCGTTCCGCACCGCCGCGCGCACGGTCGCCGCGATGGACGACGGCGAGGCGGAGCGGCGCGTGGCCGACGGCTCGCTGGAACGGGTGAAGGGCATCGGCCCCCGCACCGCCCAGGTCGTCCGCGAGGCGGTGGCCGGTGAGACCCCCGGCTATCTGGACCGCCTGGAGTCCGAGGCCGCCGGCGCCGGCCCCCTCGCGAAGGGCGGCGAGCACCTGCTCTCGCTGCTGCGCGGGGACTGCCACACGCACTCCGACTGGTCGGACGGCGGCAGCCCCATCGAGGAGATGGGCCGCGCGGCGGCGGAACTGGGCCACGACTGGACGGTGCTCACCGACCACTCGCCCCGGCTCACCGTCGCGAACGGCCTCTCGCCGGAGCGGCTGCGCAGACAGCTCGCCGAAGTGGCCGAACTCAACGAGCGCTGGGCGCCGTTCAGGCTGCTGACCGGCATCGAGTGCGACATCAACCTCGACGGCTCCCTCGACCAGGAGGAGGACCTGCTCGAACAGGTCGACCTGGTCGTCGTCTCCGTCCACTCCAAACTCCGCATGGACGCCGCTCCGATGACCCGCCGCATGGTCGCCGCCGTCCGCCATCCGCAGGCGAACGTCCTCGGCCACTGCACCGGCCGCCTCGTCACCGGACGGGGCCGCCCCGAGTCGTCGTTCGACGCGGACGAGGTCTTCGCCGCCTGCGCCGAGGCGGGCACCGCCGTCGAGATCAACAGTCGGCCCGAACGCCTCGACCCGCCCCGCCGACTCCTGCGCCGGGCCGTGGCGGCGGGCACCCTGTTCGCCGTCGACACCGACGCGCACGCACCGGGCCAGCTCGACTGGCAGGCGTACGGCTGCGCCCGTGCCGAGGAGTGCGAGGTCCCGCCGGAACGCGTGGTCACCACCTGGACGGCCGACGAGCTGCTGCGCTGGACCCGCAAGGGCAAAGTCCCCGAGCGCGCGGCGGGTTGAGCCCTGGAACACGGCAGCGGCCCCCGCCCGGAAGGGGCAGGGGCCGCTGTGACGGACAGGGCGCGGGCGTCAGCCTCGCTGGATGCCCGTGGTGTCCTGGAGGACGCCACGACGGCCGTCCTGCGTCTGGGCGATCAGCGCCGAACCGTGCTGCTCGACCGCGAGGTACCAGGTGCCCGGCGCCAGCTCGGCAATCGGGGCCTGCGAACCGTCCTCGCTGTACAGCTGGCGGGCCACCGGCACCGCGAACCAGAACGGGGTGAAGTCACCGGCGCCGCCACCGGCCGCCGGAGCGGCCGGAGCCTTCTGCGCCTCGGGCTGGCCCGGCTGCTGCGCACCGTACGGCTGCGGCTGGCCCGGCTGCTGGCCGCCGAAGGCCGGCTGCGGACCGCCCGGGTAGCCGTAGCCCTGACTGGGCTGGCCACCGTACGGCGGCTGCACGGCCTGCGGGTTCGGGGCACCGGCGAGCGGGGCCTTGAGGGCCGGGACCAGCGGCGAGGCGACCGCGCCGGCGGCCAGCGCCAGCGCGGCGATGAAGCCGAGGATCAGGCCGGCGCCCGCGTCGATCTGGCCCAGGTCGATGATCGTCCAGAACATGTTCCACGCGGTGAACACCGTGGCGGCGACACCGAACTGGGCGAGGTCGAGACCCGCGACCTTGCGCGGCTGGGGCTGGGAACGGGAGAGCACGATCAGCGCTGCGCCGATCACTCCGACCATGTAGACGCCGATGCCGTTGCCCAGGAAGTCCCAGGCGTTGGGGGCGTCGGTGGCGGCGTTTCCGTAGTCGTAGTAGTCGAGGAACGAGGCGATGAACAGCACGACCGCTGCTCCGATCACCACGCCATCGCCTCGAGTGAGGGAGCGGATATTCACGTGAAGGTCCTTAGTCGATCGTCTCGTCGGGGCGGTCGTCGTTGCCGCCGGATACACGGCGGGCAAGGCTCGAAGCTCGGGAACGGCTCCCCATCGTAGGGATGAATCTATCGTCTGGCCGGGCGGGTTGTGTTCCTGCCCGGTTGGTGCGGGAACATCCTCCCGAATTCATCGCAGAATCACCCCTTGCCTACCCCTTGAGGTAGCTGCTGATACCGTCCGCGATGCCCCGGGCCGCCTTCTGGCGCCAACCCGGGCTGGTGAGCAGGGCGGCGTCCTTGGGATCACGCATATTGCCGCATTCGATGAAGACTTTGGGCACGGTCGACAAATTAAGTCCGCCGAGATCCTCGCGGACGTCCAAACCCGTTTTGCCGCCTACATAATTGGAAGGGGAACTTCCGGTACTGCGTACGAACAGACCGGCGATACGGGTGCCGAGATCGCGGGAAGGAGCCACGATCTTCGAGGTGTCCGCACCGCCGCCGCGCACCCGTGCGGGAAGGATCACATGGAACCCCCGGTTTCCCACGGCCGATCCGTCCGCGTGCACCGAGACCACCGCGTCCGCGTGCGCGTCGTTGCCGATGCGCGCCCGCTCGTCCACGCACGGCCCGAACTCCCGGTCCCCGTCGTACGTCAGGAGCACCTTCGCGCCCTGCGCCCGCAGCAGGTCCCGCAGCCGGTGCGCCACGTCGAGGGTGAACTCCGCCTCCGCGTAACCCCCGTTGGTGGCGGTCCCGGTGGTGTCGCACTCCTTGCGGCCGGTGCCGATGTCGACCTGGCGGTTGATCGCGGCGGTGTGCAGGTGGTTGCGCGGGTTGTGCCCGGGGTCGATGACCACGGTCCTGCCGGACAGCGGCCCGTCGGGCGCGGACGACGGCTGCGCGGAGGACTTCGCCGGGGGCCGTGACGGCGACGGAGCGGCCTTCGAGGGCGCCGGGGACGGCGAAGCCGGGGCGGCCGGGGTGGTGGCCGCACCGCCGCTCGGCCCGGCCTGGGCCTGCGCGGCGCCGTCCGTGCCGCCGCATCCGGCCAGGCCCAGGCCCAGGCACAGCAGGGCGGCGGCGAGCCGGAGCGGGTGGCGTGGGGTGGGGGGAAGGCTCTCGTGGTGACGCACCCGGCGATGTTATCGGCCACCCCCTGCCCTGTCCGGGGTGCCCGCGGACCGGCCGGGAACACCCCGTAAACAGGTCTTTTCGGTCAGATGCCCGGTCCGGTGCGGCGCAGCACGCGCAGCGAGTCGGTCACGGAGACCTCCGTGAACGCACCCGATTCCAGCGCCCGCAGATACACCCGGTACGGTGCCTGGCCGCCGTGCGCCGGGTCCGGGAACACGTCGTGGATCACCAGCAGTCCGCCCTCGGCGACATGCGGGGCCCAGCCCTCGTAGTCGCCGTTGGCGTGCTCGTCGGTGTGGCCGCCGTCGATGAAGACGAAGCCCAGCGGGCCGCCCCAGACGGCCGCCACCTGCGGCGAGCGCCCGACGAGCGCCACCACGTGGTCCTCCAGGCCCGCCGCGTGCAGCGTCCTGCGGAAGGTGGGCAGGGTGTCCATCCGGCCGACCTCCGGGTCCACCACGGTCGGGTCGTGGTACTCCCAGCCGGGCTGCTGCTCCTCGCTGCCCCGGTGGTGGTCGACGGTGAGCGCGGTGACACCGGCCGCCCGCGCCGCGTCGGCGATCAGGATCGTGGAGCGCCCGCAGTAGCTGCCGACCTCCAGCACCGGCAGGCCGAGCGCGGCGGCCTCGGTGGCCGCCTCGTACAGCGCGAGCCCCTCGACCACCGGCATGAAGCCCTTGGCGGCCTGGAACGCGGCGAGAATGTCCGGCTTGGGCTCGGCGGCCACGGTGTTCCTCCTGGTGGGACGGGTAGGGGCTGTCAGGCGGGTCAGGGTCGGGTAGGGCGCGGCGTCTGGTGCGGTGCATCGCAAGGCGCCGGAGCGGCCTCATAGCGGAGCTATGCGGGCGTTTCGGTAACGCGGCGAGGTGCCGTGCTAGGCGTCGCGACCCCGGCCATGATCCGCCTGACAGCCCCTAGGGCGCCATCGTGCCGTACGCCCCCGCCGAAGGTACCGGCGGGGGCGTACGGAGGGGCGCCTGGCGTGGCTCGGGTCAGCAGCTCTGCCAGAGGCGGGTCATGACGCGGACGCCGAAGCGCAGCCCTTCCAGCGGGACGCGCTCGTCCACGCCGTGGAAGAGGCGGCCGTAGTCCAGGTCGTGCGGCAGCTTCAGGCCCTTGAAGCCGAAGCAGCGGATGCCCAGGTGCGTGAACGCCTTGGCGTCCGTGCCGCCCGGGTTGCAGTACGGCACCGGGTGGCCGTCCGGGTCCTCGGCGCGGACCGCCGCGCACATGGCGTCGACCAGCGGGCCGTCGAAGGTGGTCTCCATGGCGATGTCGTGGTTGACCCACTCACGGGTGACCGACGGCAGCAGCAGCCTGTCGATCGTGTCGATGAGCTCCTGCTCGTGGCCGGGCAGGAAGCGGCCGTCCACGCGGGCGGTGGCCTTTCCGGGGATCACGTTGGTCTGGTACCCGGCGTTG
Source organism: Streptomyces sp. NPDC052299 (assembly GCF_040679335.1). Lineage (NCBI taxonomy): Bacteria > Bacillati > Actinomycetota > Actinomycetes > Kitasatosporales > Streptomycetaceae > Streptomyces > Streptomyces sp. NPDC052299. The sequence continues at coordinate 128,883 of NZ_JBFAUP010000005.1, read as the reverse complement.
AACATCGTCGGGTTCGCCGAGTTGCGCAGCACCACCTGCATGAAGTCGGCGACCGGGCCCAGCCGGGCGAGGCTGCCCTCGATGTCGTCCTCGTCGAACTCGACGCCGTAGAGCCGGGCGGCCTCTTCGAGCAGTGCGCGGACCGGCTCGATCAGCCGGACCGGGAAGGTCTCGCGGCCGATCCGGGTCAGCGACTCCGCGAGGTCGGTGACCGCGTTCTCGTCGTTGGGGGAGGAACCGTGGCCGGCCCGGCCGGTGGCGGTGAGCTCCATCCAGGCCATGCCGCGCTGGGCGTTCTCGATGGGGTAGAGCCGCCGGGTGTCGTCGATGGCGAAGGAGAACCCGCCGCCCTCGCCGATCGCCTCGGTGACCCCGGCGAACAGCTCCGGGCGGTGCTCGACCAGCCAGTGCGCGCCGAACTTGCCGCCCGCCTCCTCGTCCGCCAGGAAGGCGAGGACGAGGTCGCGCGAGGGGGACGTACCGGTGCGGGCGAAGTGCCGGGCGGTGGCCAGCATCACCGCGACGGTGTCCTTCATGTCGATCGCGCCCCGGCCCCAGAGGTAGCCGTCGCGGATCTCGCCGGAGAAGGGCGGCACCTGCCACTCGGAGGCGTCCGCCGGGACCACGTCCAGGTGGCCGTGGACCAGCAGGGCGCCGCGGTCCCGGTCGCGGCCGGCGATCCGGGCGACGACGCTGGCGCGGCCGGGGGCCGACTCGACCAGTTCGGAGTCGATGCCGACCTCGGCCAGCCGGGCCACGACCCACTCGGCGCTCGCGCGCTCGGTGCTCGTCGGGTTGGAGGTGTCGAACCTGATCAGCTCGGCGCAGAGGGTGACGACCTCGTCCTGGGCCTCGTCGGAGGCGGGAACCAGTGCGGTGTCGGGTGCGGTGCTCATGCTGCTCCCACGGGGGTGGTGGTGCGGGCGGCCGGGGCCGGTCCGTCCTGCTCGTCGGCGAGGACGGAGGTGCCGTAGGGCTTGATCCAGCCCAGCAGGCCCAGGGCGCTGTACAGGACGAAGGCGGTGGCCAGCGAGTTCAGGGCCGGGATGCCGCCGTCGTAGAACTTGCCGACGCAGAAGGCGGCGATCCAGATCGCGATCGACATCGGCACCCAGGTCGGCGAGTGCGCCGGAAGCGTCTGGGCCTCACGGGTCTCGTCGAGCGGCTTGCGCATCCGCTTCACGACCCAGTACTCGGCCACGATGATGCCGCCGATGGGCGGGATGGCGACGCCGAGGATCGTCAGGAACTCGGTGAAGTGGCTCATGATCCCGACGGCCGACAGGACCGTGCCCGCGATGCCCAGGACGATGGTGACCGCGCCGCGGTGGACGCGCTTGTTGAACACCACCTGGAAGAAGTTGACGACGCCCAGCGAGGAGCCGTACAGGTTCCAGTCGTTGATCTTCGCCGTGGACATCAGGACGACGAGCACACCGAAGGCGCCGGAGGTGGAGAGCACGATGTGCGAGACCTCGTTGCTCTTGACCAGGTGGCCCAGGAGCACACCGGTCAGGCCGACGATGTACTCGGAGAGGATCATGGACGAGGCGCTCTGCAGGAAGACGTGCGAACCCTTGCGGTTGTAGCGGGTCATCTCCGGGGAGACGATCGCGCCCGTCATGTAGCCGCCCGCGATCGCGGTGGCCGCGACGGCCAGCGGGACGGTGTCGCCGGGCGGCGGCGAGTGGACCAGGTCGCTGAACGAGTGGTCGTTCAGGGTCCGGATCACCGAGAAGGCGACCATCGCGAAGAACAGCGGTGTGACGACCTTCGCGAAGTTCGCCATGTACTTGAAGCCGAAGATCACCAGGGCCGTGATGGCGATGCCCGCGAGCACGCACCACATCCAGGACGGGCCGCCGACCAGCGCCGAGACGCTGTCGCCGAAGATCTTGTTCTGGACACCGAACCAGCCGACCAGGCTGACCGCGATCACGAAGCTGACCAGCGCCGAGCCGTTGCGCCCGAAGCCCACCCAGCGGGTCAGCATCGGCGTCGCCAGGCCCTCGCGCATCCCGGCCAGGCCGATCGCGAAGATCACCACCTCCAGGATCACCGCGCCCAGCGTGAACGCGAGGAACGCGTCGCCGAAGGTCATCCCGACGCCGATGGTGGCGCCGAGCGTGAACTGCGAGATCGAACCGGACTGGGCCAGCCACTGGAGGAGCATCGACCAGAAGCCGAACCGCTTGTCGCGCGGGACGCGCGAGAGCGCGTAGTCGTCGCTGCCGATGCTCTTGGGCGCGGGCGCCACGGCACCGGACTGCGGGGCGGCTGCCATCAGGACTCCTGGGGTGTACGGCCGAAGGTCTGCAGGTGGGTCAGCGAGCCGTAGCGGCTGACGAGGTTGTCGAACTCCACCGCGTCGTGGAAGTCCAGCCGGCCGTCGCCGTACGCCTTGGCGACCTCGACGGCATAGCGGGCGGCGGACGCGATGTCGGTCTCGTGACTCGCGCCCGTCCCGCAGCCCGGCACCGCCGCGGCCGAGGTGATGGCCAGGCCGATCACGGGGGCCGCCGTCGCGGTGGAGGGCTGGAGGATCGAATTGATGTGGTGTGCCCCATTACCGTACGGGGTGATGTCCTGGGTGGTCACCGGGTACGTGACCAACGGCTCACCGGTCACCACGGCCAGCAGCTCCCCCAGCTGCTCGTTCACGCGGAGCACCCAGCCCTCCTTGACGGTGGGCGACAGGGCGAGGCCCTTGTGGTTGATGATGCGGTTGCCCTTGGTGGTGTCGATGGAGAGCACGGCCTCCATCTCGCCGGTCACCTCGTGGCGGTTCATCGTGGCGATGTCCACCGGCGAACCCATGAACGGCACCGGGTCGTGCGGCTCGGTCGGCGCGTCCGGGCAGATGTGTGTGGCGATGATCACGTCACCGGGCAGCACATCGCCCCGGCGGCGCATGTCGAGCAGCTTGGCGGCGGCGGCCAGCGCCGAAATCGCACCGTCCGCGTCGGAGACCAGGCCGGTCACCTCGGGGCGGGCGCCGATGCCGCCGAGCCGGCCCACGACGCCCAGCGTGCGGGCGCCGCCCCCGGCCGTGCGGCCCCGGGAGCCGGGGATGCGGACCGACACGAAGTCCGTCGAGCCCCGCTCACCGGCGACCGTGGTGACCTGTGCGGACGAGCCCTCGGCCCCCGCCGCGGCGTCCAGGTACTCGACGACCGTCTTTCCATTGGCCTGGGGGTCGTCGAGCAGCTCGACGAGGTCCAGTACGTACTTCAACATGGGGGGCCTTTCTCGCGCATCCGTCACACCCGTCCGGAACCGGTCAGGGAGCGGCGGCTCCGGACGGGGTGCTGAGAGCAGATTCGGGATCGGATAGCGTTGAGCGCAATGATTTCCCGTTATCTGCAATTCACGTCTGGATGGTGAGATGGCCATGGCGGAGTTCGACGTCGACCGGCGCACCCCCGCCGGAGCTCTCCAGACCGTCGACCGCGCGCTGCTCGTGCTGCTCGCGTTCGAGCGGACCCGGCCCGACTGGGGTGTGACCGAGGTCGCGGCGGAGTTCGGCTGGGACACCTCCGTCGCCCAGCGGCTCCTCGCCACGCTCGCCGGGCGCGGCTTCCTGGTCTCCGACCCCGCCACCCGGCGCTATCGCATCGGCCCCGCCGTGCTGCGCCTGGGCCGGCTCTGGGAGCGCTCGGGATCGCTGGAACTGCTGGCCGGGCCGGTCCTGGAGGAGCTGCGCCGGGTCACCGGCGACACCGTGCTGTTCTGCCTGCCGGACAGCTTCCACATGCGGTGCGTGGCCGCCGAGGAGGGCGAGGCGGGGCCGCTGCGCTACTACCCGCTGGTCGGCGAGCTCTACCCGGCGCACGCCGGGGCGACGAGCAAGTCCTTCTACGCCTACCTGCCCGACGAGCAGCGCCACCGGCTCTTCCGGGGCCGCCCGATGGCCCGCTTCACCGACCGCACCGTCACCGACCCGGACGTGCTGGAACAGCAGCTCCTCAAGGTCCGGGCCCAGGGGTACGCCTGGACGGTCGGCGAGTACGACACCGGCATCGCGACCCTCGCCGTACCCGTCTTCCTGGGCCGCGAACCGTACGGGAGCCTCAGCCTCGGCGGCGCCGAGGAGCGGTTCGCGGGCGCGCCGGAGAACCGCCTCGACGCGCTCCGGCAAGCCGCCGCACTCCTGGAGAAGCGCCTCACCCACCCGCCGCAGCGCCCGAAGCCCAGGGCCCGCCGCACCCCGTCCGCCTGACCGCACGACCCGGAGGAAGATCCCGTGCACCTGCTCCTGCTCTCCAACTCCACCCAGTACGGCCGCGGCTACCTGGAACACGCCCTGGACACGGTCACCGCGTTCCTGCCCGCCCGGGCCCGCCTCGCCTTCGTGCCGTACGCGCTCGCCGACCACGACACGTACACCGCGCGCGTCCGCGGCGCCCTGGAACCGGCCGGGATCGCCGTCCACGGCGTCCACGAGCACGCCGACCCGGTCGCCGCGCTGAGGGACGCCGACGCCGTGTTCATCGGCGGCGGCAACTCCTTCCGGCTGCTCAGCGCCCTGTACCGGACCGGGCTGCGCGAGGCGGTCCGGGACGCCGTGCGCGCCGGGCTGCCGTACATGGGCGCCAGCGCCGGCACCAACATGGCGGCGCCCACCCTGCGGACCACCAACGACATGCCCATCGTGCAGCCGCCGTCCTTCGAGGCGCTGGGCCTCGTGCCGTTCCAGATCAACCCGCACTACCTGGACCCGGACCCCGCCAGCACCCACAAGGGCGAGACCCGCGAGGAACGGCTCACCGAGTTCCTGGAGGAGAACGACGTCCCGGTCCTCGGCCTGCGCGAGGGCTCCTGGCTCCGCGTCGAGGGCGAGGCGGCCCACGTCGAGGGGGCCCGCCCCGCCCGCCTGTTCGCGCGGGGCGCCGAGCCCCGGGAGGAGGCGGCCGGGACGGACGTGTCCTGGCTGCTCAGGACGGAACCGCGGTTCGACGCTCCGGCGCGCTGACGGCCCCCAGGACGAGGTCGGTGACCGCGGAGCCGCCCCGTGCCGGACAGGCGCGCGGGGCGTGCCCCGTGGCCGACGCCGCCAGGACGAACGTGCCGGCCTCCGGGGCCGCCAGCGCCCAGCGGCCCCACGCGTCCGTGGTGGTCAGCCCCGCCTGGCGGCCCTGCCGGTCGATCAGGGTCACATTGGCCCCGGCGACCGCCGCCCCGTCCGCGTCCAGCACCCGGCCGCGGAAGCCCTCGGGGCCCGGCAGGGGGAGCGGTTCGACGTCCTCGGCGGCGCGCCGGGCCGCCTCGTCGCCCTCGCTGCTCGCCAGCAGGACCGGCGCGGTGGCCGTGCGCCGGGACGGCAGGAACGAGGCCAGGACGAGACCGGCGACCACGGCGCCCGTCGCGATGAGGAACGAGATCCTGAAGCCCTTCATCGTGGGCACGTCGACCGGGCCCATCCGGGTCGAGGTGTGGGCCAGGACCATGCCGATCACCGCACTCGACACCGAGGTGCCGATGGAGCGCATCAGGGTGTTGAGCCCGTTGGCCGCGCCCGTCTCCGAGGGGTCGACGGCGCCGATGATCAGGGCGGGCAGCGAGGAGTAGGCGAGCCCGATGCCGGCGCCGAGGAGGACGGCGATCAGCACGGTCTGCCAGGGGGCGCTCATCAGGCCGAGCCCGGCCCCGTATCCGATGGCGATGACCAGCATCCCGAGGATCAGCGAGACCTTCGGGCCCTTGCGGGCCGAGATCCGCGCGTACAGCGGGGCGACGAACATCATCGTCAGGCCGAGCGGGGCCACGCAGAGCCCGGCGACCACCATCGACTGGCCGAGACCGTATCCGGTGGAGGCCGGCAGCTGGAGCAGCTGGGGCAGGACCAGCGAGACGGCGTAGAACGCGACGCCGACCATGATCGAGGTCAGGTTGGTGAGCAGCACCTCGCGGCGGGCCGTGGTCCGCAGGTCGACCAGCGGGGCGTCGCTGCGCAGCTCGAAGAGACCCCACAGCACCAGCACGACGAGCGAGGCGGCGATCAGACCCAGCGTGGTGGGCGAGGTCCAGCCCCAGTCGCTGCCCTTGGTGATCGGCAGCAGCAGGAGCACCAGGCCGAGCGAGAGGCCGAGCGCGCCGACGGTGTCGAACCGGCCGGGCGCGCGCAGCTTCGTCTCGGGGACCGCGAGCACGGTCAGCGCCATGGCGAGCACGCCGAGCCCGGCGGCGCCGAAGAAGAGGACGTGCCAGTCGGTGTGCTGGGCGACGAGCGCGGCCGCCGGCAGCGCGAGCCCGCCGCCCACGCCGATGGACGAACTCATCAGCGCCATCGCCGAACCGAGCTTCTCGCGCGGCAGCTCGTCGCGCATGATGCCGATCCCGAGCGGGATCGCGCCCATCGCGAAGCCCTGGAGGGCGCGGCCCACGATCATGACGACGAGGTCGTCGGTGAAGGCGCATATCAGGGAGCCGACGACCATCACGGCGAGGCTGGCCAGCAGCATCCCGCGCTTGCCGTACAGGTCTCCGAGCCGCCCCATGATCGGGGTGGCGACGGCTCCGGCGAGCAGGGTGGCGGTCATCACCCAGGTCGCGTCGGAGGGGGCGGTGTGCAGAAGGGCGGGCAGATCCTTGATGACGGGGACGAGCAGGGTCTGCATCACGGCGACGGTGATGCCCGCGAAGGCGAGCACGGGGACGATCCCCCGGCCCGCCTTCGCGCGCGGATCGGGAAGCTCCGCGCCGGGCTGTTCGTGCGTCGTCTGTGGCATGCGTGCGGCCTCCGGGCGGCGGTGAGAAGGGGACGGGCGTAGTGGTTACGGCGGGTGCTGCGGGCAGCACCGACCGCCAAGTCTGTGCAGGGTGAACCTTCTTCGGCTACGGCGTATTCCGGGGCGCGGGGTGCGAATCCGGCCCGGCCGCGCGCGGGGCGCGCGCGAGGGAGGTGACGGCGCGTCAGTTCATCGCCGGGTCCTACGCCGCTGGGCGGAGGGCGAGGCGACCGGAAACCGATGTACGGGGCGCACCCGGGCTGCGAGTATGACGCCCATGGCCGACGTCCCGATGCCCGCAGAGCCCACCGACCGGAACTCCGTCCGCACCTGGGCGGTGATCCTCGCCGCCTGCGTCGGACAGTTCCTCGTGGTGCTCGACGTGTCCGTCGTCAACGTCGCCCTCCCGTCGATGCGCGCGGACCTCGGGCTGAGCTCCACCGGACTTCAGTGGGTGCTCAACGCGTACTCGATCGCCTTCGCCGGATTCATGCTGCTCGGCGGGCGCGCCGCCGACCTGTACGGCCGCAAGCGGATGTTCCTCGTCGGCCTCGGCGTGTTCACCGCCGCCTCACTGGCCGGCGGACTCGCCCAGGAGGGCTGGCAGCTGCTCGCCGCCCGCGCCGCGCAGGGGCTCGGCGCGGCCGTCCTCGCCCCCGCCACCCTCACCCTGCTCACCGCCGCCGTGCCCGAGGGCCCCGCCCGCGCGAAGGCCATCGGCACCTGGATGGCGGTCGGGGCGGGCGGCGGCGCGGCCGGCGGACTCGTCGGCGGAGTCCTCACCGACGCGCTGTCCTGGCGCTGGGTGCTGCTGATCAACGTGCCCATCGGGGTGCTCGTGCTGACCGGCGCCGCCCTCTGGCTCGCCGAGGGCCGCACGGGCGTCCGCAGCCGCGTCGACCTGCTGGGCGCCGTCCTCGTCACGGCGGGCCTCGCCTCCACGGCGTACGGCATCGTGCAGACCGAGAAGGCCGGCTGGACCGCCGCCGCGACCCTGGTCCCGCTGCTCGGCGGACCCGTGCTGCTCGCCCTGTTCGCCCTCGTGGAGACGCGCACGGCCAAGCCCCTGATGCCGTTGCGGGTGCTGGGGGCGCGGGCGGTCGCGTCGGCGAACGTGGCGATGCTCGTCATCGGCTCGGCCACGTTCTCCATGTGGTACTTCATGACGGTGTACGCGCAGAACGTGCTGGACTACAGCGCGCTGGAGGCCGGGCTCGCCCTGATGCCGTCCTCGCTGGCCGTGGTCCTCGGCTCCAAGAGCGCGCCCCGGCTGATGGCCCGCGTCGGGGCGAAGAACCTCGCGCTGATCGGCACCGCCGTCACCGCGGCCGGCTTCGGCTGGCAGTCCACGATGACCGAGCACGGCTCCTACCTCACCGCGGTCTGCCTGCCCGGCGTGCTCATGATGGCCGGTGCCGGGCTCGCCTCGACCCCGCTCGCCTCGCTGGCCACGTCGGGCGCGGCGCCGGGGGAGGCCGGGCTCGTCTCGGGGCTCGTCAACACCTCGCGCACCATGGGCGGCGCCCTCGGGCTCGCCGTGCTCTCCACGGTCGCCGCCGCCCGCACCGGGGGCGGGACGGACCCGGCCGCCCTCACCGCCGGCTACGCGCTGGCTTTCCGCACGGCGGGCACCGTCCTGCTCGGCGGCCTGCTCCTGATGCTGCTGTGGCTCCCGCGCCACCGCCCGGAACGCCTCACTTCCGTTCGTACAGCGTCACCCGACGCCCCCGCACCCGCTCGTCCCCGATCACGGTGAAGTAGTCCTTCAGCACGGCCGCCTTCACCTTCTCCCGCCGCCCGTTCTCCGGGCGCGCCGCCCCCGGCGCGTCCGTGACCAGCAGTATCCGGTGCTGGGCGAGCATCGCCTTCCTTATCCGGGCAGGGTCCGCCTCCACCCCGTTCAGCGTCCCGGACGCGAGCGGGCTGTGGGCCAGCGCTATGTCCCGCAGCCCGGTGAACGCCTCGGGCGAGACCAGCTCCGCGTCGCGCCGGGCGCCGGGCAGGAACACCACCGCGGTGCCCGGCTCCTTCATCCGGCGCACGTCGGCGGTCATGGCCAGCACGTCGTCCACCCGGCTCGACGGCGACCGCTTGGCCAGCGACTGCGGCAGCAGCGCCGCCACCGCGCAGGCCAGCAGCACCGGTACGAGCCACCGCGCCGCCGTCGGGAACCGGGGCGCCGCCGCCCGTACCGCCGCCCCCAGCAGCGAGCCGATGAGCAGCGCCAGGCCGAGCAGGCTGAAGAGGATGTAGCGGTCCAGGAAGAGCGGCTTCTCCAGCGAGACGGCGACCAGACCGAGCTGCGGTACCGCCAGCAGCGGCAGCCCCACCGACGCCGACGAGAGCCGGCGCCCGCCCGGCCGGTCCACCAGGGCGCCGAGGCCGCCGACCGCCAGCAGCACCGCCGGGCCGATCATCATGTGCCAGGTCAGCGGCGGTATCCAGGACACCTGCCTGGACTGGCCCGAGGTGAACAGGACCAGCGGCAGCGCCCCCGCGACGGCCGCCGCCGAGGCGGCCGTCCAACGCGCCCACGCCCGGCGCCCGGCCCCGCTCCACGCCAGCGTCACCGCGTGCGCGGGCAGGATCAGCAGCGAGAACCAGTTCAGCAGCGCGCAGACCAGCACCGTCCCCGCGTACGCCGCCCAGCGCCCCCACCGGTCCCGCCCGCCGAGCAGCGTCACGAGCAACAGCGTCGAGATCCCGGCGCCCGCCGCGACCAGCGCGTACGGGCGGCCCTCCTGGAAGTAGAACTGCACGGCCGGCAGCAGGCAGAGCGCCATTCCGGCACCCAGGCCCGCCCATCTCCCGGCCAGCCGCTCCCCGATGGCCGTCACACAGGCCGCCGCCACCGCCATCGCCAGCACGGAGGGCAGCCGCAGGGTCGTGGTCGACGGCCCGAACCAGTCGAAGAGGCCGTGCATCAGGAGGTAGTAGAGCCCGTGGACCGCGTCGACATGGCCCAGCATGAGCCGTATCTCGGCGGCGGACCGCAGCGCCACCTGCCAGGTCGCCGCCTCGTCCCGCCACAGGCTGTCCTGCCGCGAGAGCCCCCAGAGCCCGAGGCCCAGGGTCCAGAGGGCCGGCACCAGCCAGAGCGGGAGGCGCCGGGGCGCGGGTATTCGAAAGGGCATGACGAGAGGGCTTCCGGTCGTGACGGAGCGCGGAAGCGGTCAGAGCCAGCCCTGCTGCCGGGCCGCGCGGACCGCCTCCATGCGGTTGCGGGTGCCCGTCTTGCCGATCGCCGACGAAAGGTAATTGCGGACCGTTGATTCTGACAGATGCAGCTTGGCGGCGATGTCGGCGACCGTCGCCCCGTCCGCCGACGCCACCAGCGCGTCCCGCTCCCGCGCGGTGAGCGGACTCGCCCCCGAGCTGAGCGCGGCGGCCGCCAGCGCCGGATCGACCACCGTCTCCCCGGCGAGCACCCGGCGGATCGCCTCGGCCAGGTCCTCGACCGGGCCGTCCTTCACCAGGAAGCCCGCCGCCCCCGCCTCCATCGCCCGGCGCAGATAGCCGGGCCGGCCGAAGGTGGTGAGGATCAGGACCCGGCAGTCCGGGACCTCCTCGCGCAGGTCGGCCGCCGCGTCGAGACCGCTGCGCCCCGGCAGCTCGATGTCCAGCAGCGCCACGTCCGGCCGGGAGGCCAGCGCCGCCGCCACGATCTCGTCGCCCGCGCCGACCTGGGCCACCACCTCGATGTCCGGTTCGAGCCCGAGCAGCAGGGCGAGCGCGCCGCGCATCATCCCCTGGTCCTCGGCGAGCAGGACGCGGACGGACTTGGCCGGAGGGTGCTCCTGAGGCATCTCGTTCACCGGCCCAGGGTAGGCGAGCAGGCCGGATCGTCCCCGGCTCCGGGCGTCGCGTCGGCGCCGCCGTCCTCCGCGCCGCCCGCCTCCACCGGAAGCTCGGCGGTCACCACGAAGCCGCCGTCCGGGCCGGGGCCCGCCACCAGCGAGCCGCCCGCCGCCGCGAGCCGTTCGGTGAGCCCCTTCAGACCGGTGCCGCCGATGCCCGGGGCGGGCGCGGGGCCCTCCGGCCTGCCCCGGCCGTCGTCGGTCACCGTGAGCCGGACCTTCTCGCCGGTCCCGCCGACCTCGAACACGCAGCGCGTCGCCGTCGAGTGCCGCACCACGTTGGTGACGGCCTCCCGCACCACCCAGCCCAGCAGCGCCTCGGTCTGCGGGGCGAGCGGCGGCCCGGAGCGCCGGACGACCGGTTCGATCGCGGCGGCGGTCAGCGCGGACCTGGCCCGGTCCAGCTCGGTCGCGAGGCTGCCCTCGCGGTAACCGGTGACGGCCTCGCGGATCTCGGTGAGCGCCTGGCGCCCGACGGACTCGATGTCGGCGACCTGGGACAGCGCCGCGTCCATGTCGCGCGGGGCGAGCCGGCGCGCGGCCTCCGACTTCACCACGATGACCGAGAGCGTGTGGCCCAGCAGGTCGTGCAGGTCGCGCGAGAAGCGCAGCCGCTCCCGCTCGACGGCGGCCCGGGCCAGCTCCTGCCGGGTGGCGCGCAGCTCCGTCACGGTCTCCGCCAGCCGCAGGATCGCCGACGTCACGGCCCCGGAGATGAACGTGCCGTACCCCAGCGTCCACGGCGGCGAGGCGCTGTCGTCGCGCCACACCGCGACCGCGCACGCCGCGACCGCGAGCCCGAGCAGCCCGACCGCCAGCAGCCGGTGGCGCAGGACCGTGCCGGCGGCCAGCGAGAGCAGCGGGAAGAACAGCAGCCAGCTGCCCCCGTAACCGATGGCCAGGGCGAAGGTGACCGCGGCCAGCGCGCCCAGCAGGACGTACGTCACCGGGCTCTCGCGCTTCTCCTTGCTGAAGCCCCGGAACACCACGGAGACGTAGAGCGAGTTGAAGGCCAGCAGGCCGGCGCCGGCGATCCACGGGGTGGGGGTCTCGCCCTGGAAGAGGTTGGAGAAGGCGCCCAGCCCCATCAGCAGCCACGGCAGCAGGGCGTACGGCGAGGGCGGTCCCGGCCTGCGGCCCTCCTTCCGCATCCGGCGGCGCTCCCTGAACGATGGTCGTCCGGTCCCCGGCATGTTCGCTCCCGTCACACGGTCCTGGCGGACCGACGGTACGAGATCACCGCGTACGCGCCGAACAGCAGCAGCCACGCGGCGAGCACGCCCACGGTCATGGCGCCCGGCGCATGCCCGTCGGTCGTCGCCCAGCCCAGGTCCGCGAACCGGTTCGCCGGGGTGAACCGGCCGACCGAGCGCAGCCACCCGGGCAGCAGGTCCAGCGGGAACCACAGCCCCCCGACGACACCGAAGCCCATCAGGCAGGCGACGTTGACGACGCCGGTGCCCTGCGGGGTCAGCCGGTAGCCGTTGCCCAGGCCGAGCAGGGTGAAGGGCAGCGCGCCGATCCACAGCAGCACCACCAGCACCGCCCACTGCCAGGCCGCCATCCGCACCCCGTTGAGCAGACCGCCCGCCAGCAGCACGGTGAGGATCACCGGCAGCACGGTCACCGATCCGCTGACCGCCCGGCCCACCACCGCGTGCGACGGGGAGAGCGGGGTGACCCTCAACTGCTGGAGCCAGCCGAGGGACTTGTCGGAGGCGACGCCCGTACCGATCGACATCGCGGAGCCGAGCGCGCCGTACGCGGCCATGCCGACCATGGAGGCGGTCTTCCAGCCGTCGGCGCTGTCGTCACCGATGTTGGTGAAGATCAGATACATCATCACCGGCATGCCCGTGCCGAAGATCAGGAATCCGGCGTCGCGCAGGGTCCGGCGCATTTCGAGCAGGGCGTAACGGAACATCAGACGGCCTCCTTCTCGGTCCTGGGCGCGGTCCTCGTGCGGATGGTGTCCCCGGGCGGGGCGGTCTCGCCGGGCGCGGTGAGCGCCAGGAAGGCGGTCTCCAGCGTGGCCCGGGAGACCTGGAGGCCGCGGACCATGCCGAGCCGGGCCAGCTCCACGACCGTCGCGTCCGAGTCGTCGGTGCGCAGCAGGGCTCGGTCGCCGGTCACCTCGACGCCGACGACACCGGGCAGCCGGTCCAGGCCCTCGGTGGAGCGGCCCGCGAGGTCGAAGGAGACCTGGCTGTGCCCGGCCGCTTCCTTGATCGCCTCACCGCTGCCGTCCGCGACGATCCGGCCCCGGTCGATGACGACGATCCGGTCCGCGTTCCCGTCGGCCTCCTCCAGATAGTGCGTGGAGAAGAGCACGGTGTTCCCGCGCCGGGCGTAGGCCCGCATGGACTCCCAGAACGCGCGCCGCCCCTCCACGTCCAGCGCCGCGGTCGGCTCGTCCAGCACGATCAGCTCGGGATTGCCCGCCAGCGCCACGGCGAACCGCACCCGCTGGGTCTGGCCGCCCGAGAGCTTGTCGATGCGCCGGTCCGCGTACTCCGTGACGCCCGCCAGGGCCAGTGCCTCGGCGGCCGGCAACGGGCGCGGGTAGGTCGAGGCGACGAAGGCGACCAGCTCACGCACGGTCACCCGGGGGATCGGCCGCCCCTCCTGGAGCATGGCGCCGACCAGACCCGCCCGCACCGCCTGCCCGGGGGAGCGGCCCAGGACCCGCACGGACCCCTCGTCCGGCTCGTTCAGCCCGAGCAGCAGCGAGATCGCGGTGGACTTCCCCGCCCCGTTGCGTCCCAGCAGGGCCACGGTCTCGCCGCGCCCGATCCGCACGTCCACCCCGTCGACGGCCCGCACGCTCCGTCCGGCCCGTCCGAACGTCTTCACCGCCCCGGTGAAGACCACCGCGGCCTCGTCGTCCCTTGTCTGCGTCATGCCTACGACGTTACGCAGCGTGAGCGTGCGGCGGCAGATGTGTATGTACTCGGTCCGCCATGACATTTGTCATCGCGGACGCGGAGGGTCCGCCTCCGCGAAGGGTCGCTTCCTGGGCGGACAGAGCGGTGCCCCGCCGCCCGGGAGACCGTCCCGGGCGGCGGGGCACCGCTTTCCCCTCCTCGATGCGGCGGTCAGGCCGCCGCCGCGCCGCTCTCCTCGGCGGGGCGGCGATGACGGCCGGCCGGCGTTGCCGCCGTGTCGTCCGTCGCCACACCCCCTCGGTGCTTTCCGGAGCCGCCGGCGTCGCCCCGCTGCGCGTCCGCCGACGGCGGGAACGTCTGGGTCGTGTCGGTGCGGGCTTCAGACATGTGGGAAGTCACCCCGTTGTGGTCGCTTGCGTGTGTGCCAACCGGAACGTCACGCCGCCGCCCGTCCGGGAAGGGCCACGGTCGGTGACCGAGACGCACGGTGCGTGAGACCGGCTCCAGCTTAGTCAGGGACCGTACGCCCCACGAGAGGCGCCTGCCCCAGAGGAACCGGTGTACACACTGGAGGATTCACCGCTGGCGCGGAAGGTTGCTTACCACTTACGTCGCCCGCGCACTCCGCCTCCTCCGGCATCTCCAGCAGGGCCACCGCGCACGCCGTGTCCCCGTCCGCGTAGGGGAGTTTGAGCACCCCGTCGCGCGACCAGACCCCGCTGCCCGCCAGCCAGCCCCCGGGCGCCGCGAGCTGGTGCAGTCGGCGGCCCGACGGGCGCCACAGGCCGATCCAGCTGCCCGCCGCCCCGTCGATCCTGAGGGCCACCGCGCAGCTCTCCGGCATCAGCATCTGCCCCGGCTGCACGGCGAACGGCACCACCGAGCGGTCCGGCAGCCGCAGGCACTCCGGGAACCGCACGGGCAGGCAGCTGCCGAGCACGCCCCAGCCGAGCCGGTCGTCGCCGGGCGCGTCCGAGCGGATCAGCAGCAGCCCGCTGTCCGGGTCCGCGAGCAGCAGCCGGTCGTCGCTGTCCGGCGCGATCTGGAGCAGCGGTGTCATCTCGGCGCCCCGCCCCAGGTCCACCGCGACCGTCTTCACCGGCCCGCCGCCCGCCGGTTCCCGGTCCAGGGCCAGCATCCGGCCCGCCCGGTCCAGCCAGACGCCGCCGGAGCAGCGCCCCGGCAGGTCCGCGAGGTGCTCGGGCCCGGCCGTCCCGCCCGCCACCCGCCACAGCTCCGTGGAGTAGGCGCCGACCGCCAGGGCGTAGGCGCTCACCCCGTCCGGCGACGGCGGCAGCAGGACGAGCGCGTCCCGCTCGACGGCCCCGAGCAGCAGTTCGCCGGTGCCCGGGCCGGTCGGGTAGAGCAGGGAGAAGGTGTGCCGCTCGGCGACCCGGCGCCGGATCAGCACCCGGCCGTCGGCGAGCGGCACCACCTGCGCCTCGGCCTCCTCCGGCTGGTCGGTCGGCAGCGGCACGGCGTACGGTTCGGGCCCGTCGAGGGTCCAGCGCTCGGCGTACCAGGCGGTGTCGGCGCCGGGCACCGGGGCGGCGGTGAGCCGCGCGCCGTACGCGCCGTCGGCGGTGAGCATGAAGGCGGGCAGAACCGTTTCGGCGGGGGCGTCCGGGGTGTCCGCCTCGAGCGCGGCGGCCGCTGCGGGGGCCCCGGGCGCCGGGGCGGCCTCCGCCGGGGCGGCCTCCGCGACGGCCGCCGCGGGCCCGTCGGGACCGGGGTCCGGCTCCGGCTCCGCCGGACCGCCGTCATCCGTCGTGGCCCCCTCCTCGATGGCACAGGCAGTCATCGACTCATCACCTCCGGCAACCGAAGCTAGTTTTCGCACTTCCAGCCGAACAACACGACCTCCCTCACTTCACACATAAGGGTGGTGATGGTCGGATTTCGCTGTACGACGGAGAGCGTGTGTGCTGTACGGGGCCGAGCCGCGGACGGCCCGTTCCCGGGGCTTCCCGGGGCGCGGCGGCCAGGTAGCCTTTCCTCCGTGCCCCGTCTGTCTGAAGTCATCTCCGAGCTCGACGCCCTCTGGCCGCCCGAGCGGGCCGAAGGATGGGACGCGGTCGGCACCGTCTGCGGCGATCCGGACGCCGAGGTCCACCGGGTGCTCTTCGCCGTGGACCCCGTCCAGGAGATCGCCGACGAGGCGAAGGAGCTGGGCGCGCATCTGATCGTGACCCACCACCCGCTCTACCTGCGCGGTACGACGACGGTCGCGGCGGACACCTTCAAGGGTCGCGTCGTGCACACGCTGATCCGCGAGGGCATCGCGCTGCACGTGGCGCACACCAACGCGGACACCGCCGACCCCGGCGTCTCCGACGCCCTGGCCGCCGCCCTCGACCTGCGCGTCGAGCGCCCCCTCGTCCCGGACCCGACGGACCCGGCGGGCCGCCGGGGGCTCGGCCGGATCTGCGTGCTCGACCACCCCGAGACCCTGGGCGCGTTCGCCGCCCGCGCCGCCGCCCGGCTGCCCGCCACCGCGCAGGGCATCCGTCTCGCCGGGGACCCGGACGCGCTCGTGCGCACCGTCGCCGTGAGCGGCGGCTCCGGCGACAGCCTCTTCGACGCGGTGCGCGCCGCCGGTGCGGACGCCTTCCTCACCGCGGACCTGCGCCACCACCCGGCCTCCGAGGCCACCCAGCACTCGCCGCTCGGCCTGGTCGACGCCGCGCACTGGGCCACCGAGTGGCCGTGGTGCGAGCAGGCCGCGGCACAGCTCGAAGCGATTTCCGACCGCCTCGGATGGGACCTGAGGGTCCACGTCTCGAAGCAGGTCACCGACCCCTGGACCGCCCACCACTCTTCTGGAGCCCCCAACTGAACGCCGCGCCCGCCGACCAGATCCGACTTCTCGACGTCCAGGCGCTCGACCAGCGCCTCTCCCAGCTCGCGCACCGCCGCAAGTCCCTGCCCGAGCACGCCGAGATCGAGTCGCTGACGGCCGACCTCGCCCAGCTCCGCGACCTGCTCGTCGCCTCCACCACCGAGGAGAGCGACACCGCCCGCGAGCAGACCAAGGCCGAGCAGGACGTCGACCAGGTCCGCCAGCGCGCCGCCCGCGACCAGCAGCGCCTGGACTCCGGCGCGGTCACCTCGCCGAAGGACCTGGAGAGCCTCCAGCGCGAGATCACCTCGCTCGCCAAGCGCCAGGGCGACCTGGAGGACGTCGTCCTGGAGGTCATGGAGCGCCGCGAGTCCGCGCAGGAGCGCGTCGCCGAGCTGACCGACCGGGTCGCCGCCGTGCAGGCCAAGGTGGACGACGCCACCGCCCGCCGCGACGCCGCGACCCAGGAGCTCGACACGGAGGCCGCCTCGGTCACCAAGGAGCGCGAGGTCGTCGCCGGCTCGGTCCCCGCCGACCTGCTGAAGCTGTACGACAAGCTCCGCGCCCAGCAGGGCGGGGTGGGCGCCGCCCGCCTCTACCAGCGCCGCTGCGAGGGCTGCCGCCTGGAGCTCAACATCACCGAGATCAACGACGTGAAGGCCGCGTCCCCCGACACGGTGCTGCGCTGCGAGAACTGCCGCCGCATCCTGGTCCGCACCGCCGACTCGGGCCTGTAGTGAGCCTGCCGCGCCGGTTCGTGATCGAGGCCGACGGCGGTTCCCGGGGCAACCCGGGCCCCGCCGGCTACGGCGCGGTCGTCATCGACCCGGACACCGGCGAGACGCTGGCCGAGACCGCCGAGTACATCGGCGTCGCGACCAACAACGTCGCCGAGTACAAGGGCCTCGTCGCCGGCCTCCGCGCGGTGGGCGCCCTGCTCGCGGACGGCCCGGTGGGCACCGGGGCCCAGGTGCGCGTCCGGATGGACTCCAAGCTCGTCGTGGAGCAGATGTCCGGCCGCTGGAAGGTCAAGCACCCGGACATGAAGCCGCTCGCGGCGGAGGCGGCGGCGGTCCTGCCCGGCGCGGACGTCACGTACGAGTGGATTCCGCGCGAGCGGAACAAGCACGCCGACCGGCTGGCCAACGAGGCGATGGACGCGGGCCGGCGCGGCGACCGGTGGGAACCCTCGGCGTCCACGGCTGCCCTGGACACCCCCCGCCCCCCGGTGGCCTCCGACACCGCCACCCCCCAGGTGGGCTGGGGCCCGGCGCCCGACCTGGGCGCGCCCGCCACCCTCGTCCTGCTACGGCACGGCGAGACGGCCCTCACCCCGCAGAAGAGGTTCTCCGGAAGCGGCGGCACCGACCCCGCGCTCTCCCCGGCGGGCCTGGAGCAGGCCGAGCGCGCGGCCACGGCGTTCGCGGCGCGCGGCACCGTGCAGGAGATCGTCAGCTCACCGCTGCGCCGCTGCCGCGAGACGGCCGGGGTGGTCGCGGCCCGGCTCGGCCTGGAGGTCCGCGTCGAGGACGGGCTGCGCGAGACGGACTTCGGGGCCTGGGAAGGGCTCACGTTCGGCGAGGTCAGGGAGCGGTACGGGGACGACCTGGACGCCTGGCTCGCCTCCCCGGACGCGGCCCCCACCGGCGGCGGCGAGAGCTTCGCGGAGGTCGCCCGCCGCGTGGCGGTGGCCCGGGACGGCCTCGTCGCGCGTTGCGCGGGCCGCACGGTCCTCGTCGTCACGCACGTGACCCCGATCAAGACGCTGGTGCGGCTCGCCCTGGGAGCGCCCCCGGAGGCGCTGTTCCGGATGGAGCTGTCGGCGGCATCGGTCTCGGCCGTCGCGTACTACGCCGACGGCAACGCCTCCGTACGCCTGCTGAACGACACGTCCCACCTGCGCTGACCCGGACAGCGCTCGGCCCCACCGGCGGGGGGAAGGCCGGTGGGGCCGAGGCGGTTCCGGCGGGTCGGGGGATTACCGGCCGGAACCCGGGTCACCCGGCATGCGGGCTACGTCCCCTACAAGGGTCGTGCCCCGAATACCGGGGAGCATGCATGGCGATCCGCGACGGGTTTCCCCGCCGCCCCGCTCATCCCCGCAGCGCCGCCGCCTCGGCGGCCAGCCGCTCCACGCGCGCCCAGTCCCGGGCCGCGACCGCGTCCCCCGGAACCATCCAGCTGCCGCCCACGCAGCCGACGTTGGGCAGTGCCAGGTACGAGGGCGCCGAGGCGGCCGAGATGCCGCCCGTCGGGCAGAACCGGGCCTGGGGGAGCGGGGCGGAGAGCGCCTTGAGATAGGCGGTGCCGCCCGCCGCCTCGGCCGGGAAGAACTTCATCTCGGAGACTCCGCGCTCCAGCAGCGAGACCACCTCGGAGGTGGTCGAGACGCCCGGCAGGAACGGCAGCCCGGACCCCTTCATCGCGTCCAGCAGCGCGTCCGTCCACCCCGGGCTGACCAGGAAGCGGGCCCCCGCCGCCACGGTGTCCGCGACATTGCGCGCCGAGATCACCGTGCCCGCCCCGACGACCGCGTCCGGGACCTCCGCCGCGACGGCCCGGATCGCGTCCAGGGCGGCGGCGGTGCGCAGCGTCACCTCGATCGCCGGCAGCCCGCCCGCGACCAGGGCCCGGGCGAGCGGCACCGCGTCGCCCGCGTCCTCCAGCACGACGACGGGCACGACGGGGGCGAGGTCCAGCACGGAGGAGGAGGTCATGCGCCCATCCTGCCCGGTGTGCGGCGCGGAACGCAACGAGCGTTGCGCAGGATGCAACGGGCGTCAGTGGATCTCGGTCACGACCACGTCGAGCTGCCACGGGCGCCCCGCCCGGGCGGGTGCCTCGCCCTCGACGGTGTATCCGAGGTCCCGCAGCGCGGTGACCAGCTCGGCGGGACCGGCCGGGCGGGCGCCCGCGAGCAGCAGGTCGCGCACCATGCGGCCCTTGGTGGCCTTGTTGAAGTGGCTGACCACGGACCGCTTCTCCACCCCGTCCACGGTCTGCGCGTGCAGCACCCGCACGCTCGCCGTGCGCTCCGCGACCGCCCCCTTCGGCTTCCACGCCGCCGCGTACGCGGACGAGCGCAGGTCCAGCACGAGCCCGTCGCCCGCCGCCTCCGGCATCACCTCAGCCATCGGCGCACGCCAGAACGCCCCGAGGGCGCCGGGCCCGGGCAGCTTCACGCCCATCGAGCACCGGTACGGCGGAATCCGGTCGCCCACCCGCACCGCGCCCCACAGCCCGGAGAACACCAGCAGCGACTTCCCGGCGAGGCGGCGGGCGGCCGTGCCGAGCGAGTCCAGGCCCAGCGCGTCGTACAGGACACCCGTGTACAGCTCCCCGGCCGGACGCGTTCCCGCCGTCCGCAGCTCCGCGTTCTTCGCGATCTCGCCCCGCAGCCCCTCGCTGAGCCCCAGCACCTCCTGCGCCTTCTCCTCGTCGGCCACGCACAGCTCCACGAGCGCGTCCAGCACCTCGGCCCGTGCCCCGGCCAGACCGGGCAGCGACAGGGACTCGGGCTTCAGGGGTGCCCCGCGCCCCGAGGCGGCCTTTCCTTCGGAGGGCGGCAACAGCACGAGCACGGCGGTTCTCCTTCGTACGTACGGGGAAGAGGCGCGGCGGTGTGCGGACCGCACGGACGCCCCAGGTCAGCGTACGGGGGCGGCCGGGCGGTCCGTACGGGCACAAGGACCCCCGCTCGGAATGCCGTGCTCCGCGCCCCGACCTACGCTCGGGACCATGCCCCGCCGCCATCTGCACATGACCGGAGCAGCCGAGACCCCGCTGCGGGCGGCCCTGCGCGGCCTGCGCACCGAGCTGTCGCTCCCCGACGACTTCCCGCCCGGCGTGCTCGCCGAGGCGGCGGACGCCGCGCGGAGCCCGGAGCTCGCCGGGCACGCGGACGCGACGGACCTCCCCTTCCTCACCATCGACCCGCCCACGTCCACGGACCTCGACCAGGCGATGCACCTGGAACGCCGCGCCCACGGCTACCGCGTGCACTACGCCATCGCGGACGTGGCCGCCTTCGTCCGGCCCGGCGGGGCGCTCGACGCCGAGGCGCACCACCGGGTGACGACGCTCTACTTCCCCGACGGCCGGGTGCCGCTCCACCCGGAGGTCCTGTCCGAGGACGCCGCCAGCCTGCTGCCCGGCCGGGTCCGCCCCGCGGTCCTGTGGGAGATCGACCTGGAGGGCACGGCGGTCGCGACCCGGGTCCGCAGGGCCCTCGTCCGCAGCCGCGCCCAGCTGGACTACGCGGGCGTGCAGCGGCAGATCGACGCGGGCACCGCCGAGGAACCGCTCGCCCTGCTCCGGGACATCGGCACGCTCCGCGAGGAGCGGGAGGTGGCCCGGGGCGGCATCTCGCTGGGCGTGCCCGAGCAGGAGATCACCGAGCACGACGGCCGCTACGGCCTTGCCTACCGCGCCCCGCTCCCCGCCGACGGCTGGAACGCCCAGATCTCCCTGCTCACCGGCATGGCCGCGGCCCACCTCATGGCGGAGAGCGGCACCGGCATCCTGCGCACCCTGCCGGTCGCGCCCGACGGCGCGGTGGCCCGGCTGCGGCGCAGCGCCGAGGCCCTGCGCATCGACTGGCCGCACCACGTCCCGTACGCCCGGCTCGTCCGCTCCCTCGACCCGGGCCGCACGGACCACGCGGCGTTCCTCCAGGAGTGCACGACGCTGCTGCGCGGCGCGGGCTACTCCGTCTTCGACGGCGGCGACCTGCCGGTGCCCGCGGTGCACGCGGCGGTCGCGGACCTGTACACGCACTGCACGGCGCCGCTGCGCCGCCTCGTGGACCGTTACGCCTCCGAGTTGTGCGTCGCGGCCTGCGAGGACCGGGACCCGCCGGAATGGGTCCTGGCCGCCCTGCCCGCGCTGCCCGAGGAGATGGCGGAGGGCACCCGGCGCGCCAACACGGTGGAGCGGGAGTCCGTGGACCTGGTCGAGGCGGCGCTGCTCAAGGACCGGGTGGGCGAGGTCTTCGACGGCTACGTGGTGGACGTGAGGGAGAACGAACCGGCCACCGGCACCGTCCACGTCGACGCCCCCGCCGTCGTCGCCCGCGTCGAGGGCACCGCGCCCCTCCCTCTTGGCGAACGCCTGCGGGTCCGCCTCGCCCAGGCGGCTCCGGGCACGGCGAAGGCCCTGTTCGTTCCGGCCTGACGGCGTCTCGTACGATCGCGAGTTCGGCCCCCGCGCCCCGCGCCCGTACGACGGAAGGACCGGCGTGACCGACCGCGCCCGCCAGCACCAGATCCTGGCCGCCGCCCGCATGCTCCTGGAGCAGGAGGGCCCGGAGGCGCTGACCATGCGGCGGCTCGCGGGCCTGCTCGGCATCACGGCCCCGTCCCTCTACAAGCACTTCCCGGACAAGTCGTCGGTGGTGGACGCGCTGGCCGACGCGATGCTGACGGAGACCGCCGAGGCCCTGGAGGCGGCGGAGACGGCCGCTCCGGGCTCCTTCCCGGCCCTGGCCACGGCCTACCGCGCCCACGCCCTGGCCCACCCCCACCTCTACCGCCTCACCACGTCCCGCCCCCACCCCCGGGGTCTGGAGGCCCGCGCGGCCGCCCCCCTCTTCCGCGCCCTGGCCCCCGACGAGCACCTGGCCCGTGCGGCCTGGGCCTTCGCCCACGGCATGGTCATGATGGAACTGAACGGCCGCTTCCCCACCCAGGAGGCCGTCGCCACGGCCTGGACGGCGGGCATCACCGCGCTGGCGACGAGCCGCCTTTGACGTCATGACGTCGTCCTGTGCCACGATCGGGGGAACGACTCTCATTTCACGGACGGCTGGTTCCGCGATGATCCACTCTGGCGAGCGACCGAGGAAGGGGCGTGACATGTCTGCCATGCCGGACGAACCGCTCTCGCAGGCGGACGTCCTGCTTGAAGGCTTCCTGGCGCTGGAAACGCCGGAGGGCTTCCGGGCGGAGCTGATCGAGGGGGAGATCGTCGTGACACCGCCGCCGGACGGGGATCATGAGGACTACATCAGTGTGATCTTGAAGCAGGTCGTCAGGCACGCGACGACCGACATGGACTTCTCCGGAAACAAGGGTCTGAAGCTGAGAAGTGGCGGAGCCTGTCCGAAGAACCACGCCATCCCCGATGGCACGTTCGCCCCGACGGCACTCCGGCTCTACCGGGGCGCTGACCCGTGGATGCCATGTGAGGGGGTGGCGCTCGTCGTGGAGGTCACGTCGTCCAAGCCGGCCGCCGACCGCGAGGCCAAGCGGCACTGCTACGCGAGGGGTCCGATCCCGCTGTACCTGCTGGTGGACCGGGAGGAGTCCTCGGTGACGCTGTTCAGCGTCCCGGAGGGCGACGACTACCGCCAGCACTGCACCGTGCCCTTCGGGAAACCGATCAGCCTGCCGTCGCCCTTCGGCCTGGAGTTGAAGACGGAGGACTTCCTCTGAGCCCCTTCCCGGCCAGGTAGCATGGGCCCCACGGCAGACGAGCCGGGCGGACGGCCGCGTGGGGATCTCGATCCTCCCGAGGAACGTCCGGGCTCCACAGGGCAGGGTGATGGCTAACGGCCACCCGGGGTGACCCGCGGGACAGTGCCACAGAAAACAGACCGCCCGGGACCTCGGTCCCGGGTAAGGGTGAAACGGTGGTGTAAGAGACCACCAGCGCCTGGGGCGACCCAGGCGGCTAGGTAAACCCCACCCGGAGCAAGGTCAAGAGGGGCCGTCGCGAGACGGCCCTGCGCGAACGTCCGAGGGCTGCCCGCCCGAGTTCGCGGGTAGACCGCACGAGGCCGGCAGCAATGCCGGTCCTAGATGGATGGCCGTCTCCCCGGCCGCCGCGAGGCGACCGGGCGACAGAACCCGGCGTACAGCCCGACTCGTCTGCCGCCACCTGCGGCTTTGCCTTGGACAGGGCCTCCGACCTGCGTCGGAGGCCCTTTTCTTCGCTTCAGGGGCCCGCACCACGACCGGGGAGGGCCGGGTCAGTCGACCGCGGCGAGCTGGGTTGATCCGGTGTCGTCCTGGGGCTTCTCCTTGCGGGTGCCGTTGCCGATCCCGCGTACGCCGGGCGCGAGCGTGACCAGGCCGCGGACCACCAGGTTGGACAGGGCGGCGAAGACCAGGATGGCCGTGGGGTCCACGACGGTCACCAGCACACCGGTGGCCGCCATGCCCAGGGGGTTGAGGGCGAGGGAGCCGACCCACTCGTAGGAGCTGACCCGGGACAGGGTCTCGGTGGGGATCTCGCGCTGCAGGGTGCTGAGCCAGAGCGCGTCGCCCATGGTCACACCCACGGCGCCCAACATGGCGAGGACGGCGACGGATTCGAAGCCGAGCGGGAGGGCGAGGCCGATCAGGAAGAGGGAGTCCAGGCCGACGAGGAGGTTGGAGACGAGGAGGGGCCTGGCCGGGCGCCACCAGAACAGGACGAGGCTGCCCAGGAGGGCCCCCACCCCCTGCGCGGCGATGACCAGGCCCCAGGCCGTCGCCCCCATCCCCTCCTTGCCGGCGGCGAGGAACGGGCCCACGACGAAGATGGCGGGCCGGACCACTCCCTGGTAGAAGCCGAAACTGCTCACCATCGACCAGACCCAGCTGCGGCCCGTGAACTCCCGCCAGCCCGTGGCCAGGGCCTGGCGCAGGCTCTCCTTGGCCGGGGCGGTCGACCGCTTCAGCGGAAGGCGGGTCAGGAGGGCCGCGCTGATGACGAAGAACAGGGCGTCGCCGAGCACGATGTAGCCCGGGTTCCAGACCACGATCAGGGCGCCGGCCACGGCGGGGCCGCAGATGAAGGCGATACTGCGGCTCAGGGTGACCAGGGCCGTCGCGTCCTGGATCCGGTCCGCGGGCACGAGGTCGGGCACGACACCCGTGTTGGCCGGGGTGAAGAAGGCGCGGGCCGTGCCCCACAGGGCCTGCAGCGGGATCAGCAGGAACAGATCGGCGTGTCCGGTCACCAGCAGGGCTGCCGTGGACGCCTGGGTGCACGCCATGACCAGGTTGGTGGCGATCATGAGCGCCTTGCGCGAGGTGCGGTCACCGGCCGCGCCGCCGACCAGCAGGAGGATCACCTGCGGCGCGGTCTGGGCGGCGAGTACCAGACCCAGGGAGGACGCGGAGTCGCTGGTGTGCAGCACGGCGAAGGCCAGTGCGACGGGCGCCATCGTGGCGCCGAACATGTTCAGGGCACGGGAGAGCAGATAAGGCGGGAACCCCGCGACGTCGAGCATGGCCTTGCGGCGCAGCATCTCCATGTGCTCAGTCCTGTCTCCGTCAGCGCCGGTCCGCGCTGGGTCGTGGGTGGGGGGTGAGGGGTCTCAGGCGGCGCTGATCGCCCAGGCCGTGCCCAGGGTCGCGCCCCGGTACTTCTTGACGGCGCTGGAGTCGAGGCCGAGGTCGACGCTGCGGCAGCCCTGCCGGAGCGCGTAGGCGACCGGGCCGTGGATCAGGGTCTGCAGGTAGTACCACTCGCGTCCGGGCAAGTCGTCGACGAGCCCGATCTCGTAGCTTTCCACGAGCGGTCCGTGGAGGGCGAAGAACGACGCGGCGAGCAGCACGCCGTCGGCGTCGCGGACGACCGCCGCCCGGCATGAATCGGGGCCCAGTGTCCGGGTCCACTGCCGCAACCGGAACTCGCACAGCTTGGGGTGTTCGACCACGCCGTACTTGCGCTTGATGGCACACACCAGCGGGGTGGCCTCGGCGATGACCTCGTCGGCCGGCACGCAGTCCGCGGTGTGGCCCAGCTCCTCGAACCTGCGGAGGTCGCGCCGGCAGTTGGCGCGTGCCTTGGCGGGCAACGCGGCGATGTGCTCCGCCAGATCGGCGCCGTTGAGGTGGAGCACGGCGGCCTGGGCGACGGGTTGCACGGTCGCGCGGCCGTCCAGGGCCGCGGTGAACGAGGCCACCTCGCCGTCGCGTACGTAGAGGGCGGCCGGGTAGGTGCCGCCCTCGGCGGCGCGGGCGAAGGCCGCCGCGGCCAGGGCGGTGCGCACCTCGGCCGCCTCGTCCGACGGAAGGGAGGCCGCCACCAGGGCTCCCGAGGCCAGTTCGCCGCTGCTGCCGATGAAGGCCCAGCGCCGCGGGTCGTCCGGTACTGCGCCGCCGAGCACGTCGGTACGGTCGCGCAGGTCGAGGACGCTGTTGAGGAACTGCTCGCCCCGGGGGCTCCGGCTGTTCAGGATGCCGAGGACGCGGTCCCCGGACCGGGCCACCGTCCACCGGGTGAGCCAGCGCGGATCCTCCGCGGCGGCGGCCATTCGGCTCGGTGCGAGCGCCGGAGCGTTGAACTGCCAGGAATTAGTGTGCAGTTGTTCCGGTATCTCATCGATTGTCTCGATGACTATTTCCATGGCGTGAAACTACCAACCGTCTCTTCTTGCGGAAACCGGCATCTCGTATGGCGAGATCATTATTCAACTTCCTTATGGCAAAAGCTAGTTCAAAGAGAAGAGCGCGGTGAACCGGAATCGCCCGTAGAAGCAGCCGGCTTCCCGGAAGCCCGCCTCCGCCGGCCGCGTCGGTCGGGGTGTGGCGGAGCTCTCATCCTGCTGACGGGCGGCTCCAAGGCTGGAGCGCGCGCACGTGAATCTCGGTATGCGGACTCACGGTTGCGGACTGCGGACACCGTTTCTAGGTTGTTGACCCCCAACCGTTCTGAATCAACAATCGAGTTGAGCAGATCTCCCGCCTGGAGTTCCGATGACCCGCGTGCCCACTGTCGACTCGATCGTCCGTACCCACTGGTGTGAGGTACTGGGCGTGGAGGAGGCCCTTCCGGAGGACCGGTTCTTTGAACTGGGGGGCCATTCCCTGCTCGCGATCGAACTGCTCCAGCAGATCGAGAAGGATCTCGGCGCCGAGATTCCGGTCGATGTCCTTTTCGTCGACGGGACGTTGGCGGCGCTCCTCGACGCGGCGGAGAAAGCCGCCTCCCGGTGAGGCCGCGCATCGGGGTGCTCTTCTCCCCCCGAGGTGCGGCATCGGCTCGGGACGTTCTGGTCGCCGCGGGCGACGACATCGATGTCGTACCGTTGCTGCGGGCTGGATCGGCACAACGGTGGCCGGCGCTCCCCGCGTTGATCGGCCGGCTCTTCGGTGAGCCCCTGGAGATCGACGAGGAACATCTGGACCTGCCCGGCCGGGACGTGACCGGTGTGGTCACGTTCGCCGACGCCGAACTCGAACTGGCCGCGGCGTGCGGCGCCCACCTCGGGGTGCGGCACCGCGCGGCGCGCACCGCGGACAAGTACCACCAGCGCTCCGTGCTCGGCGCGGCGGGCCTGACCGGCATGGCCACGCTGCCCGTGGACGGACCCGACGACGTGGCACGGGTGGCGGCCGGCCTCGGCTTCCCGTTCGTGCTCAAGCCCCGGCGCGGCGCGGGCGGCACGGACGTCACCGTGATCGAAGGCCCGGCCCAGGCCGATCAGGTGGCCGCCGGCTGGCGTTGGAGCCCCGGCACGCTCTACGCCGAGCAGTTCATTCCCACCGCCGACCCGGTGGCCGGGACCTGGCGGGCCGACTACGTCTCGGTGGAGGTGCAGAGCACCCTCGGCACTCACGAGGTCATCACCGTCTTCGGCAAGTTCCCCGTCCACGCGCGCAGTGCGCGGAACCGGGGTGCCGGACAGATGGCGACCACCGGCGACATCCTGCCGTGCGGCCTGCCGGACGGCCTGCGCAACGAGGTGGAACGGCTGGTCCTGGACGCGCACCGGGCGCTGGACATGGACGACGGCATCACGCACACCGAGGTCAAACTCGGCGCCGGCGGACCGGAGATCATCGAGATCAACTGCCGGGTCGGCGGGCACCTCAGCCGGGTCCTCAAGCGCCGTACCGGCTTCGACCTGGTGCGCCAGGCGCTGCTGATCACCGCGGGCCTGCCTCCGCAGCCGCTGCCCGACAACGGCGGCCGGCGCCACGTCGCCGGGATGTTCGTCCCGTTCGCGGACACCGGCGGCCCGGTCCGCTCCCGGGTCTCGCCCGCCGGGCTGCGCGTGCCGGGCGTGGCGAGCATCGACGAGATCGCCCGTGTCGGCGCGCCCCGCGCCGACACGGACGCCATTGCCTGCAACGTCGTCCTCGACTGCGCCGACGAGGAGGGACTGCGCCGGACTGCCGCCGCCTTCCTGTCCCGGGTCGCCGTGCAATTCGCCGACGACGGCGTCGGTGACGAGGACTGGGCCGCGGAGATGGCCGCACGGCTGGGCGCGGCACTGCCGCCACCGGCCGCCACCGCGGCTCCCCACCACCCCACCGGCTCTACCACTGGCAGGAGCGTATGAACGCCGACAACACACAAGAGGCCATGCGGGAGGTCCTGTTCGAGGCGCTGTCCCGCAAGCAGGGCGGCGCTCCCGAGACCTACAGCACCGAGCGGTCCTGGGTGCAGAACGGTGGCAGTTCGCTGGACGCCTACGCCGCCGTCATGCGGATCGAAGAGGAACTGGGCGTCATCGTGCCGGTGGCACGGCTGCTGGGCGCGGCGCCGCTGAGCGCCCTGATCGAGCAGGCCGCGCTGCCCGCCGCGCCCGCCCAGGAGGCGGCGGCACCGGAGGGCGCCGTGCCCGCGACGGCCACGCAGCGGCGTCACTGGCGCCACGCCCAGGGCGCCGGCTCGGCCGCCTTCCTCAACATCGGGAAGGCGCTGCGCTGCGGCGGGGACTTCGACGCGGACCGTGCCGAACACGCCTTCCGGGCCCTCGTCGCCCGGCACGAGTCCCTGCGCAACCGGTTCGTGAGCACCCCCGACGGGCTCTTCCTGGACGAGGTGACCGACTGGCCGGAGCGCGCGGAGTTCGTGCGCCACCCGGAGGCGGCGGACGCCGAGGCGGCGGCCCTGCCGGTCCGCGAGGCCATGGGCCGTACGTTCCCGCTGGCGCAGGAGCCGCCGGTGCGCGGCGGTTGCGTGCCACTCGCGGACGGGACGGCCCTGGTGTATTTCGCGGTCCACCACATCGCGGCCGACGGGTGGACCATCGACCTCCTCACCGACGACTTCCTCACCCTCTACACGAAGGGCGAGGGGGCTCTCGCCGCGGCCACCCCGTTCAGCCGGTACGCGTCCGCGCTGGACGGCGCGGCCCGGTCCGGTGTCCACGCGGACGACATCGCGTACTGGGAGAAGAAGTTCGCGCGGGTCTCGCCCGACTTCACCGTCGCCCGCCGGGAGGCGACCGGTGCGAGCGGCCAGCGCGCGGGCACGCTGCGGCTGGTCTGGGACGGACCCGGCGAGGCGGCGGCCGTCCGGGAGAAGGCGCGCGCCCTCGGCGTCACCACCTACAGCCTGCTGCTGTCGGGTCTGCTCGCCACCGCCCGCGTCCTGTCCGGGGAGGACCACGTCGTGGTGATGAGTGGGGTCGCCAACCGCAATCGCGCCGAGTACCGGACCACCGCGGGCCTGTTCACCAACCAGATCTTCTTCGTCGGCGACTTCACCGCCCCCGCGCGGTCCGCGGACGACTACGTGCGCGAGGTCCACGCGGACGTGGTGGAGAGCCTGGAGCGCTCGCAGCTGCCCGTGGAGGTCGTACTCGACGGGATGGGTGCCTACGACACGGCCCGCACCCTCGCCCCGTACGCCAACATCCTCTTCCAGGCGGCCGAGGCGCCCATCGAGTCGTCGGCCATGAGTGACGGCGGCTGGCGTCCGTTCGGGCTCGGCTCCGGCAGCATCAAGCGGCACTGCAACATCCATCTCGAGGACGACGGCGGCGCGGGCCTCGCGCTCGAACTGGACTACAGCCTCGCGCTGGTGGGACGACACCAGGCCGAGCGGCTGCTGAGCGCGGTGCGGGCGGTGACGGACGCGATCGTCGCCGGCCGCGTCGACGCCGTGCCCGAGCTGCTGGCCGTGGCCGAGGACGCAGCCGGGGAGCCGGCCCCCGTCCTGACCGTCCACACCGTCGACTATCCCGGCGCCCGCGCCGAACCGGCTCTCGCCGCGTTCGTCCGCGAGATCCTGCCCGAGGCCGACGTCGTGGAGCTCCCCGTCCCCATGCGCCCGGACGCCGCGGAGATAGAGGAGTGCCTGCGCCGGGGCCACGACGCCCTGGGCCGCTCGGCCGACGGACCCGCCGTCGTCCTGGGCTACTGCTCGGCCGCCTCCTGGGCGCGCCACCTCATCGCGACCCTGCCCGACGGGGCAGCCGCGCCGGCCCTGCTGAGCGTGAACGGCACCGCGCTGACCGAGGCCGACTGGTACGAGGAGTTCGGCACCCTCCTGCTGCGCGCCGCCCCCGACGCGGACGTGGCGGCCCTGACGGCCGCCGCCCCGGCCCTGCCGCCCGGCGCTGACCTGAACGGCCGGCTGGAGGCGGCGCGGGACGTGCTCGTGCTGATGCGCGGCCACCTGGAGTCCGCGATGGAGCGGCGCTTCGGCAGTCCGCTCGGCCGGGTGGCGCGAGAGACCCTGGACGTCCAGCAGCGGTGGCTCGGTTACCTGGGGAGCTGCGTCGCCCTCGAGAGCCCGGCCGACTCCGTCGAGGAGCGGGGCCTGCCCGGGGTGCGGCTGGACCAGGGCCCTCGGATCGGTCAATGGCTGCGGGCGGAGCTCGAAGCGTCCGGGGCGGTGTTGTGACTGCCGATGCGTTCGTCCAGCGAGCGCTGACGGCGCATCAGCTGCAGCGCGACTACTGCCGGGAGCCTCGGCCGGTGGCCGACCGGGTCGCCGCCGATCTGCTGGAGCAGGTCCGGGGCACCGCCTTCGCCCGCGAGCACGCGCTCGGCTCCGTCCGGACCTTCGACGATTTCAAGTCGGCCGTGCCGGTGCGCGGTTACGAGTCCTTCCGGGGATACGTGGAGCGGATCAGTGCCGGTGAGCACAGGGTGCTGACCCGCAGCCGTCCGTACGCGCTGCTGTCCACGTCCGGGACCACGGGCAGGCCCAAGTACGTCCCCACCACGCGTCACTGGCGCAACCGCTACCGTGGCCCCGCCCTGTACGCGCAGTGGGGGCTGTACTACCAGCGCCTCGGCCTGAAGCGGTACCGGCCCGGCGAGGTTCTGGACCTGTCGTGGGAGCGGGCCGTGATACAGCCACCGGCGCCGGACGACCTGATGCCGGTCTACAGCATCACGAAGCGGCCGTCCGCGGTGGGCCCGGCCGACTGGACGCCGCCCTGGTACGGGGAGCCCTGGTTCGTCGATGACACCGGGGGGCTTCCCCTCTACACCAAGCTGCGGCTCCTGGCCGACTCCGACGTCCGCATGATCGTCACCGTCAACCCTTCGCGCATCACGGCCCTGGGCGAACTGCTCAACGAGCAGCTGGAGACGTTGCTCAAGGACCTGCACGACGGCACCCTGCTCGGCGAACCGGATCCGCGCCTGGCCCCCGCCCCGCGGACGGCGGCCCGGCTGGAGGCCGCCCGTTCCTACCAAGGCCACGTCACCCTCGTCGACCTGTGGCCCGGCCTCGCCCTCCAGGTGTGCTGGAACTCGGCCTCGGCGCGCTACTACCGGGCGTGGCTGGAGCGTCTGGCGCCCGGGGTGCCGATCGTGCCGTTCTCCACGACGGGCACCGAGGGCATCGTCACGATGCCCGTCGACACCCACACGTCGGCGGGGCCGCTCGCGATCGACCAGGGCGTGTTCGAGTTCGTACCCTGCGATCCGAGCGACGCGGGGGAGCCCCTCCCGCCCGACGTGGCCACGCTCGGCCCCGAGGAACTGGCCGGCCGGGGAACCTACCGGCTGGTGATGAGCCAGGCCAACGGCCTGTACCGGTACGACTCCGGCGACATCTACCGCGTGGTGGGGCACGTGGGGCGGCTGCCGCGCCTCGAATTCGAGGGACGCGGCGGTTCGGTCAGCTCCTTCACCGGGGAGAAGCTGACCGAGGCCGACGTCCACGCGGCCATCCGCGCGGCGGCCGGGAGCGCCTCGGTCCCCAACGTCTACTGCGTGGTCCCGGTCTGGGGTCACCCGCCGGGCTACAGCCTGGTCATGGAGTCTCCGGAGGGGCCGGGCCCGGCGAGCCACCGGTTCCGCGACCGTGTGGAGGCGGAACTGCGCCGGCTGAACGTCGAGTACGCGGACAAGCGCGCATCGCGGCGGCTGGCCCCGCTGAGCGGGCACACCGTCACGCCGGGCACCTTCCGCGCGCTGGCCGAGCGCCAGGTCGGCCGCGGGGCGTCCGCCGCCCAGGTCAAGCACCGCTGGCTGCACGCGGACGACACCCTGCTCCGGCAGCTCGCCGAGCTGGTCCCCGACCCTGCTTCCTGAACGTCCTCGTATCCATTTCCCCCATCTGTGAAGGACACCCATGTCTGCTCTGGACACCCTTGCCGAGGATTTCGAGCGCGACGGCTACGCGGTCGTGCCGGGGGTGCTCGCCGAAGAGGACTTCACCGCGGTCCGTGACGAGTACACCCGCCTGCTGGACGCCCGGGCCGCCCAGTGGCGGGCCGACGGTCTGCTCACCGGCGGCGAGGAACTGGCCGGCAAGCCCTTCGAGGAACACCTGGTGGCGCTCGCGGCGCTGCCCGGCTTCGACCCCTCGCTGCTGAGCGAGCTGGACATCACGCTGCCGCACATGCCGTTCACCTCTCTCCAGCCGGACAGCCGGGTGCACACCGGCCCCGGGGTGCTCGGGCTGCTGCGCAACCCGAAGGTGCTCGACGTCGTGGGCAGGCTCGTCGGCGAGGAGATCTCCGCCAGTCCGAACCAGCACGTGCGTCTCAAGCTGCCCGCCCCGCAGGAGGGCCGGTTCGGGGCTCGGCGCGGCGAGACGATGCACGCGCCCACGATGTGGCACCAGGACGCGATGACCCAGATACCCGAGTCCGACGACACCACGCTCGTGACGTGCTGGATACCCACGATGGACGTCACCGAGGAACACGGCTGCCTGCTGGTCGTGCCCGGCCGTCACCGGGAGACGAAGCTGCTGCCGTGGCCGATGGACGCCGGCACGATCAGCGAGCTCGAGGCCGAGGCCGTGCCGCTGCCGGTCTCCAAGGGAGACCTGGTGCTGCTGCACAAGCGGACGCCGCACGGTTCCACCGTGAACCGCTCCGGCCGGCTGAGGTGGAGCTTCGACTTCCGCTTCTACCGCAGCAGCGAACCGTCGGACCGGCCGTGGTTCCCGTCCGTGACGGTCCGCAGCGCCAGTGACCCCGCCCGTGCCACCACCGACGCCGAGCAGTGGCGCTGTGAGTGGGACGAGGCGCGGGACATGTTCGTGCGCACCGGACAGATGGTCCCCGGCAGGCGGGAATTCTCGCAGCTCGTGGCCGATTCGCTGATCGCCCGCTGGGAGAGCGGCGACCTGCCCCGCCTCACCCCGCCCCGTGCGGCAGCCGATGTCTGACGCATCGGACGGACGGCACCCGGTGGTCGACAAGGTGCCGTCCAACGGGGAAACCCTCGCGCTGCACACCTGGGACGACGGCCGGCCGGGCCTGGCCGACCTCTTCTACGTGCACGGCCTGCAGAGCCACGCGGGCTGGTTCTTCGAGACCGGGCCCGCGCTGCTGCGGCGCGGCGTGCGGCTGACCACCGCGGACCGGCGCGGCTGCGGTGCCAGCACCGGCCCGCGGGGCCACGCACCCGACGCGGCCACCGTCCTCGACGACTACGCGACCGCCCTCGAACGCGTCCTCGGGGCAGCGGACGGGCCGGTCACCGTCCTCGGGCAGAGCTTCGGCGGCAGCCTGGTCGCGGCCCTCGTCGCCACCGGGCGGATTCCGCCGGAGAGCCGGATCGTGCTGTGCGCCCCGGCGCTCGGTCAGCAGCGCGCGCGACTGGACGAGGCGGCCCGCGCGCGCGTCCGGGCCGACCGCGGCCCGGCCTCGTCCGCGGTGCAGCTGGAGGACGAGCAGTACACCACGCTCCCCGGCTACCTGCGCTTCATGGCCAACGACGCCCTGATGACGCGCTCCGTCACGGACTCCTTCCGCGCCGCCATGGTCGAGACCGAGGACAGCTACGTACAGGCCGGGCCCGGCCCCTGGGAGGGGCGCGAGGTCTGGGTGGCGTACCCCGAGCGGGACGCGATCATCAACCTGGACGCCGCGGCGGGCACGCTTGCCGCGCTCGCCCCACAGGCGCGGGCCCGGCGCTTCCCGGCCGTCTCCCACTACCTGGAGTTCACCGACGTCCGGGAGCAGTACTGGGATTGGCTGGCCGCGGTCGTCCGGTCCGGGGAGCAGCGGTGAGCGCCGACGCCGCGGCGCTCGGCGGGCGCCGGGGCAGCGGGACGGCGAAGGTGGCGCTCACGGCGTACGAGGCGCGCATTCCGATGGCCCGGGGCTTCCGGCATGCGGGCAAGAACCGCGCCGAGACGGCGTCCGTACTGGTCGCCGCCGAGTGGGGCGCCGTGACCGGCTGGGGGGAGGCGGCACCGCGCGAGTACGTCACGGGCGAATCGCCGGACTCGGTGCGCGCCGCGCTGGAGCGGGGGGTGCCCGCGTCGGTGGCGGACTGGATCGGGGCTCCGCTGCCGGATGCGCTCGCGGGCCTGCTCGCTCTGGACCTGCCCACGTTTCTGGGCGAGCCGGGCCGCCCCGCTCCGGCCGCCGCGGCGGCCGTGGAGACCGCGCTGTTCGACCTGGTGTGCCGGTCGGCGGGGGTGCCCGGGCTGCGGGCCCTGCACACGGCCGGGTTCGGGGACCTCCTCGCCGACCGCGCCGCGCCCGTGCCGGTGGCCACCGTCCTGGATCTGGGACGTGATCCGGCCGAGCGCCTCGCAGCCCTGCCGGCCGCCGTGCGCGCGGCGATCCCGCACGTCAAGCTCAAGGCGGGCCCCGACGTGGCCCCGGTGGCCGGTCAAGTGGCGCGGGTGCGGGACCTGGTGCCGGACGCCACGGTCTCGGTGGACGCCAATGGCTCGTGGGACGCCGGGGAGGTGCTCGCCCACGCCGAGCGCCTGCGGTCGGCCGGTCCGGCCTGGCTGGAGGAGCCGCTCGCCCCGCGCTCCTGGGCGGACATGGCACGGCTGCGCGGCGCCGGGCTGAGGGTGATGCTCGACGAGTCGTTCTCCGGCGCCGCCGATCTGGCCGACTGCCTCACTCACGGGGCTGCCGATCTGCTCAACCTGCGCGTCTCCAAGTGCGGCGGCCCGCTGCGGCTGCTGACGCTCGCCCGGGCCGCCCGCGCCGCCGGGCTCGGTGTCCAACTGGGCGTGCAGGTCGGAGAGGTGGGGCCGTTGTGGGCGGCGGGCCGGCTGATCGGCACGGCGCTGCGCGAGCCGGTCGCCGTGGAGGCCGGCAGGCAGGACGAATGGTTCCCCGCGCGCCCGGCGTTCACCGCCCCCGGCTACCAGGTGGACCGTGCCGCCTCCCGGGCCCCGGCCCTCACCGGCCCCGGCATCGGACTGCGCCCCACCTGGGCCCTGTTGGAACGGTGCGTCCCGTGCCGTCCGCCTCGTCAGGAAGCAGGTCAGGAAGACCAGTGAGTACGGATACGAAGAAGCCCGCCGCGGCACGTCGCGCCTGGGTCACGGGCGGCGCGGCGGGCATCGGCCTGGAGGTCACGCGCCGTCTCGCCGGGCAGGGCGTCGAGGTCGTCGTCGTCGACCGCGACCGCGCCGCCCTGGACGCCCTGTGCGCCGAGCGTCCCGGAGTGCGGGCGGCCCACCTGGACGTCACCGACACCGAGGCGGTCACGGCCTACGCGGCGGAGGCGGCCGGCCGGGACGCGCTCCCCGACATCCTCGTCAACGGCGTCGGTGGCGACACCCGCCGCATCCCCTTCGAGGACCTGCGGGAGGACGACCTCGCCGGCGCGGTCACCGGCAACCTGCTGCCCTGCTTCACCCTGACCCGTCTGTGCGCCCCCGCCATGCGGGACCGCGGCTGGGGCAGGATCGTCAACCTCGCCTCGATCGCCGGACGCACGTACTCGATCTTCAGCAACGCCGCCTACGTGGCGGCCAAGGCCGCCGTCCTCGGCTACACCAAGCAGTGCGCCTGGGAGCTCTCCGAGCACGGCGTGACGGTGAACGCCGTCGCCCACGGCCCCATCGCCACCGAGCGGCTCGTCGACGCCTGGAACTCCATGTCGCAGCAGCGCATGGACGAGGTGCGAAGCCGGCTGCCCATGGGGCGGTACGGCACGGTCGGCGAGGCGGCGGCCGCGGTCGTCCATCTCTGCGCGGAGGACGCCGGGTACACGACCGGCGCGCTCATAGACGTCAACGGAGGGCTCCACATCTCATGAACGCCATCACACCCGCCGCCCTCGGCGGCGGTCTCAAGGACGCCGTCGTCATGGTCACCGGCGCGGGCAGCGGCATCGGCCGGGCGACGGTGGCGGCGCTCGCCCGGGCCGGCGCCCTCGTCGTCGCCTCCGGACGGCGGGCGCGGCCGTTGGCGGAATCCCTGGAGCTGGCCGGTCTCGACGCCGGCCGCGGCGTGGCGGTGGTCTGCGACGTCACGGACGAGGAGAGCGTCGGTTCCGCAGTTGATACGGCCGTCTCGGAATTCGGACGGCTGGATGCGGCCGTGAACACCGCTGGTACGTTTGGCCCGACCGGGCTGATCTCAGAGGCCCTGCACGCGGACGCGTCCGCGGTCGTCGCCACCAACCTCATGGGCATGTGGCTGTGTCTCAAACATCAGTCCAAAGCGATGATCGAAACAGGTGGGGGCACTATCGTCACGACCGGTTCCGTGGCGTCGTTCCAGGGGCATTCGGGCAGCCCCATGTACGCCGCGACCAAACACGGGGTCGTCGGTCTCACCAAGGCCGCGGCTCTCCAGCTGGCCCCGTACGGCATCCGGGTGAACGCGGTGTGCCCCGGGTCCACCGACACGCCGATGCTGCGTGAACTGTACGCGGACCGGGCCCAGATGGAAGCCCGGGCCAGGCGCGCCCCGCTCGGCAGGGTCGGCCTACCCGAAGAGGTGGCCGCCGCGGCCGTGTGGTTGGCGGGCCCCGAGTCGAGCTACGTCACCGGTCAGGCGCTGGCCGTCGACGGCGGCGTGACAGCGGGCTCCGCCGCCCCCGTCAAGACCTCCAAGTGACCTTCCGCAGAGGCGAAAGAGAAAGTAGGAACTGCCATGGGCTCAACGCTCTACAACAAGGTGTTCGACCTGCACACCGTACGTGACTACGGGGACGGCCGGGCTCAGCTCTTCATCGGTCTCCACCTCGTGCACGAGGCCACCAGCCCGCAGGCGTTCGCCATGCTGCGCGAGCGGGGCCTGAGCGTCGCCATGCCCGAGCGCAACGTCGCCACCGCCGACCACGTCATCCCCACCGACACGATCACCCGTCCGTTCCTCGACCAGCTGGGCGAGGACATGCTGGCGCAGCTGGAGACGAACACCGACGACTTCGGGCTGCGCTTCTTCGCGCCGAGCGGTGACCAGTACGGCATCGTCCACGTCATCGGCCCCGAGCAGGGCCTCACCCAGCCGGGCATGACCATCGCCTGCGGCGACTCGCACACGTCCACCCACGGCGCGTTCGGCGCGGTCGCCCTGGGCATCGGCACCTCCCAGGTGCGGGACGTGCTGGCCACCCAGACCGTGACCATGAACCGGCTGAAGGTCCGCCGCGTCCAGATCGACGGCGAGCTGGCCCCCGGCGTCACCGCCAAGGACGTCATCCTCCACGTGATCCACGAGCTCGGGGTCGTCGGCGGCGTCGGCTACGCCTACGAGTTCGCGGGCGCCGTCATCGACAACATGTCGATGGACGAGCGCATGACGGTGTGCAACATGGCCGTCGAGGGCGGCGCGCGCTGCGGTTACGTCAACCCCGACGAGACCACCTTCGCCTACCTCAAGGGACGCCCCTCCGCGCCCACCGGCGAGGCGTGGGACCGGGCCGTCGCATGGTGGCGCTCCATCGCCTCCGACGCGGACGCCTCGTACGACGACGTGGTCGTCATGGACGGCGGTGTCATCCGTCCCATGGTGACCTGGGGCATCAACCCGGGGCAGTCCGTTCCCGTGGACGGCGTGCTGCCCTCGGTGGACGGCGTCTCCCAGGACGTCGCCGACTCCTACTCCGAGGCGTACGAGTACATGGGCATGAAGCCCGGCACCCAGCTCGGCGACTACCCCATCGACGTCGCCTTCATCGGTTCCTGCACCAACGGCCGGATCTCCGACTTCCAGGAGGTCTCCGAGGCACTGCAGCGCTCCGGCGCCCGGGTCTCTCCCGGCGTCCGGGCCCTGGCCGTGCCCGGTTCCAACGCTGTCCGCGAGGAACTGGTGCGACTCGGCATCGACAAGGTGCTGGAAGACGCGGGCTTCGAGTTCCGCCTGGCCGGCTGCTCGATGTGCCTGGCCATGAACACGGACAAGCTGGTCGGCCGCGAGCTGGCGGCGTCGTCGTCGAACCGCAACTTCAAGGGCCGTCAGGGTTCGCCGACCGGCCGGACGATGATCATGTCCCCGCTGGCCGTGGCCGCCGCCGCCGTCAACGGCTCGGTCTGCGACCCGGCGACCGTCTTCGGCGCCGCGCCCGTCACCACCACCGCTTCCTCCGCTTCCTGAGTCCCCAAGGAGTCCTCGTGACCACGTCCACCGCTCCCCGTATCGCCCAGGTCAC
This sequence comes from Streptomyces sp. NPDC052299, assembly GCF_040679335.1. Taxonomy (NCBI): domain Bacteria; kingdom Bacillati; phylum Actinomycetota; class Actinomycetes; order Kitasatosporales; family Streptomycetaceae; genus Streptomyces; species Streptomyces sp. NPDC052299. Next base: position 91,080 of record NZ_JBFAUP010000005.1, on the reverse strand, counting down.
CGGCACCACGGTGGTTCTCGGCGGCAACGACATCGACACGGACCGGATCATCCCGGCCCGCTTCCTCAAGCACCTCACGTTCGACGCGCTCGGCAACCACGTCTTCGAGGACGACCGCAAACAGGACCACGCCCGCGGCGTGACGCATCCCTTCGACGCGCCCGAGCGCTCCGGTGCCGGGATCCTGCTGGTCGCCAAGAACTTCGGTTGCGGCTCCTCGCGCGAGCACGCCGCCCAGGCCCTGCACCGGTGGGGGGTCCGGGCCGTCGTCGGCGAGAGCTTCGGCGAGATCTTCCGCGGCAACTGCGGCACGATCGGCCTGCCGTGCGTGTCCATCTCGGCCGAGGACGGCGAGGCCGCCCGCGCCATCGCCGCCGCCGACCCCACCGCCGAGGCGGAGGTCGACCTCGACCGGGGCGTCCTGCGGATCGGGGGTCGCGAGTTCGCCGTGGAGATGCAGGCGTCGCTGCGCGAGGCCTTCCTGGAGGGCACCTGGGACACCCTGACGGAGCTGCTGAAGAGCTCCGACAAGGTGCGCGAGACCGCGGCCGGCCTGCCGTACCTGAACGGCTTCTAGACGGATGACCGCCACGAATCCGTCGTCCGGCCACCGTGTCTTCGTCGGCACGGACCGTGTCCTCGGAGAGCTGCTCGACGAGATCGCCGAGCAGCTCGCCGCCCGCGGCCACCAGGTGGTCCGGGCGGCGGCGCCCGGCGACGTCGAGGCCGGGCCCCTGCACGCCCTGGTCCTGACCTCCCGCACCCCCGTGCTTCCCGCCTTCCTGGACGCGCACCCGGAGGTGCGGGGGGTCGTCTTCGCCTCCAGCGGGGTGAACTCCATCGACGTGCCCGACGCCACGCGGCGCGGCATCGTCGTCGCGAACGGGGCGACCCCGGAGAACCACGGCAGCATGGCCGAGGCCACCATCATGCTCGCCTTGGCCCTGCGCCTGCGTCTGCCGGACCGGATCGACGCGCTCGCGCAGGGGCGCCCCCGGCCCCGGCCCGCCGAGCTCGACAGCCACTCGCTGCGCGGCGCCACCCTGGGGCTCGTCGGCTTCGGCCGGATAGCCAGGGAGGTGTGCCTGCGCCTGGCGGGCTGGGGCGTGGGCCCCATCCTCTGCCACACCCGAACCCCGCGCCACGAGGAATGGCCCGAGGTGGAGTTCGTCTCCCTGGAGCGCTGCCTGGGCGAGGCGGACATCGTCAGCGTGCACCTCCCGCTCGACCCGGCGACCCGCGGCCTGATCGGCGCCCGCGAGCTGGGCCTCATGCGCCGCGAGGCCGTACTGATCAACACCTCGCGCGGGGGCATCGTCGACGAGACCGCCCTGGCCGACGCGCTGCGGCGGGGCGACATCGCGGGCGCGGCCATCGACACCTTCGAGACCGAACCGCTGCCCGGGGACAGCCCGTTGCGCGGTGCGCCGAACACGATCCTCACCGACCACGTGGTGGGGCACACGGTGGAGATGTACCGCTCCCTGGTCCCCGCCGGAGTCGAGAACACCGAGCGCGTGCTGCGCGGCGAGCGCCCCCTGTCCTTCGTCAACCCGGACGTCCTCCGAACCCGCACGTAAGGAGCCGTATGACCGGCATCCCGACGCCGTCCGGCCCGCCGGCCCGGCTGCACGAACTCGTCGAGGCCACGGCAGTCCGCCATCCGGACGCCGTGGCCCTGGAGACACCCGGCGAGCCCCCGCTGACCTACGCCGAACTCACCCGCGCGGCCGACGTCCTGGCCGCCGGCCTCGCGGCCGGGCCCGCCCCGGTTCCGGCCCGGATCGGCCTGCTGGGCGCGAAGTCGGCCCGTACGTACGTGGCGTACCTGGCCGTACTGAAGCTGGGCGCCACCGTCGTCCCCATCAGCAGCTCCGCCCCGGCCGAGCGCATCCGGGCGATCACCGGCGCGGCGGGGCTGTCCCTCGTCCTCACCGACGACGTGCACGGTCCGGCCGCCGCTCTCCGCGACGTGCCGGGGGTGCTGACCGAGCGGATACCCGAGGTCGGGGCGCCCGTGGACGGGGCCGCGATCCCGGCGGTCCGCGCGGAGCGGGTCCGGGCGGAGCAGGTCGCGTACATCCTCTTCACGTCGGGCAGCACGGGCCGGCCCAAGGGCGTGCCCGTCACCCACGCCAACGCGCTCAGTTTCGTCACGCACAACATCGCCCGGTACGGGACGGGACCCGGCGACCGGATGACGCAGAACTTCGACTTCGCCTTCGACGTCTCCGTCTTCGACCTCTTCGTCGCCTGGGGCTCGGGTGCCACGCTGGTGGCACCCGCCCCCCAGGACCTGATGCACCCGGTGCGCTGGGCCAACGCCGCCTCCCTGACGCACTGGACCTCGGTGCCGTCGGCGGTCACCACCGCCCTCGGCGTCGGCGAACTCGTGCCCGGGTGCATGCCGTCCGTACGGCTGAGCCTCTTCCTCGGCGAGCAGCTCACCGTCGAGCAGGCCGCGGCCTGGCACGCGGCGACCCCGGGCGGGGCCGTGGAGAACGTCTACGGTCCCACCGAACTGACCGTCTACGTCTCCGCCTACCGGCTGCCCGAACGGGTCGAGGACTGGCCCGCCACCGCCAACCGCACCGTCCCGATCGGACACGTGTACCCCCATCTGGAGTCCGTGGTCGTCGCCGACGGACACGACACCGACGAAGGCGAACTGTGCGTGCGGGGGCCGCAGCGCTTCGGCGGCTACCTCGCCCCCGAGGACAACACGGGCCGCTTCCTCGCCTCGGCCGAGGGCGGAGCCTTCCTCCCCGTCACCGGTCGCGCACCGATCCCGTCGGACTGGTACCGCACCGGGGACCTGGTGCGCCGGGGGCCGGACGGCACGCTGACCCATCTGGGGCGCCTGGACTCGCAGGTGAAGATCCGCGGCCACCGCGTCGAACTGGCCGAGATCGAGGGGGGCCTGCGGCTGCTGCCGGGTGTGGCGGACGCCGTGGTGCTCGCCGTCCCCGGGCAGATCGGCAGCCTCGACCTGGTGGCGTTCTACACCGGCGAGGAGACCCCGTCCCGGACCCTGCGGGGCCATCTGGCCGCGCTCCTGCCCTCGTACATGATCCCCCGCCGCTTCGAGTACCGAGCCGCCCTCCCCCTCAACGGAAACGGCAAGACCGACCGGCGGGCCCTGGCCCGGCAGTGCGAGGAACGGAAGGAAGGCGTCGCATCGTGACGACCGTCTACGAGTTCGACCACCGCGACCGTCGCTGGTTCGGCTTCGAGGAGCCCGGCGCGGCGAAGGGCGCGGTGCGCCTGTATCCGTGCGGTCCGGGAGAACTGGCGTCCCTGCTCGCGGACGCCGAGGGCGACGTGACCGCCCTGACGTCCGGCAGGGAGCCGGTCGAGGTGCCGGCGGCGGACCGGGAGGCGCTGCGCGCGCGGGTCCCCCTGCTCCCCGGCCACCTGGGCGACGCCCTGGTCAGTGGCTTCATGATGACCCACAACGTGAAGATCGGCACGGTGACGGCCGATCAGCCCACCTGGTTCTTCAAGGGCCTCGGCGAGCGGCTGCGGCTGCCGGGCGAGCCCCTGTCCGTCCCCGGCGACGCGGTCGCCGTGTGCGAGGAGGCGGAGGTCGTCCTTGTCTACGTGGGGGCCCCGGGGACGGGCAGGCCGCGGTACGCCGGATACACCTTCGGCAACGACCTGACCGACATCGGGCGGTTCAAGCAGCACAACGGCCACTTGTCGTACGCCAAGCTCTGCGACGCGGCGATCGCACCCGGTCTGCGGCTCGGCCCGCCGCCGGCCCAGGTCACCGGTGCCACGACCATCGAGCGGGACGGCGTCTCCGTGTGGAAGGGGACGTTCACCACGGGCACCGATGCCCTGTACTACGACCTCGACACCATGATGACGAACCTGTTCGGGTACGAGACGCTCCACACTCCCGGGCGCGTCCACTACGTGTACCTGGGGGCCGACCGCGGAAGCTTCCACGGCGGGCACGTCATGGCGGACGGTGACCGGGTCACCCTCGATTTCAGCAGCCACGGCGTCACCCTCGCCAACACGGTCGCACGGAGCTGATCCCGGATATTCCGGGCACTACCACCGAAGCCGGGGTGCGGTGGCGCGGCCGCGACACCCGGCGCCGAGCGGCGTGCGGGGCGGTCCCCCCGCGCCCTCGGCGGGCCGGATCTCTCCTGGCGAACGGACTCTTTATTTATGTGGCACCAGCAGCTAGTTTGACCGCGTGACTACCCAGGAGGCCGCCGGAGCGGTTCCAGAAACAGGCGAATCCAGCGACACGGGGAGCCGGCTGGACCGGCTCCCGGCGAGCGGGTGGCACCGGCGGCTGACGGCGATCGTCGGCATCGGGGCCTTCTTCGACCTGTACGAGGTGTTCCTCGGCGGCGTACTCGCCGCCGCTCTCGCGGAGCCCTGGGGCCTGTCGCATCATCAGAAGTCCTGGCTGATCGCGTCCAGTTTCCTCGGGATGTTCGTCGGCGCGAACGTCCTGTCCTTCCTGGCCGACCGGTTCGGGCGGCGACGGATGTTCCTCATCAACCTGGGGGCGTACTCACTCTGTTCGCTCGCCTGCGCGTTCGCGCAGGACGCCACCCAGCTGTCGGTGCTGCGGTTCCTCGCCGGACTCGGCCTCGGAGCCGAACTCGTCCTTGTCGACACCTACTTGGCCGAGTTCCTGCCGCGGTCCGTGCGCGGCCGGTACATAGCCTGGGCCTACACGCTCGGCTTCGTCGGGGTCCCGGTGGCGGCGTTGCTCGGCGCCCGGCTCGTCGCCAAGCACGAGCTGTTCGGTGTGGACGGCTGGCGTTGGCTGCTCGTGGCGGGGGCTCTGGGCGCCGCCTTCATCCAGCTGCTGCGCACCCGGCTGCCCGAGTCGCCGCGCTGGCTGAGCGCGCGGGGACGGAACGCCGAGGCGGAGGCGATCGTGCGGGACATCGAGGCGCGGGCGGGTGGCGCGCCGACGCCGACGAAGCCCCCGGCGGTACGGCCGGAGCCTGCGGAGGCACCGACCGGTCCCGTCCGGGTGCCGCTCAAGCGCATGTTCCAGCCGCCCTACGCCCGTCGCACGATCATGTGGTGGATCTTCCAGGTGCTGCAGACGGTCGGCTACTACGGTTTCGGCTCCCTCGCCCCCGTCGTGCTGCAGGCCAAGGGCCACACCGTCACCGAGTCACTGACGTACGCCGCCCTCAGTTACCTCGGCTACCCGGTGGGCTCCGCGCTCTCCGTGCCGTTGATCGACCGCGTCGAGCGGCGCACCCTCATCATCGCCTCGGCTCTCGGCATCGCCTCCTTCGGTCTGGTCTTCGCGTTCGCGTCCGCGTCGTGGCTGATCGTCGGCGCGGGGTTCCTGCTCACCGTGTGCAGCAACGTGTTCTCCAACGCCTTCCACGTCTACCAGACGGAGATCTTCCCGACCGGACTGCGCTCCAGCGCCATCGGGATCGCGTACTCGCTGTCCCGGCTGACGTCGGTGGTCCTGCCGTTCGTCGCGCTCGACGTGCTGGAGGACCTGGGGGCCACCGCGGTGTTCACCGGCTCCGGGGTCCTGATGGTGCTGCTGTGCGTGAACGTGCGACTGCTCGGCCCGCGCACCAACGGCCGCGCCCTGGACGCGATCTGACCGGTTCTCCCGTCCGCCCCCACCGGAGCGCGGCTTGACCCTCCCCTTACGTCAGGCTCGATGATCGGTCACGGTCGCGAGGGAAGGGCAGGTGGATGAGTTATTCCGTGGGGCAGGTGGCGGCCTTCGCCGGAGTGACGGTGCGGACGCTGCACCACTACGACAAGGCGGGGCTGCTCTCGCCCAGTGGGCGCAGCCAGGCCGGCTACCGGCTCTACGGCGAGGCGGACCTGGTCCGGCTCCAGCAGATCCTCTTCTACCGCGAACTGGGCTTCCCGCTGGACGAGATCGCCGAGATCTTCAAGGACCCGCAGGCCAACGCCCTGGACCTTCTGCGGGCCCGGCAGGAGCAGCTGGAGGCGGAGATCGCCAGGCTACGGCGGCTCTCGGGGGTGGCCCAGCGGGCGATCGAGGTGCAGCGGACCGGGGTCACGCTGACGCCCCGGGAGCGCTTCGAGGTGTTCGGCGAGATCACCGCCGACCTGAGTTACGCCACCGAGGCGGCGCTCAAGTGGGCGGACTCACCGGGGCAGCGGGAGTCGATGGCCCGGGCCGCCGCGCACACCAAGGAGGACTGGCGGCAGCTCATGGGCGAGGCCACCGCCTGGCGCGCCGAACTGCTGGCGGCCTTCGACGAGGGCGAGCCGAGCGACGGCGAACGGGCGACCGACCTCGCCGAGGAGCACCGGCTGCACATCTCCCGCTGGTTCACCGCCTGCCCGCCCGACATGCACCGGCGCATCGCGGACGACTTCGCCGCCGATCCGCGCGCCTTCGCCCTGGTCGTGCCGCCGTCCCAGCAGCGCCCCGGCCTGGCCGCCTACCTGTGCAAGGCCGTCCACGCCAACGCGGCCCGCCGCACGGACGGCGGGGACGACGGATGAGCGGGGGCGGACGGACGAGCGGGGCGGATCGACGAGCCGTGCGCACCGACGAACCCGAGGAGAACCGATGAGAATACTGATCGCCGCCGCCGGATCGCGCGGTGACGTCGCCCCGTACACCGGCCTGGGCGCGGCACTCCGCGCGGCCGGTCACGACGTCGCCCTCGCCACCACGGACACCTTCGCACCCCTGGCCCGCGCCGCCGGGCTGGACTTCCGCGCCCTCCCGGGCAACCCGGCGCAGGGCGGCGGCGGGAGCGGCGACAGGCGGGAACTCATGCGGGCCGCCTCGGCGTTCATCGCGGACCTGGGCCAGGGGTTCGCCGACGCGATGACCGACGGCACGGACCTGCTGCTGCTCTCGACCACGACCGCCCCGCTGGGCTGGCACCTCACCGAGGCCACGGGCACCCCGGGCATCGGCGTCTACCTCCAGCCCACCGCGCCGACCGGCGACTTCCCGCCCGTCGTGACGGGCGCCCGCTCCCTCGGCCGTCCCGGCAACCGCCTGGCCGGGCGCTTCGCGCTCCGCATGACCGACCGGCTGTACGCCCCGGCGGTGACCGCGCTCCGCGAACGGCTCGGGCTGCCCCGGGCCAGGCCCTCCGAAGCGCGCCGCCGCCAGGAGCGCGCGGACTGGCCCGTCCTGCACGGATTCAGCTCCGCCCTGGTGCCGCGTCCCGCCGACTGGCGCCCCGGCCTGCGGGTGGTCGGAAACTGGTGGCCGCACCACGACCCGGACGCGCAACTGCCGCCGGAACTGGCGGACTTCCTGGGCGCCGGAGCCCCGCCCGTCCTCATCGGCTTCGGCAGCATGGCCGCCGGTGAGGGCGAACGGCTCAGCGAGCTCGCCGTGCGGGCCCTGCGCCGCGCGAAGCTGCGCGGCATCCTCCAGTCGGGCAGCGCCGGTCTCGCCGCCGAGGGCGACGACGTGCTCACCATCGGGGACGTCCCGCACGCCCCGCTGTTCCCGCACCTGGCGGCCGTGGTCCACCACGCCGGAGCCGGCACCTCGGCCGCCGCGCTGCGGGCCGGGGTCCCCGCGGTGACCGTGCCGGTGACCGCCGACCAGCCGTTCTGGGCCGGCCGCCTGGCCGCGATCGGCGCCGCCGACGAGCCGGTCCCCTTCCGCACCCTCACCGCCGACCGCCTCGCCGACGCCCTCGACCGCGTCGTGCGGCAGCGGGCCTACCGGGAGGCGGCCGCGAAGGGCGCGGAGCTGATGGCCGCGGAGGACGGGGCGGCGGAGACGGTGGAGGCGGTGCGGCGGCTCAGCGGTGCGTCAGTACGTTGACCACGAGGCCGTTCGGGTCGCGCACGAAGAACCGGCGCACGCCCCACTCCTCGTCGTGCGGGCCGTACACGATCTCGGCCCCTTCGCGGACGAGCGCGGCGTGCACCGCGTCCACGTCGGCCACCTCCACGCTGAGGTCCGGGTTGACCGGGCCGGTCTCGTCCTTGGTCATGAAGCTGATCTGGGCAGTGGGCTGGGTGGGGGAGGCGAGGGTCATGATCCAGCCATGATTCATGACCTCTTCGAAGCCGAGCAGGCCGTAGAAGGCGCTGTTGTCCCGCAGGGCGGACGCGGCCGGCCCGGCGCCGTCACCGGGACCTACCGGGATGTTGGGGACCACGCGGTGCACGGACATGAGCCACTCCTGTCACATGGGTAACGACCGGTCACCCGACTCACCTTAGGGTCCGGCTCCAGGAGGACTCGAGAGGCAGCTGGGAGGGTGGCTGGAAACTGTCGGTCGGGCCGGGGCAAACTGGCCGGGTCACAGCCGGGCCGGGGGCACCCCGGCCCATCGAACCGCAGTCTCCCGGGGGCACCCCATGGTCCATTTCTCCGCCGCACGCGTCACCCGGGAGGAGCTCGGGCGGATGGCCCACCGCCCGGACGCGCGGGACCGCTTCCCGACCGGCGTGGCCCGGCTGAGCGAGACCCGGTTCTGCGTGCCCGCGCACTGGCCGCGCAACCACCGCTTCTTCGCCCCCGTGGCGGGCCACCAGGACCCGCTGCTGATCGCGGAAACGATGCGGCAGGCGGCCATGCTGGTCTGCCACGCGGAGCTCGGGGTGCCGCTCGGCGACGCGTTCGTGATGTGGGAGCTGCGCTACACCACGGCCGCCGGGCACCTCGTGCTCGGCGACGACCCCTGGGACGTCATGGTCGAGGTGAACTGCTCCGACGTCCGCCGCCGGGGGCGCGGCCTCGGCTCGATGCGCGTCGACTTCGAGCTGCGCCGGGGCGGGGCGGTGATCGCCGTCTGCGGTTCGCGGATCAGCTGCACGTCGGCCGCCGCCTACCACCGCCTGCGCGGCCACCGGTCCGCCACCGTGCCCCCGCCCCCGCTCCCGGCGCTCGCCCCGCGCACCGTCGGCCGGGCCGCCGAGCGCGACGTCGTCCTGGGGCAGCCCGTCGCGCCCGGACGCTGGCCGCTGCGGCTCGACACCGGGCACCCGACGCTGTTCGCCCGCCCCAACGACCATGTGCCCGGCATCCTGCTCCTGGAGGCGGCCCGGCAGGCGGCCAACGCCACCGTGCCCGGCTTCCTCCCGGTCACCCTGCGCTCGGACTTCCTCCGGTACGTGGAGCTGGACCGCCCCTGCTGGATCGAGGCCCGGACCGCGCCGGACGGCCTCCGGGTGCGCGCGGTGCAGGACGGCGACACGGTCTTCACCTGCGCCCTCGGGGGTGTCTTGCCGATCATGGCCGGGTCCGCGGCGTCTGGCACGGCACCTCGCGGCGTTGCCGAAACGCCCCGATAGCTCCGCTATCGAGACGCTCCGGCGCCTTGCGATGCACCGCACCAGACGCCGCGGCCTGATCCGACCCTGATCGGCAAGACACCCCCTGGGGCGCGGCTGACCCGGACCGGCCCCGCGTCAGGCCGGGTCGGGCAGCCGGGTGCCCGTCCCGCTCACCCGCACCCGCGCGTCGCCCGCCCCCAGCGTCACGGTGAGGGTGCCGGGGCGGCCCATGTCCTCGCCCTGGTGCAGGGTCAGCACGGCGGCCTCCGGCACGAGGGCCAGCTCCCGCAGGTACGCCCCGAACGCGGCCGCCGCCGCACCCGTCGCCGGGTCCTCCACCACACCGCCGACCGGGAACGGATCGCGGACGTGGAACACCGCGTCGGAGGCCCGCCACACCAGCTGCACGGTCGTCAGGTCCAGCCGGTGCATCAGCGCCTCCAGCCGCGCGAAGTCGTAGTCCAGCGCGGCCAGCCGCTCCCGGGTGGCCGCCGCCAGCACGAGGTGGCGGGCCCCGGCGTACGCGATGCGGGGCGGCAGGGCCGGGTCGAGGTCGGCGGCCGGCCAGTCGAGCGCCGCCAGCGCCTCCGCGAGGTCGCCCGCCGCCACGTCCTCGACGCGCGGCTCCACACTGGTCAGCGTCGCCCGCAGCTCGCCGCCCTCGCTGACCACGGTGACCGGCACCGTACCGGCGGGCGTGGCGAACTCCACCTCGCCCGGCCCGTCCCGCTCGGCGAGCGCGAGGGCGGCGGCGACCGTCGCGTGACCGCAGAACGGCACCTCGGCCTTCGGGCTGAAGTAGCGGACCGCGTAACCGCGCGCACCCGGCTCCGACGGCTCGGTCCGCCCGGTCAGGAACGCGGTCTCGCTGTAGCCGAGGTCCGCCGCCACGGCCAGCATGGCCGCCTCGTCGAGCCCGGACGCGTCGAGCACCACCCCGGCCGGGTTGCCGCCCCCGGGGTCGGCGGAGAACGCGGTGTAGCGCAGGATCTCGGGAAGCTCAGTCATGTGCCCCTCAACCCCCCACGCCCCGGCGGCATTCCCGGCGCGCCCCCGCGCCCCCTCAGCCCCTTCCCACGTACGGCATCGCCGTCGCCATCACCGTCGCGAACTGGACGTTCGCCTCCAGGGGCAGCTCCGCCATGTGCAGCACCGTGCGGGCCACGTCGCCGGCCGCCATCACCGGTTCCACGGCCAGTTCGCCGTTGGCCTGGAGGGTGCCCGTCCGCATCCGCTCCGTCATCTCCGTCGCCGCGTTCCCGATGTCGATCTGGCCGCAGGCGATGCGATACGGGCGCCCGTCCAGCGACAGCGACTTCGTCAGGCCGGTGATCGCGTGCTTCGTCGCGGTGTACGCCACCGAGTGCGGGCGCGGCGTGTGCGCGGAGATCGAACCGTTGTTGATGATCCGCCCGCCCTGCGGGTCCTGCTCCTTCATCTGCCGGTACGCCGCCTGCGCGCACAGGAACGCCCCCGTCAGGTTGACGTCGACCACCCCGCGCCAGTCCTCGTACGCCAGCTCCTCGACGGGCCCGCCCGGCCCGAAGGTCCCCGCGTTGTTGAAGAGCAGATCGAGGCGGCCGGTCCACTCCCGCACGGCGGAGAACAGCGCGTCCACGTCCTGCGGGCGCGTCACGTCGGCCGGAACGGTGAGCACCCGGGCGTGCTCCCCGGCCAGGGCGGCGGTCTCGGCCAGCGGGTCCGGGCGCCTGCCCGCGAGCGCCACCGACCAGCCCGCGCCGGTCAGCGCCAGGGCCACCGCGCGGCCGATGCCGGAGCCGGCGCCCGTGACGACGGCCGTCCTCGCCGGTGCGCCCGGCTCGTTCAACAAATTGTTGTTCATGCGGCCGCAGCGTACGCGCAGCCCCGGCGGGGTGATTCGGAGCGGGGCACCGGCGATTCCCGCGCCTGTCCGGCACCGACGGATGATCATGGATTTGGCCGCGAACGCGGAGTTTGCCCCTGGGGGCACCATCCTGCCGCACTCCTCATCCGGGCGACGCCCGCGCGACGCGAACACGTCAGCCTCCGGATGCGCCGGGCCGCTGGACTTCCCCCACACCACCAGTCAGGGGAGGGACAGATGACGCACTCATCGCCACAGCAGGAGCTGCGCGACGCCGCCCGGCACACCGACCGCCGCCGCTTCCTCACCGTCACCGGCGCCGCCGCCGCGCTCGCCTTCTCGGTCGGCCTGCCCGCCGCCGGGACCGCGAGCGCCCGCGAGATGGAGGCCCGGCGCATCGGCGAGGACCCGTTCACGCTCGGCGTCGCCTCCGGCGACCCGCTGCCCGACTCCGTGCTGCTGTGGACGCGGCTCGCGCCCCGCCCGTTCGAACCCGGCAGCGGACTCCCGGACGCCCGCGTCGAGGTCCGCTGGGAGCTGGCTTACGACGAGCGGTTCGGCCGCGTCGTGCGGCGCGGCACCACGTACGCGCACCCGGAGTTCAACCACAGCGTCCACGTCGAGGTGCGGGGCCTCGCCCCGGACCGCGTCCTCTACTACCGTTTTCGCGCCGGACAGTGGACGAGCCCGGTCGGGCGCACCCGCACGGCACCGGCGCCCGGCGCCCGCAAGCGCGAACTGGCCCTGGCCGCCGTCTCCTGCCAGGCCTACCACGACGGCTACTTCACCGCGTACCAGCACCTCGCCCAGGAGGACGTGGACGTCGTCTTCCACCTCGGCGACTACCTCTACGAGTACGCCGTCACCGCCACCGGCGGCGCCCGCAACTACACCGACCGCACGCTCCCCGCGCTGTTCAACCGGGAGACGACGACGCTGGAGGACTACCGGCTGCGGTACGCCCTCTACAAGTCCGACCCGGACCTGCGCGCCGCGCACGCCGCGCACCCCTTCGTCGTCACCTGGGACGACCACGAGACCGAGAACAACTACGCGGGCGACATCCCCGAGAACAGCGTGCCGCCGGAGGAGTTCCTGATCCGCCGGGCCGCCGCCTACCGCGCGTACTGGGAGAACCAGCCGCTGCGCGCGCCCCAGCGGCCGACCGGCCCCGACATGCGGCTCTACCGCCGCCTGAGCTTCGGCCGGCTCGCCCAGTTCGACGTGCTCGACACCCGGCAGTACCGCAGCGACCAGGCGTACGGCGACGGCTGGCAGACGCCGGGACCGGAGTCCGAGGACCCGAAGCGCACGCTGACCGGGGCCACCCAGGAGCGGTGGCTCATCGACGGCTGGCGCCACTCGCGCGCCACCTGGAACGTCGTGCCCCAGCAGGTCACCTTCGCCCAGCGGCGCGATGTGCCCACCGACGCGTTCAAGCTCTCCATGGACTCCTGGGACGGCTACCCGGCCTCCCGGGACCGCATCCTCGAGGGCGCCGAGCGCGTCGGCGTGGACAACCTCATGGTCCTCACCGGCGATGTGCACGTCAGCTACGGCTTCGACATCAAGCGGGACTTCGACGACCCGGCGTCGCGCACGGTCGGCACCGAGATCGTCACCACGTCCATCACCAGCGGGAAGGACGGCTCCGAGAAGCCGTCCAACTACAACAACCTGATGGCGGCCAACCCGCACCTGAAGTTCTACAACGGCCGCCGCGGCTACGCCGTCGTCACCCTCCAGGAGCGCTCGGCGCGCGCCGACTTCCGTACGGTCTCGGCCGTCACCAAGCCGGGCGCCCCCGTCACCACCGCCGGTTCCTACGTCACCGAGGCCGGCCGCCCGGGCCTCGAGCCCGCTTAGTCCACCGGGTAGCGGACGCCGATGCGGTCACGTACCGCGTCGAGCGTCCGCATCACCGCGAGCGAACCTTCCAGCGGCACCAGTGGGGACTCCGTCTCGCCCGCCAGCACCGCCCGCATCACCTCGGCCGCCTCGTACTGCATCCCGGACAGGCCCTGCGGGCCGGGGCCCGAGGTGATCTCCTCGGGCTCGGCGCCCGCCCGGCGCAGCACGAAGCCCTCCGGGTGGAAGAAGCTGTGCGGGATGTCGATCCGCCCGGCCGTCCCGATCACCGTGGCCGCCGTCGGATGGTGCCCGACGATCGAGCAGGACAGCAGAGCGGCCGCCCCCGAGTCCCAGCCCAGCAGCATCCCGGTGTTCAGGTCCACGCCCTCCGGCGACAGCAGGGCGTCCGCCTGCACCCGGTCCGGCTCGCCCAGCAGCAGCTGCGCGAACGACACCGGATAGACGCCCAGGTCCAGCAGCGCCCCGCCGCCCAGCCGGGGATCGCGCAGCCGGTGCTCCGGGCCCAGGTCCGCCGCGAAGCCGAAGTCGGCCTGCACGGTCCGGATCTCCCCGATGGCCCCGTCCCGCACCAGCTCGGTCAGGCGCCGGATCAAGGGGTTGCAGTAGGTCCACATCGCTTCCATCAGGAAGACCCCGCGGTCCCGGGCCAGCTTCACCAGCTCCCGCGCCTCGCGCTCGTTCAGCGTGAACGCCTTCTCGCACAGCACGTGCTTCCCGGCCTCCAGCGCGAGCGCGGCGGCCTCCCGGTGCGCGGAGTGCGGCGTGGCCACGTACACCACGTCGACCTCGTCGTCCGCGACCAGGCCGGCCCAGTCGCCGTACGCCCGCGGTATCCCGAACCGCTCCGCGAACGCCCGCGCCGAGGCATCCGAGCGGGACGCCACCGCCACCACCTCCGCGCCGGGCATGGCCTGGAGATCGGCGGTGAACGTCGCCGCGATCCCTCCGGTCGCCAGCACGCCCCAACGGACAGTCCTGCTCATGCACGCTCCCAAAAAGGTGTCGACCATCCCCGCCGAGCTGAGAGCATAGAGCCGGATTCAACAACTATGGAGACGAGAATGCCGGAGAGCGGCCTCAGCGGGGCCCAGCACATACGCACCACCGACACCACCCCGCAAGGGACCCCTCCTACCGGCAGAGCCACCGCAGCCGCCCGGCGCACCGGCCTCCTCGTCACCCTCGTCCTCGGCGGCCTCACGGCGCTCCCGCCGCTGTCGATGGACATGTACCTCCCGGCGCTCCCCGCCGTCACCGACTCGCTGCACGCACCCGCCGCCACGGTCCAGCTCACCCTGACCGCCTGCCTCACCGGCATGGCGCTCGGCCAGGTCGTCGTCGGGCCCATGAGCGACCGCTGGGGCAGGCGCCGCCCGTTGCTGCTCGGCATGGCCGTCTACGTGCTGGCCACCGCGCTCTGCATCTTCGCCCCGTCCGCCGGGCTCCTCATCGCCTTCCGCCTCATCCAGGGCCTCGCGGGCGCGGCGGGCATCGTCATCTCCCGGGCCGTGGTCCGCGACATGTACGACGGCGTCGCGATGGCCCGGTTCTTCTCGACGCTGATGCTGATCTCCGGCGTCGCCCCCGTCATCGCCCCGGTCATCGGCGGCCAGGTCCTGCGCCTCACCGACTGGCGCGGCATCTTCGGGGTCCTCACCGCCGTCGGCGTCCTGCTCACGTTCGTCGTCTGGAAGTGGCTCGGCGAGACCCTGCCGCCCGCCGAACGCCACACCGGCGGCATCGGGGACGCGCTGCGCACCATGCGCGGCCTGCTCGCCGACCGCGTCTTCACCGGCTACATGATCGCCGGCAGCCTCGCCTTCGCCGCCCTCTTCGCGTACGTCAGCGCCTCGCCCTTCGTCATCCAGGAGATCTACGGCGCCTCACCGCAGACCTTCAGCCTGCTCTTCGGCATCAACTCCATCGGGCTGATCACGGTCGGCCAGATCAACGGCAAGCTGCTCGTCGGCCGGGTCAGCCTGGACAAGGCCCTCACCTTCGGGCTCGTGGTCATCCTGGCCGCCGCGACCGCGCTGCTCCTGATGACCTCCGGGGTCTTCGGCGACGTCGGCCTCGTGCCGGTGGCCGCCGGGCTCTTCGTGCTGATGTCGGCGATGGGGCTCGCGATGCCCAACACCAACGCCCAGGCGCTGATGCGCACCAAGCACGCCGCCGGCTCCGCCTCCGCGCTGCTCGGCACCTCACAGTTCCTGATCGGCGCCATCGCCTCCCCGCTGGTCGGGATCGCGGGCGAGGAGACGGCGGTGCCCATGGCGGTCGTCCAGCTGGTCTGCGCGGCCGGCGCCCTGGTCTGCTTCCTGGGCCTGTGCCGTCCCTGGCGGACCGCCTCGGCGATCTGACGGGCGCCCCGCCCCGCCTACAATCCTTCGGTGAACGCCACCCTCCCCACCGCGGACGCCCTGCGCGCGGCCCTCGCCGGACTCCTGGACGGGCTGCCGCCCAAGCAGGCCGGCCAGGCCGTCGACCGGCTCATCGCCCACTACCGGGGCACCATCCCCACCGACGCCCCGGTGCTCCGCGACCGCTCGGACGTGGTCGCGTACGCGGCGTACCGGATGCCCGCCACCTTCGAGGCGGTACGGTCCGCCCTCGACGCGTTCCGCGAGGCCGCCCCCGACTGGGCGCCCGCCACGCACACCGACGTCGGCGGCGGCACCGGGGCGGCGAGCTGGGCCGTGGCGGGGGAGTGGGAGGGCCACCGCACCACCGTCCTGGACTGGGCCGAACCCGCGCTCGCCCTCGGCCGCGAACTGGCCGCCACCGGCCCGACCGCCCTGCGCACGGCGGACTGGCGGCGGGCCCGCATCGGCGAGGACCTCGATCTCGCCCCGGCGGACCTGGTCACGATCTCCTACGTGCTCAACGAGCTGACCGGCCCGGCCCGCACCGCGCTCGTCGACGCCGCCGCCCGGGCCGGACAGGCCGTCGTGGTCGTCGAGGCCGGCACCCCCGGCGGCTACGCCCGGATCATCGAGGCCCGCGACCGCCTGATCGCCGCCGGGCTCACCGTCGCCGCCCCCTGCCCGCACAGCGGCGCCTGCCCCATCGAGCCGGGCACCGACTGGTGCCACTTCTCGGCCCGGGTCAGCCGCTCCTCGCTGCACCGGCAGGTGAAGGGCGGCTCACTGGCGTACGAGGACGAGAAGTTCAGCTACGTCGTCGCCACCCGGTTCACGCCCCTGCCCGTGGCCGCCCGGGTCGTCCGCAGGCCCCAGATCCGCAAGGGGCAGGTGCTCCTCGACCTCTGCACCCGCGACGAGGGCCTGCGCCGGGACACGGTCACCAAGCGGCACGGCGCCCTGTACCGCACCGCCCGGGACACCGACTGGGGCGACCCCTGGCCGCCCCCGCAGGACGCCGGCTAGCCGCGCAGCTCCTGCGTACAGCACTTCACGCTGCCGCCGCCCTTCAGCAGCTCGCTCAGGTCCATCGGCACCGGCTCGAAGCCGCGCGCCCGGAGCGGGTCGAACAGCCCCGTCGCGGCCTGCGGCAGCAGGACGTGGAGCCCGTCGCTCACGGCGTTCAGGCCGAGCGCCGCCGCGTCCGCCTCCCCGGCGATCAGCGCGTCCGGGAAGAGCCGCGCCAGGACCGCCCGGCTGCCCGGCGAGAACGCCTGCGGGTAGTACATGACCTCGTCGGCCGCGTCGTCCAGCACGCACAGGGCCGTGTCCAGGTGGTAGTAGCGCGGGTCCACCAGATCGAGGCCGATCACGGGCCGCCCGAAGAACTCCTGCGCCTCCGCGTGCGAGAGCGGCGACGACCGGAAACCCCGGCCCGCCAGCACGTAGGACCGGGTCACCGCGAAGTCGCCCTCGCCCTCGTTGACGTGGTCCGGCTCGTGGACCTCGGTGAAGCCGTGCCCGAGGAACCAGTCCCGGTGCGCGGCCGCCTCCTCGAACCGTTCCCGGTACGCGAAGCGGGCGCCCAGCACCCGGCCGTCGATCACCGTGGCCCCGTTCGCCGCGAAGACCATGTCCGGCAGGTCCGGGTGCGGCTCCAGCAGGTCGACGGTGTGGCCGAGCGCGCGGTAGCGGTCGCGCAGGTCCTCCCACTGCGTCTGCGCCAGCGGCAGGTCGACCGGCTTGGAGGGATCCATCCACGGATTGATGGAATACGTCACCTTGAAGTGGGCAGGCGCACACATCAGATAGTGCCGGGGCGTGGCTGCACGAGTCATAGGGGCTCCCACGGATCGTCGCGGCGGCTGGTGGCCGCTGCGGCCGGTGCGTCGCACGGGTCTGTGCGTGAGCCCATGGTGCGCCGTTCGGGCCACCGGCGCTGTGGTCCGAACGGGTGGTTCGCGCGGACGCGGAGCCCGGGGCCCGTCGTCACGGGGCACGACACGTGCTCTTTCATGACAAAGCGTGTGATAGTGCCCCCCGTGCGGCATCGGCCGTCCCACCCCGCTTCCGGACTCTGGCCACCCGAGGCGCAGGATGGTGGGACCATGGGCAGGGGCAACGCAAAGGCAAGGGGATAGATGGGCGCCGATTTCGGCCGTAGTCGCGGCTCAGAGAGCAAGATTTCCCAGTGGCTGCGGCGACGACCCAAACCGCAGCAGCGCGAGGTCGACGACACCGCGCGGGAGGCGCTGCTCCTGGCCGTCGCCGAGGCCGGAATGCCGATCGCGCCCGCCGCCCACCCGGTCGGCTACCGATGTTCGTGCGAACGCATCGGCTGTCCCACCCCGGCCCGCCATCCGCTCTCCTTCGCCTGGCAGACGCAGTCCACCACCGACCGCGCCCAGATCGAGCGGTGGGCCCGCAGCCAGCCGCAGGCCAACTTCATCACCGCGACCGGCATGATCCACGACGTCCTCGACGTCCCGCTGGCGGCCGGTGAGCAGGCCCTCGAACGGCTCCTCGCGGCCGGGGTCGAGGTGGGGCCCGTGGCCCGCTCCGGCGACGACCGGATGCTGTTCTTCACCGCGACGCGCGGCACCCCGGAGGACGAGGACGAGTGGTGGCCGTGCGAGCTGGACTGCCATCCCGAGACGATGGACGAGCACCCGGGCCTGCGCTGGCACTGCCGCGGCAGCTATGTGCTGCTGCCCCCGGCCCAGCTCCCCGGTGAGCTGGACGTCGCCTGGCTGCGCGGACCGGAGCATCCGCTGCCCGACCCGCTGACGCTCCTGGAGACCCTGACGGACGCCTGCGCGCGGTTCGTCGGCTCCGAGGGCCAGAGCGAGGTCGACCACGAATCGGTGGCCTGGCCGCTGCGCCGGTGAGCTTGCCCGGCGGCCTTGCCGCCGCTACGAGCCCTTCGCCGAGATCAGCCCGGGCAGCCGGCTGAGCACGGTCACCCGGCCCTTGCCGGAGCCCTTCTTCGGCACGTACACCAGCTGGCTGGAGACCCGCTCCTTGGTCAGCGTGCTCTTCACCTCTCCGGTGAGCAGCGCCTCCACATCGGGATCGACCGCCGGACGCAGCCCCCGTGCGGCGGTCTGCCGCTCGAAGTGCCTGCTGCTGAAGAAGACCAGTGCCCCGCCGTCCGCGGTGGCCACCCCCAGCGGGGCGTACGCGCCACCGTCCAGCGGCTGGTCGGCGTACTGGTACGAGAACCCGGCCCGCCGGGTGTTCAGCCGCGCCTCCCGCCACTCCGAGGTGGCCGCCCCCGGCGCGAACACGTCCGGGGCGCCGTTCTGGAGGTACTGCGTGTAGCGCGTGCCGAGATCGCGCGGGGCCACGGCCAGCCCCGGTCCGTCCGCCGCGACCGGGGCGGCGTCCTTCGCGAGGGCGGGCAGCCGGTCCTTGGCGACGACCGACAGATAGGCGGCCTTCCAGCCGGCGTCGGGGCCCGCCTTCGTGAACGCCAGCAGCCAGCGGCTGGTCCGCCCGGCCGCGTCCGCGTCGCGGTTGGACTCCGTGTCGGCGAGGAACCAGCGCGGCCAGCCCGCCTTCCCGGGGATGACGAAACGGGCATCGGTCAGCTTCAGCGGCTGGTGCCGGGAGTTGCCGGTGGGCGATATCCGGTGCCGGGCCTTCAGCCCCGCCTGGTTGACGGCACCGAGCGAGCCCGTCACCACGTCCGCGTCCAGCGCCGGATCGTACGCCTTGTCGGCGGCGTTGTACGCGGCGGTGAAGTCCTTCAGCGCCCGGGCGGCCTCAGCCCGCGTCGCCGCCGGTACGACTTCCCGCTCGCCGTGCACCGTCACGCACCCGCTCGCCGTCAGGCTCAGCACCGTCGCCACCACGAGCCCCGTCGCCCGCCGCACCGGCCCCAGACTTCTCATCCGCTGCTTTCCGCGCCTTCTGATCCGTCGCCACTGACCGTCCGAACCCTACCGGGGACAGGAACAGCGCGAGGGCCGGGACCAGATACAGCGCCCAGACGGTGAGTTGGAGGACGGTGGGGTCCGGCTGGAAGTTGAAGGTGCCCTTCAGCAGCGTCCCGTACCAGCTGTCCGGCGGGATCGTGGAGCTGATGTCGAACGCCCGGTTCTGCAGGCCGCCCAGGAACTCCGCCTCCTGGAGGTCGTGCACGCCGTACGCCAGCACGCCCGCGGCGACGACCACCAGCATCCCGCCGGTCCAGGTGAAGAACTTCGCCAGGTTGATCCTCAGCGCGCCCCGGTAGAACAGCCAGCCCAGCACGACGGCCGTGGCGATGCCGAGCAGCGCGCCGATCATCGGATGCCAGCCGTCGTCCGCCGCGTGCACCGCCCGCCACACGAACAGCGAGGTCTCCAGGCCCTCCCGGCCGACCGCGAGCAGCGCGGTCGCGACGAGCGCGCCGGTGCCCATGGCGAGCGCCGCGTCCAGCTTGCCGTGCAGCTCGGCCTTGAGATGGCGGGCGGTCCGCCGCATCCAGAAGACCATCCACGTCACCAGGCCCACCGAGACGATGGACAGCGAACCGCCCAGCGCCTCCTGAGCCTTGAACGTCATCTCCTGCGAGCCGAATTCGAGTCCGGCGCCGAAGCCCAGGCTGACGACGACCGCGATCGACACACCGATCCAGATCGGCACCAGCCTGTCGCGGTTGCCGGTCTTCACCAGGTACGCGATGAGGATGCAGACGACCAGGCTGGCCTCGAGGCCCTCACGCAGCCCGATCAGGAAGTTGCTGAACACGTCTCGGTTCCCTTTCCGCTTCGAGTCCCGTTACGAGAACAGCGCCCGGCCCCACCAGTCGTCCTTGTCGCGGACGCCCGGCGGGACGGCGAAATGCGCCGAACCCACGTGCTGGATGTACTCGTTGAGTGCGTCGTGTGCCGCCAGGCGCCGTTGCAGGGGAATGAACGCCTTGCGGGTGTCGCGCTGGTACGCCAGGAAGAACAGCCCCGCGTCGAGCCTGCCGAGGCCGTCGGTGCCGTCCGTGAAGGAGTAGCCCCGGCGCAGGATCATCGCCCCGCCGTTGCTGTCCGGGTGGGCGAGGCGCACGTGCGCGGTCGGCAGCATCGCCTTCAGGAACGGCTCGTCGCGCTCCTTGGACCTGCCGACCGGCGCGCCCTCGCCCTTGTCCCGGCCGAAGACGTCCTCCTGCTCCTGGAGCGGGGCGCGGTCCCAGGTCTCGATGTGCATCCGGATGCGCCGGGCCACCAGGTACGAGCCCCCGGCCATCCACTCGGGACCGTCCCCGGCTCCGGCCCACACATGGCGGTCCAGGGCGGCCGTGTCGGTGCCGGAGATGTTCCGGGTGCCGTCCTTGAAGCCCATCATGTTGCGCGGGGTCTGGGCGTCCGGCGTGGTCGAGGACGTCTTGCCGAAGCCCAGCTGCGACCAGCGGATCGCGGCGCGGCCCATGCCGATCCTGGCGAGGTTGCGGATGGCGTGCACGGCCACCTGCGGGTCGTCCGCGCACGCCTGGACGCACAGGTCGCCGCCGCTGCGGGCCTTGTCGAGGTTGTCACCGGGGAACTTCGGCAGGTCCACCAGCGCATCGGGCCGCCGCGCTTCGAGGCCGAACCGGTCCTTCGCGAACAGCGAGGGCCCGAAGCCGAGGGTCAGCGTCAGCCGGGACGGCCTCAGCCCCAGCGCCTCGCCCGTGTCGTCCGGCGGCGCCTCCGGAAGACCCCCGTACGCCCCGTCACCGACCGCGTGCCCGGCGGTCATCCGCTCGGCAGCCCGGGTCCACTCCTTGAGCAGCGCGACCAGTTCGGCCCGGTCCTTCGTCGTGACGTCGAACGCGGCGAAGTGCAGCCGGTCCTGGACCGCGGTGGCGATCCCGGCCTGGTGTGCGCCGTGGAACGGCACCGCGGCGCCGCTGTCCGCGGCCGTCGCCGGGCCGTCGTCACCGGAGCGGGCCGCGGCGACGCCCACTCCGGCCGCGGCGGCGCCGAGCGCGAGCCCGGCACCGCCCCAGCCCAGCAGCGCGCGGCGCGACGGGGCGGAGCCCCCGGCGGGTGTCTCGCGGGTCTCGTCGTTCATCCCGAGCCTCTTTCCGGCCGGTTACTTCGTGACCGCGGCGGCCAGCTTGGACAGCGGCTCGGCCAGCGCGTTGACCGCGTCCGACAGCTCCTTGCGGTCCGCCTTGCCGACCTTCTCGTAGGAGGTGAAGTCGTACGAGGAGGGGTCCTCGCGGTACTGCTCGAGCAGCTTGTTCAGCTCGGCGAACCGCTTGTCCAGGGTGGCGGTGAGCGCCGGGTCGTTCTTCGACGCGATCGGCTTCAGCAGCTTGTACGACTGCTCGGCGCCCTCGACGTTGGCCTTGAAGTCGACCAGGTCGGTGTGGCTGTAGCGCTCCTCCTCACCGGTGACCTTGCCGGTGGCGACCTCGTCGAGGAGTTCCTTCGCGCCGTTGGCCATCGAGGTGGGGGTGATGTCGGCGGTGCCGACGCGCTTCTGCCAGTCGGCCAGGTCCTTGTAGAGGACCGGTGCGAGGGCCTTCTCCTCGGCGCCCAGCTTCTTGTCCTGCCACAGCGCCTTCTCCAGGCGGTGCCAGCCGGTCCACTTCTGGCCGTCCTCCAGGCCGTCCTCCCGCACGTCGACCTTCGGGTCGATGTCGCCGAAGGACTCGGCGACCGGCTCGGTGCGCTCCCAGCCGATGCGCGAGTTCGCGTACGCCTTCTTCGCGGCCTCGATGTCCCCGGCGGCGACGGCGTCCGTGAAGACCTTGACCATCGGCAGGGTCTCGTCGGCCTGCGCCTGGACGTAGGTGCGGTACGCCGCGACGGCCTGGTCCATCTCCGGGCTGCGCTTGACCGCCTTGCCGCCGCTGACCTCGATCTTCTGCCGGATGCCGTGGCCCTTCATGCCGGGCTTGCAGGCGATCTCGTACGAACCGGCCTTGATCTCGGCCGTGATGGTGGCCTTGGTGCCGGGGCCGATGTTCTCGCGCTCGGCGACGATGCGGTCGTCCGGGAAGAGGACGTAGACCTCGGTGACCTTGGAGCCCTTGTTCTGCACGGCCAGCTCGACGTGTCCGGCCGGGAGCTTCTTCTTCGAGACCTCGCAGGAGTCGTCCTTGGCGACGACCTGGACGGCCCCCTCGCCCTTGCCGTCGCTCTTCTCGGCGCAGCCCGTGACGGCGGTCAGAGCGGCCGCGGTGGCGGCTGCGGTGACGACGGAGAGACGAACGGCTCGCATCGGGGCTCCACTTGAGGATGAAGGAAAGGAGGAATCGGACCGGACAAAGCCAGGTGAGGCGGACCTAACTTAGCCGAGGCTTATCTGCCCGATACCCACCCGTGCAGTGATTCAGCTCTCACTGCCGGCTCCCGGAGACGATGCGGTCACGATCGACCCATGGGCGTACCCCGGATGGGTAATGGGCAGGTCAAGTCGTGGTGGGCGCGGCCCTCGGGCCGGGACGCCACCGGGCGCGCCGAGCCGACGGCGCCCCGACGCCCGGGCGGATGCTTGAATGCGGGCGTGAGCGACTTCGACGTACCCGCCGGCACCGACATCCTCCGCGTGTTCTGCGGCCCCGACGGCCGGAACGGCAACGCCCTCGGTGTCGTACGCGACGGGCGCCGCGTCCCCGGCCGCGCGGACCGGCAGGAGCTCGCCGGGAAGCTCGGCTTCAGCGAGACCGTGTTCGTGGACGACCCCGAGCGCGGCCGGCTCGACATCTACACCCCGGGGCTCCGGCTGCCGTTCGCCGGGCATCCCGTCGTCGGTGCCGCCTGGCTGCTCGACCTGGAGGTCCTGGAGCTGGAGGTGGGCGACGTCTTCGCCCGCCACGACGGGGAGTTCTGCTGGATCACCGCCCGCCCGGAGTGGGCGCCGCCGCGCACCCTGGAGCAGTACGCCTCGGCCGCCGAGGTCGACGCGCTCCCGGCACCGCCGCCCGGTGAGGGCTGGCTGTACGCCTGGGCGTGGGAGGAGGAGGCGGCGGGGCGCGTCCGGGCCAGGGCGTTCCCGCGCAGGGACGACGGCATCGTCGAGGACGAAGCGACGGGAGCCGCGGCCCTGTTGCTGAGCGCGCACCTCGGGCGCGCGCTCAACATCACACAGGGCCGCGGCTCACAGATCCTCACGGCGCCCGCGCCCGACGGCACGGTGGAGATCGGCGGCAGGGTCGTCCTGGCCCACCACGGGTAAGGGTTCAGGCCGCGCGGAACTCCTCGCCCCGCTCGCGGAGTGCAACGGGGTCAACCTTGCCGACGCCTCGTCGGCAACTTCAGGCGCGTTCCTCGGGGGCGGCCGAGATGCGGTCGAGCAGTTCGGTCAGCAGGGCGCGTTCGCCCGCCGTGAGGGCGTCGGTCCGGGGGAGGAGGGCCTGGAGCGCCACGGCCGCCGCGGCCGGGCCGGGGGGCGGGGAGGCGGGGGCCTCGGTGGTGATCGCGGCGATGACGGCTTCCCTGGCCAGGTGGGAGACGCTCATGTCCCGCCGGTCCTCCGGGGTGGCGATGAGCGAGAGGGTGGTGCCGCCGCCCACGGCGTGCACCAGGTGGGTGGCGCGCGCCTCGTCGATCCGCAGCCGGCCGGCCTCGGCGATCCGGTGGATGTGCGCGGCCAGGATCTCCAGCGCGGCCACCGAGGCGGGGGAGGGGGTGCCCGGGCTCGGCTGGGCGTACATCAGTGTGTAGAGGGCCGGGTTGGCCAGGCCGAACTCCGTGTTGAAGTTCCAGCCCCTGCGCAGGTCCTCCACCGGGTCGCCGGTGAGCTCCAGCGCGGCCTTGTCACCGACATGGCTCGCGAAGCCGTCGGCGGCGACCGCGTCGAGCAGGCCCTGCTTGTCGCCGAAGAGCCGGTAGATGGTGGGGGCCTGGACACCGGCCGCGGCGCCCACGGCCCGGGTCGACACCGCCTCGCGCCCTTGCTCCGCGAGCAGTCGGGTGGCGGCGGCGATGATCCGCCGGCGGTTGCTCTCGGCGGGGGCGGGGTGCTCGGTCTCCATGGTTACCGATGATAGCGGATTCGTGTTAGCGCTCTGCGTTATCGGTGCTACGGTGTAGTCGTTAGCGATGGAAGCGGTGGGTGGCCGGTGACCGGCCGTCGCGCCGCGTCCGCGTCCACAGCCATGCCCCTTCGGAGGTTCCCGTGATCGTCGTTACCGCCCCCACCGGCCGGATCGGCCGCCAGGTGCTCGATGCGCTGCTCGACGGCGGCGAGAAGGTGCGGGTGATCGCCCGCGACCCCGCGAGGCTCGTCCCCGAGGCGCGCGAGCGCGCCGAGGTGGTGCGGGGCTCCCACGGGGACCCTCAGGTGCTGGGCCGGGCATTCGAGGGGGCCGACGCCGTCCTGTGGCTGGTCCCGCCCAACCCCCGCGCCGAGGACATCCGGGAGCACTACCTCGGCTTCACCCGCCCGGCCCGCGAGGCGCTGCGGGCGAGCGGCGTGCGCCGCGTCGTCGGCATCAGCAGCCTGGGCCGGGGCTACGGGGCGCACGCCGGACAGCTGTCGGCCGCCTTCGCGATGGACGAGATGATCGAGAGCACCGGGGTCGCCTACCGCGCCCTGGCCATGCCGTTCTTCATGGAGAACCTGCTCCACCAGGCGGGCGTGCTGAGGACCCGCGGCGTGCTGTCCGTGCCGGTCGCCCCGGACCGCGAGCTGCCGCTCGTCGCCACCCGCGACATCGCCGCGGTGGCCGCCCGCCTCCTCGCCGACGCTTCCTGGTCGGGGCAGGAGACGGTCCCGCTCATCAGCCCCGACTCCCTCACGCCCGTCGGGATGGCCCGGGTCCTGTCCGAGGTCCTGGAGCGCCCGGTCCGCTTCGAGCGGCCCGACGGCGAGGAGTACAAGGCGGCCCTGACGGGGTACGGAATGCACGACGCCTGGGCGCAGGGCCTGCTCGACATGGCCGCCGCCCAGGACGACGGCATCTACGAGCCCGAGTGGCGGGCCCTGACCACCCCGGTCCCCACCGGCTTCCGCCAGTGGTGCCGGGAGGTGCTGCTGCCCGCCGCGGAGGCTACGGCAGCGTGAGGACGTCCGCGCCGGTCTCCGTCACCACGAGCGTGTGCTCGAACTGCGCGGTGCGCTTGCGGTCCTTCGTCACCACGGTCCAGCCGTCGTCCCACATGTCGTAGTCGTGGCTGCCGAGGGTCAGCATCGGCTCGATGGTGAACGTCATGCCGGGCCGCATCACGGTCGTGGCGTGCGGGCTGTCGTAGTGCGGCACGATCAGCCCGGAGTGGAACGAGGTGTTGATCCCGTGCCCGGTGAAGTCCCGCACCACGCCGTACCCGAAGCGCTTCGCGTACGACTCGATGACCCGCCCGATGACGTTGATCTGACGCCCCGGCTTCACGGCCTTGATCGCGCGCCGCAGCGACTCCTCGGTGCGCTCGACGAGCAGCCGCGACTCCTCGTCCACCTCGCCGCAGAGGTAGGTCGCGTTGTTGTCGCCGTGCACCCCGTTGATGTACGCGGTCACATCGAGGTTCACGATGTCGCCGTCGCGCAGCACGGTGGAGTCCGGGATGCCGTGGCAGATCACCTCGTTGAGCGACGTGCACAGCGACTTGGGGAAGCCGCGGTAGCCCAGTGTCGACGGGTAGGCGCCGTGGTCGCACATGAACTCGTGGGCGACGCGGTCGAGTTCGTCCGTGGTGACACCCGGGGCGATGTGCTTGGCGGCCTCGGCCATCGCCTGCGCGGCGATGCGTCCCGCGATGCGCATGCGCTCGATGGTGTCGGCGTCCTGCACCTCAGGACCTGTGTACGGCGTCGGAGCCGGCTTGCCCACATACTCGGGACGCCGG
Source organism: Streptomyces sp. NPDC052299 (assembly GCF_040679335.1). Taxonomy (NCBI): domain Bacteria; kingdom Bacillati; phylum Actinomycetota; class Actinomycetes; order Kitasatosporales; family Streptomycetaceae; genus Streptomyces; species Streptomyces sp. NPDC052299. The sequence continues at coordinate 65,005 of NZ_JBFAUP010000005.1, read as the reverse complement.
ATGTTTCCGGGCACGGAACGGACGGGAGTGATCTCCCCTGGTACGAGCAGCGACTGGCCAGACATGCCAGCGAGTCTAACCAGCGTGTCCGGGGCACCATGGCACAGAGGAAAGGAACCGATGATGGCCCTGTTCAAGAAGCGCACGGTCGGCAAGCCGGGCGAGTGGTTCTACTGCCTGGAGCACAAGAAGGTCGAAGAGGGCCCCGAGTGCCCGGCCAAGGACCGCTTCGGTCCCTACGCCTCCCGGCAGGAGGCGCAGCACGCGATGGAGACCGCCCAGGAACGGAACCTGGAGTGGGACACGGACCCCAAGTGGCACGACCGCAAGGGCCCGGACGAGGACGGCCGGGCGGGCTGACGGACCGGTGAGGTCCCGGGGGCCCCGCGCCCCCGGCCTCAGGCCGCCGGTTCCACGGCCGGCCCCTCCGCCCGCTGGGCGCGCCTGCGCAGCGCGTCCTCGTCCGTGGCCGAGTCGTACGTGAGGAGCTTCGGGAGCGCCGCCGCCAGCAGCGCCACGGACGCGACGCAGGCCACGCCCCCGGTCCAGATCGCGGGCCGGGTCCCCGTCCAGCCCGCCATGCCGCCCGCCCGGACCTGACCGAGCTGCGGTCCGACGCTGTACGAGAGCACCTCGATGCCCGCCAGTCGGCCGCGCAGCTCCTCCGGGATCGTCTGGTTCCAGATGGTCGACCGGCCGAGCCCGCTGAGCATGTCGCCCGCCCCGGCGAACCCGAGGCACACCAGCACCAGCCACACGTTGCCGAACCAGCCCGCCGCCGCGATCGACAGCCCCCAGACCGCGGCGCCGGACACGACGAACAGCCCGTGCCGGCGCACCCGCGAGGTCCACCCGCTGGTCAGGCCGAGCAGCAGCGAGCCGACCGAGCCCGCCGCGTACATCAGGCCCAGCGACCAGTCGGCGTCCAGCTCGTCCGCGAGGAACGGGAAGATCGTGTTGGGGAACGCGAAGAACATCGCGGCCATGTCGATCGCGTACGTCCCCAGCAGCACCGGCCGGCTCCAGGCGTAGCGGGCGCCCTCCACGATGCCGCGCAGCGACGGCTTCAGCCCCTGCTCGGCGGGCGGCGCGGGGGCGAGCCGGCGGCACATCAGCACCGAGACGGCGAAGGTGACCACGGTGATGGCGTACGCCGTGGCGTGCCCGGCGTAGGCCACCACCAGACCGGCCAGCGACGGGCCCATGATCGCCCCGGCCTGCCAGCGCAGCGAGTTCAGCGCGGCGGCCGCCGGAAGCTGGTCGTGCGGCACGATCCGGGCCATCAGCGAGTCCAGCGCGGGCCGCTGGAGCCCGGCGAGCGCGGAGACCCCGCCCGCCACCACGTACAGCGGCCACAGCATCGGGTCGGGCAGGGCCGCGTTCACCAGCAGGACCACCGCGAGCAGCCCGAGGCCGGCCTCGGTGGCCAGGATGATCTTGCGCCGGTCGGCGGCGTCGGCGAGCGCGCCTCCGTACAGACCGCACAGGACGAGCGGCACCAGCTCCACCGCGCCCATCGCGCCGACGGCGAGCGGGGAGCCGGTGAGGTCCTTGATCTGGAGCGGCAGCGCGATGAGCGCCATGAAGCTGCCGAAGTAGGTGACGATGCCCTGCACCCACAGCAACCGGAAGTCGGCCGACGACCGCCAGGGCGAGAGGTCGGGGAGGAGCGCGGCCAGCCTGGCGGCGAGGGAGGTGCGAGAGGTCACGAGGAGACATGGTCCGTCGTGATACGTGGAGCATGCAAACGGATTACGGAGGCCCCGGGCCCGCTCACCAACGGGGCGGCGGGGGAGCCGTGAGCTGGTCGGCCAGCCGGGACAGGCGGTCGCGGAACGTGCGCCGCCCACCGCGCGGCACCGGCGCGCCGTTCTCCCCGGCGGCGGCGCTGACCAGGTGCTGGACGGTGTCCAGGTCCACGTCGTCGCCGTCCGTCACGGACAGCGCCTCATGGGCGAGCCCGCGCACCTGCGGGTCGCCGTTGTCCAGCGAGAGCACCGTCGCCCCGGCGCGCCGGGCGTCGTGCACCCGCTCCAGCAGCCCTTCGCCGGCCCGGTCCGGCGTCACCACGAGCAGCGTCTCGCCCCGCCCGGCCGCCTCGATCCGGCCGAGGCCGACCGCCAGGTGCGCCGGGTCGCCGGGCTCCACCCGGTGGCGCACCAGCGTGGGGCGGAGTTCGGGCAGCCCGGACCAGGTGGACTCGTCCACCAGATGGGCGGCGAGGTGCCAGGGCTCGTACACCTCGGTCCCCACCAGCAGCAGCCCGCCGCCGTGCGGGACCACGGAGGAGCGGAGCGCACCGGCGAACCGCCGGGCGGCGGCGGGCCACTGGGTCCTGGCGAGCACTTCACGCAGCAGCGCCACACGTACGGCATCCATGGCCCGGCATCCTGCACCATGCGGGGGCCCCGGCACCGGCGAAAGGCCGCAGCGCCATCCGTACGGGTGGCGGCCGGGCCCACGGGCTCCCTCCTGGCCCTGGCAGTAGTGTCGGGGCCATGACTACGAATGACAGCGGCAGCGCCCCCAAGCCCCCCGCCAAGGACCCCTGGGACCTGCCGGACGTGTCCGGCCTGACCGTCGGCGTGCTCGGCGGCACCGGACCCCAGGGACGCGGCCTCGCGTACCGCTTCGCGCGTGCCGGGCAGCAGGTGATCATCGGCTCCCGCGCCGCGGACCGCGCGGAGGCGGCGGCCGCGGAGCTGGGCAACGGCGTCCGGGGCGCGGACAACGCGACGTGCGCGCGGGAGAGCGACGTGGTGATCGTGGCCGTGCCGTGGGACGGGCACGCCAAGACGCTGGAGTCGCTGCGCGAGGAGCTGGCCGGGAAGATCGTCGTCGACTGCGTCAACCCGCTCGGCTTCGACAAGAAGGGCGCCTACGCGCTGAAGCCGGAGGAGGGCAGCGCCGCCGAGCAGGCCGCCGCCCTGCTGCCGGACTCGCGCGTCACGGCCGCCTTCCACCACCTCTCGGCGGTGCTGCTCCAGGACGAGACGATCGAGGAGATCGACACCGACGTCCTCGTGCTGGGCGAGGCCCGCGCCGACACGGACGTCGTCCAGGCCCTGGCCGGCCGGATCGCGGGCATGCGCGGCATCTTCGCGGGCCGCCTGCGCAACGCCCACCAGGTCGAGTCGCTGGTCGCCAACCTGATCTCGGTCAACCGCCGCTACAAGGCGCACGCCGGCCTCCGTACGACGGACGTCTGAGCCGGGCCCGCACCGGACGTCCCGGGGCATGGGGGACACTGGTGGAGACCGCGCATCACCCCCGACAGGAGCCACCCATGCCCCGCCTCGCCCTCTACGCCCTCGTCGTCTGCGTCCTGGCCCTCGCCGCGGCCGTGACGTCCTTCGTCCAGGGCAGCGTGCTCATCGGCGTCGTCTGGGTCCTGCTGGTCGGCCTCTCCTCGAACATGGCCTGGTACTACCTGCGCCGCCGCCGCGCGGAGACCGCGACCGCCGACCGCGGCTAGCCGGGGACCGCGCAGCGCGGGTCCGCCTCCTGCCAGAAGCGGTAGGCGTCCAGGCCGCAGTCGCTCCACCAGCCGTGCACGCCCAGGCCGCGCAGCAGGGCGTAGACCGCGTCGAAGAAGGCCCGGTTCAGCTCGGGCACCCACAGCAGGGCGAAGACCGCGATCAGGCCGAACGGGGCGAGCGGCTCGACCGCGCGCCGCGCCGAGTGCGACAGCCACGGCTCGATCACCCCGTAGCCGTCGAGCCCCGGCACGGGCACGAAGTTCAGGATGGCGGCCGTCACCTGAAGCAGCGCCAGGAACGCCAGCGCGTTCCGGAACGCGGGCGGCACCCCGTCCAGGGCGTCCAGCCAGAACGGCGCGGTGCACACCACGGCGAACAGGACGTTGGTCAGCGGCCCGGCCGCCGAGATCAGGCTGTGCCGCCACCGGCCGCGGATGCGGCCCCGCTCGATGAACACCGCCCCGCCGGGCAGCCCGATCCCGCCCATGATCACGAACAGCACCGGCAGCACGATGCTGAGCAGCGCGTGCGTGTACTTCAGCGGGTTCAGCGTCAGATAGCCCTTGGCCCCCACCGAGATGTCCCCGCTGTGCAGCGCCGTCCTCGCGTGCGCGTACTCGTGGAGACAGAGCGACACGACCCACGCCCCGGTCACGAACAGGAACGTCGCGAACCCCGGCTGCGCCGCGAAGTCCGTCCACACCCCCCACCCGGCCACGGCCGTCACGGCGGCGATCCCGAGGAAGACCGGACTGATCCGCTGCTGCGCTGCGCTCGCCATGGGGCCGAGCGTAGCCGTCCCCGCCGAACGGAACGCCCCCTGCTAGCGTCCCCCCACGTGAACGACAACGTATACGTGGGCAACGCCGGCAAGGACGCCGCGCTCGACCGGGGATGGATCCTCGGGCACTTCAAGGACGCGGGCGATCCCCGGCACAGCGAGGACGTCGAGATCAAGTGGGGCGTCCACCCGGTGGGCGACGAGCGGGCGCAGTGGGTGCGCGGGGAGAGCCGGACCGCGCTGCTCGTGCTCATCAGCGGGCGGTTCCGGGTGGAGCTGCCCGGGCGCAGCGTGCTCCTGGAGGAGCAGGGCGACTACGTGGTGTGGGGCGTCGGCGTCGACCACTCCTGGATCGCCGAGGAGGAGTCCGTGGTGCTCACCGTCCGCTGGCCGTCCGTGCCCGGCTACGCGGTCGAGCCGAAGGAGCGTACGCCGGAGGGCTGACCCCGACACGGCGGAAACGGTTCGCTTCCCGCTCCGGCACCGGAAAGGGTGGGGGCCATGACGAGCAGGGGCAGGGGCGGGGCGGCCGTGCGGGCAACGGGGCCGGTCGCGGAGAATGGGCGCGTGCGCTACGGCATCCTCGGTACGACCCAGGCACTCCGCGACGACGGCACGGCCCTCTCCGTCGGCGGGGCGCGGCTGCGCGCGCTGCTCACCGTGCTGGCGCTGCGGCCCGGCCGCACGGTCCCGGTCGCCGTGCTGGTGGACGAGGTGTGGGACGGCGAACCGCCCGCCGACGCGGCCGGCGCGCTCCAGGCGCTGGTCGGGCGGCTGCGGCGGGCCATCGGGCACGACGCCGTCGCCTCGGCGGAGAGCGGCTACCGGCTGGCCGCCGAGCCGGAGGCCGTCGACCTGTTCCGCTTCGAACGGCTCGCCGGCGACGGCGCGAGGGCCCTCGCGGAGGGCGACCCGGCCCGGGCGACGGGCCTCCTGAGCGACGCCCTCGCCCTCTGGCGCGGCCCCGCCCTCGCCGACCTCCCCGACCGGCACGCCGCCGCCGCGCGCTGGAACGCCCGCCGGCTCGACGCCCGCCGGGACCGGCTCGCCGCCGAGCTCGCGCTCGGCCGGGCCGCCGGGGTGCTGCCGGAGCTGACCGCGCTCTGCGGCGAACACCCCCTGGACGAACCCCTCCAGGCGCTCCGCCTCCGGGCCCTGCGCGACGCCGGACGCACCGCCCAGGCGCTGGCCGCGTACGAGGAGGTCCGCACCCTCATCGCCGACCGCCTCGGCACCGACCCCGGCCCCGAGCTGACCACCCTGTACGCCGAGCTGCTGCGGCAGGAGCCCCCGGCCCCCGTGCGGGAAGCCGCGCCCCTGGGCAACCTCCGCGCCCGGCTCACCAGCTTCGTCGGCCGGGAGCACGAGATGGAGGCCCTGCGCGACGACCTCTCCCGGGGCCGGCTCGTCACCCTCCTCGGGCCCGGCGGCGCCGGCAAGACCCGGCTCTCGCAGGAGGTCGCCGACACCGTCGACCCCGGCACCTGGCCGGACGGCATCTGGCTCGCCGAGCTGGCCCCCGTGGACGATCCGGAGGCCGTGCCGGAGGCGGTGCTCGCCGCCCTCGGGGCCCGGGAGACCGTGCTCAGCGGCGCCGGTTCCGGGGAGTTCCGGGCCGCCGAGCGGGCCTCCGGCGACGAGCGCGCGGCCGGTGAGTCGCTGGCCCGGCTCACCGAGTACTGCGCGCGACGCCGCATGCTGCTCCTCCTCGACAACTGCGAGCACGTCATCGAGGCCGCCGCCGCCCTCGCCGACCACCTGCTCGCCCGCTGCCCCCGGCTCACCGTCCTCGCGACCAGCCGGGAACCCCTCGGCGTGCCGGGCGAGGCGGTCCGGCCGGTCGACCCGCTCCCGGACCCGACCGCGCTGCGGCTGCTCGCGGAGCGCGGGGCCGCAGCCCGCCCCGGCTTCCGGGTGGACGCGGACGAGGCGACGGCGGCGGCCACCGCCGAGATCTGCCGCCGCCTGGACGGCCTGCCGCTCGCCATCGAGCTCGCCGCGGCCCGGCTGCGGATGCTCACGCCGCAGCAGATCGCGGACCGGCTGGACGACCGCTTCCGCCTGCTGACCAGCGGCAGCCGGACCGTGCTGCCCCGACAGCAGACCCTGCGCGCGGTCGTGGACTGGTCGTGGGAGCTGCTGGACGACGACGAGCGCGTCACCCTGCGCCGCCTCTCCGTCTTCGCCGGCGGCTGCACCCTGGAGGCCGCCGAGGCCGTCTGCGCCGACCCGGCCGGCCGCTCCGGCGAGGTGGCCCTCCTCCTCGGCTCGCTCGTGGACAAGTCGCTCGTGGTCGCGGCCCCGGCGGACGACGGCCGGATGCGCTACCGGCTCCTGGAGACCGTCGGTGAGTACGCGGCGGAGCGCCTGGAGGAGTCGGGCGAGCGGGAGGCCGTCGAGCACCGGCACCTCGTGTTCTACCGCGAACTGGCCCGTACGACCGACCCCTTGCTGCGCGGCTCCGGACAGCTCGCCGCGATCCGGCTCCTGCAACGCGAGTACGAGAACCTGCGCATCGCGCTGCGCCACGCCGTCGCCGCCCGCGACGAGCAGGAGGCGCTGTGCATGGTGCTGTCCCTGTCCTGGTACTGGCAGATCCGCAACCTGCGCGGCGACGCCCTGCACTGGGCCGACGCGGTCGCCGCCCTCGGCCCCGACCCGTTCGCGGAGCCCGTACGGCCCGCGCCCTCCATCCACGAGCGCTGCACGGACGCGCCGCCGCCCATGCGCCGGGAGCTGCTGGAGGAGGCGCGGCGGCAGGTGACCCTGGTCCAGCTGGTCAGCATGGACCACGCGATGGACGAGTGGATGAACGAGGCGAGCATGGCCCGGCTGCGGGCCATCGTCGCCACCTACCGGGTCGGCCAGCCGCAGACCTGCCGCAGCCCCGCCTCGCTCTGGTTCTACGCCGTGATGCTCACCGGCGGCGCGGCCGACCTGCGCCACCTGCTGGACGAAACGGTGCGCGGCGCGCGGGAGTTCGGTTACGAGTGGGAGCTGGCCGCCGCCCTCCAGATGCGGGCCAACGTGCTGGCCAACCGCCCCGACTGGGCCGGGGAGGCCCACCGGGACGCCGACGAGAGCCTGGCGATCTTCCGTCGCCTCGGCGACGACTGGGGCATGGCCGAGGCGATCTCCTCGCGCGGCGAGGCCAACGAGAAGCAGGGCGACTACGCGCAGGCCGCCGAGGATTTCCAGGCCGCGATCCGCTCGGCCGAGAAGCTGGGCGCCCTCTCCCAGGTCTCCGTGCTCCGCGTCCGTTACGCCTCCGTGCTCACCGAGCTCGGCCGGGGCGCGGAGGGCGAGGCGATCATGCGTGAGGTGCTGGCCGACGAGCGGCAGACCGGCCACGAGGCCAGGCCGGCGGCCCGGCTGTTCCTGGCGATGTGGCTGGGCCGGTGCGGCCGGACCGCCGAGGCGCGCGAGCAGTTCTCCCTCCTCCAGGAGGAGTTCGCGTCCGAGACCATGGCGGTGTTCGAGGGCTTCGTCCTCGGCGGCCTGGCCTGGCTGGACAACCAGGACGGCGAGTACGCCCGCGCGCTGGAGCGGAGCCGGCGGTCCCTGAAGGGCGTACGGGACCCGCTGGCGCAGATGGTCGCGCCGCAGATGGCGGTGATCAACCTGGTCATCCTGGCCTGGGCGCTCGGCGGGCTCGGCGGCGAGGAGAAGGCCGGCATCGCGGCGCGGCTGCTGGGCACCGGCCGGGCGCACCTGCCCGAGGGCCACTTCATGAACGCGATGGAACGCGAGAACCTGGCCCGCGCCGAGGCGCTGGTCCGGGACCGGCTCGGGGACGCCGCCTACGAGGCCGCGTACGCCGAGGGCGGCGGCCTCTCCCTGGAGGAGGCCGCCGCCCTCGTGGACGCCGTTCCCGAGCAGAACGCGTGACGTCAGGACTTCTTGCGGAACTTGGAGACCGCGAGCGGAGCCACGGCCGCCGTGATGACCACGGCCCAGCCGAGCGTCAGCCAGACCGAGTGGCCGAGCGAGGTCCCCATCATGAGGCCGCGCGCCGCGTCCGCCAGGTTCGACAGCGGGTTGTAGTCGGTGAACGACTGGAGCCAGCCGGGCATCGTCGTCGGCGGGGCGAAGATCGAGGAACCGAACTGCAGCGGCATCATGACCAGCATGCCCATGCCCTGAACCGCCTGGGGCGTCTTCATCGCCAGGCCGAGCAGGATGAAGATCCACATGATCGCGGCGCCGAACGCGGCCGACAGGCCGATCGCGCCGAGCAGGCCGAGCACCGAGCCGTGGAGCTCCATGCCGAGGGCGAAGCCCATGCCCAGCAGGATGAGGGTGGCGACCATCATCCGGGCGAGTTCGACCACGATCTTCGCGATGAGTACCGAGGAGCGCGCGATCGGCATCGTACGGAAGCGGTCCATGACCCCCTTGCGGAAGTCGTCGTTGACACCGCTGCCGACGGCCATGGCGATGTTCATGCCCATCATCGCCATCAGACCGGGGATCAGGTAGTTCAGATACTCCTGCCGGCCGCCGCCCATGCTGCCGCCGACCGAGCCGCCGAAGACGTACACGAACAGCAGCACGAAGATGACGGGCATCAGCAGCGCGTCGAACATCGACTCCGGATCCTTCTTGATCTGGAGCAGGTTGCGCCGGACCAGGGCCCCGATGTGGCGCAGGTTGTTCCGCAGTCCGATGGAGCCCTCGTCGTGGAGCTTCGTGGCCGGCGCGGAGGCGGGCGTGCCGGTGGGGGTGGGCGTCAGAGTCGTGGTGCTCATGCCGCGACCTCCTCGGGAGTCGTGTCGGTGACGGTGGCCTTGTCGCCGGTGATGGCGAGGAACACCTCGTCCAGGCTGGGCAGCGCGGTGGCGACGTGGGCCAGCGAGAAGCCCCGGGTGCCGAGCAGCCCGATGACGGCGGTCAGTTGCTCGTCGCTGAGGATCGGTACGTAGAGCAGGCCCTCGTCCGGGACGGCCTGCGCGCCCGCGACGCCGTCGAGACCGGTCTCCCGCAGCGCCTGCGCCATCGGGGCCAGCTCGGCCGGGTCCGAGGGGCGGATCTGCAGGGTGCGCCCGCCGACCTTGGCCTTGAGCTCGTTCACACCGCCGCGGGCGATGATCCTGCCCTTGTCGATGACGGTCAGCTCGTTGGCCAGCTGTTCGGCCTCTTCCATGTACTGGGTGGTGAGGAGCACGGTCGCCCCCTCCGCGACCATGCGCTGCACCTCGTCCCAGACCTCGTTGCGGGTCCGGGGGTCGAGCCCCGTCGTGGGCTCGTCCAGGTAGAGGACGGCCGGGCTGCCGATCATGGAGGCGGCCAGGTCGAGCCGGCGGCGCATCCCGCCGGAGTACTCCATCGCGGCCTTCTTCGCCGCGTCGGTGAGCGAGAAGCGTTCCAGCAGCTCGTCGGCCCGGGCCCGCGCCTTCTTGCGGGGCAGGTCGAGCAGCCGCCCGATCATGTAGAGGTTCTCCCAGCCGGACAGCTTCTCGTCGACCGAGGCGTACTGGCCGGTGAGGCCGATGGTGCGGCGGAGTGCGCGGGGCTGCTTCACCACGTCGAAGCCGGCGACGACCGCGGTCCCGGCGTCGGGCGTGATGAGCGTGGAGAGGCAGCGTACGAGGGTGGTCTTGCCGGCGCCGTTGGGGCCGAGCACGCCGAGGACGGTGCCCTCGCGCACATCGAGGTCCACGCCGTCCAGGGCCTTGGTCTCGCCGTAGTGCTTGACCAGTCCCCGCACCTCTACGGCGTTCCCGCCGCGCCGGGGGTTCTTGTCGATTCGCGTCATGCCGACCATCAGACCAGCCGCCACCGACAGGCCGCCGACAGCCGGCCGACAGCCCGCTCGGCCCCGCCGACAACGGCCGACAGCCCGCCGATGGGGGAAGTCGGCGGGCTGTCGTCGTTACCGGTGGTGGTCGTCGGGGGTGCGCCCCGGCACCCCGTGCGGCCTCAGTGGAAGGTGTGCTCCGGGGCCGGGAACGTGCCGCCGACGACCTCCTCCGCGTACGCCTTCGCGGCGTCGCCGAGGATCTGCCGCAGGTCGGCGTACTGCTTGGTGAAGCGCGGCACCTTGCCGCCGGTCAGCCCGACCATGTCGGTGTAGACCAGCACCTGGGCGTCGGTCTCCGGACCGGCGCCGATCCCGATGGTCGGGATGTGCAGGGTGCGGGTGACCTCGGCGGCCAGCTCGGCCGGTACGAGCTCCAGGACCACGGCGAACGCGCCCGCGTCCTGCACGGCCTTGGCGTCGCGCAGCATCTGCTGGGCGGCCTCCTCGCCCCGGCCCTGGACCCGGTAGCCCATGGCGTTCACGGACTGCGGGGTGAGGCCGATGTGGGCCATGACCGGGATTCCGGCGTCGACCAGCAGCTTGATCTGCTCGTGGCTGCGCTCGCCGCCCTCCAGCTTCACCGCGCCGACACCGGACTCCTTGATGAGCCGGGTGGCGTTGCGAAGGGCCTGGACCGGGCTCTCCTGGTACGCGCCGAACGGCAGGTCGGCGACGATCAGGGCGCGCTTGGTGCCCCGGACGACGGCGGCGGACAGGATGGCGATCTCGTCCATCGTGACGGGCACGGTGGTCTCGTAGCCGAGGTGACAGTTGCCCATGGAGTCGCCGACGAGCATGACCGGGATGCCGGCCTCGTCGAAGACGGACGCGGTCATCGCGTCGTAGGCGGTGAGCATGGGCCACTTCTCGCCGCGCGCGGTGGCGGCGGCGATGTCGTGGACGGTGACCCGGCGGTTGCTCTTGCCCCCGTACAGCGCCTTGCTGCTGTCGGAGGGGGCACCCGCGGGGGTGGCGGACTGATTCTGCGCAGCCTGAAGCGACATGGCAGGTGGCTCCTTCGTCATCTCGAGGCGCCCTGACGGCGTCCCCGGACCGCTTCCATGGTGGCATCCCGGAGCCGGTCGCGGGAAGTGGGCCGCGCGGCCGGGCCCTCGGTAAAGAATTTACAATACGAGACGGTCTCGTATCGGAATGCGTCTAGGCTGCTCCTCATGTCCACACCCTCCGGCGCTCCCGCCGTGTCCCAGATACCGGAGGCGGTCCACCGCCGCCGCTGGGCGATTCTCGTGGTCCTGATGTTCAGCCTGCTCATCGTCGTGCTGGACAACTCGATCCTGAACGTCGCCGTCAAGACGATCGCCTCCCCCTCGCCCACCGGAATCGGCGCCACCCAGAGCGAGCTGGAGTGGGCGATCAACTCCTACACGCTCGTCTTCGCCGGCCTCCTCTTCACCGCCGGCCTGCTGGGCGACCGACTGGGCCGCAAGAAGGTCCTGCTCTTCGGCATCACCCTCTTCGGCATCGGCTCCGCCCTCGCCGCCCTGTCCGACTCGCCCGGCCAGCTCATCACCTGGCGCGCCCTGATGGGCTTCGGCGCCGCCTTCGTCATGCCGGCCACGCTCGCCGTCCTGATGAACGTCTTCGAGCGCGACGAGCAGCCCAAGGCGATCGGCATCTGGGCCGGCAGTGTCGGCCTCGGCATCGCGATCGGCCCGATCACCGGCGGCCTGCTCCTCGAACACTTCTGGTGGGGCTCGATCTTCCTGGTCAACGTCCCCGTGGTGATCGTCGCCCTGGTCGCTATGGTCCTGCTGGTGCCGGACTCGAAGGACCCGCGCCCCGGGCGGCTCGACCCGCTCGGCGTGGTGCTCTCCATCATCGGCCTGGTGCTCCTCGTGTACGGCATCATCCGGGGCGGCGAGCTCGCCGACTTCACCGACGTCTCCGTCCTCCTCCCGGTCATCGGCGGCCTCGCCGTCCTGGTGGTCTTCGTCCTCCACGAGAAGCGCAGCGCCAGCCCGGCGATCGACATCTCGTACTTCAGGAAGCCCGCGTTCTCCGCCGCCGTCGCCGCGATCGCGCTGGTCTTCTTCGCGCTGATGGGCGTCACCTTCTTCTCCGCCTTCTACATGCAGAGCGTCCGCGGCTGGAGCGCCCTCCAGTCCGGGCTGCTGATCCTGCCGCTGGCCGTGGCCCAGATGGTTTTCGCGCCCCGCGCCCGGATCGTCGTCGCCCGCTTCGGCGCCCGCGCCGTCTGCACGGCGGGCATGCTGGCCGTCGCCCTCGGCCTGGCCGCGTTCGCCCTCTTCGACGCCGACACGCCCGTCTGGCTGATGTGCGTCGTCTTCTTCGTCCAGGGCACCGGCATGGCCCACGTCATGCCGCCGGTCACCGTCGCCGTGATGCAGGCCCTGCCGCGCGAGAAGGCCGGCTCCGGCTCGGCCGTCAACAACACGTTCCGCCAGGTCGGCGGCGCGCTCGGGATCGCCGTGCTCGGCTCGGTGCTGTCCACCGTCTACCGGGGCGACATCGAGAACCACCTCGGCGCGCTGCCCTCCGGAGTCCGGGACGCGGCGGGGGAGTCCATCGAGGCCACCCTCGCCATCGCCGAGAAGCTGGGCCCCAAGGGCGCCCCGCTGGTCACCGCCGCGCACGACGCCTTCATGAGCGCCATGCACGTCACGGCCCTCGGCTCGGCCGCCGTGGCCCTCGTCGGCACGGTCGTCGTCGCCCTGTGGCTGCCCGGCCGCGAACCGGCCGCGCCCCGCGCCGTACGCGAGGAGGAGCGCCCCGCCACGGCGGGCGCCGAACGATGACCTCGGGCTGAGCCTTCCGGGTGAACCGGGCCGCGTCGTGCGGCCCGGTTCACCCGTGGGGTCCGGCCCCCGACCGCGTCGGCGAGAATCGGAGGCGGCGAAAGGTGGTTTCACGTGCAGGCTCAGGCACCGGACGAGCGGTCCGGCGAGGTTCCCGGCCCCCCGGGACCCGGGGACGACTCCGAGCCGCGCCGGGGACGGCCGCGCAGTGCCGCCGCCGAGGCGGCCATCCTGGACGCCGTCGTGGAGCTGCTGGAGGCCGGTGAACCCCTCGCCGCGCTCTCCATCGAGCGCATCGCCCGCACCGCCGGGGTCGGCAAGGCCACCATCTACCGGCGCTGGGCCGGCAAGGAGGAGCTCTTCGTCGACGTGCTCCGCGCCATCGAGCCCCCGGAACCCGAGGTCTCCGGCACCGGCGGCTTGGGCGACCTGCGCGTCCTGCTGGAGTCGATGCGCAGACGCGGCCTCGCCCAGCGCTCCTCCGTGCTGCTGCACAACGTGTTCGCGCAGATGAAGAGCCACCCCAAGCTCTGGCACGAGTACCAGTGCACCGTGATAGCCCCCCGACGCCTCGCCATGGTCGCCGCCGTCCGGCGCGCCGTCGAGGCGGGCGAGCTGCGGGACGACACGGACGTGGAGCTGATGGACGACCTGTTCCTGGGCCCCATGCTCGTACGCACCATCCACCGGCCCGACGCGCCGCTGCCCGAGGACCTCGCCGACCGCATCATCGCCCTGGTGCTGGAGGGTCTGGCGCCCCGGCGCGGACGGATGTGATCGTTGCGTCACAGAACACCGCGATTCCCCGCTCCTCCGGAACTGCCCGAGCCGCCTCCCACGTCCTCGTGGCAGTACGACCGCCACAGGCGGCATGAAAGGCATCGCGCATCCCCTAGGGTCGGGGGCGCGGCGATGTGTACGGCAAGGCAGTGAGGACAGCGCGATGGTGCAGGCGTACAGGGCGGACACCGGGAACGGCGTGGGACCGCAGCGCTCCGGCTCCCGCTTCCGGGACCTGCGCGACAGATTCGCCCGGCGCCTGAGGGACCGGGGCACCTGGCGGCGCGGGATCGTACTGGCCTGCTGCTCGCTCCTGCTGACCCTCGTGATGGCCTTCCACTCCCGGATCCCGAACACCATCGGCAACCTGGGCAGCCTCTCCGAGACGTTCCTGCCCTGGATCGGCGTGTTCTTCCCGGTGCTGCTCGTGCTGGGCCTGGTGCGCCGCTCGGGCACCGCGCTGGTGGCGCTGCTGCTGCCGGTCGTGGTCTGGCTCAACATCTTCGGCGGCCTGTTCACGGACAAGTCCGGCAGCGGCGGCGACCTCACCGTCGCCACGCACAACGTCAACGCGGACAACCCCGACCCGGCCGCCACCGCCGACCAGGTCGCGGGCTCCGGCGCGGACGTCGTCGCCCTCCAGGAGCTGCCCGCCGGCAAGGTGGCGGCGTACGAGAAGGCGCTCGCCGGCCGCTTCCGCTACCACTCGGTGCAGGGCACCGTGGGCCTCTGGAGCAAGTACCCGCTGAGCGACACCCGCCCGGTGGACCTCAAGATGGGCTGGGTCCGCGCGATGCGGACCACCGTCGCGACCCCGGAGGGCCCCCTCGCGGTCTACGTGGCGCACCTGCCGTCCGTACGCGTCAAGCTCCACGCCGGTTTCACCGCCAACCAGCGCGACCAGAGCGCCGACGCCCTCGGCAAGGCCATCTCCCACGAACCGCTCGCCCGCGTCGCCCTCCTCGGCGACCTCAACGGCACGATGAACGACCGTGCGCTCAAGGCCGTCACCTCGCAGATGCGCTCCACGCAGGGCGCGGCCGGCGACGGCTTCGGGTTCAGCTGGCCGGCGAAGTTCCCGATGGCGCGGATCGACCAGATCATGGTCAAGGGCGTCGAGCCGATGTCCTCCTGGACGCTCCCGGCCACCGGCAGCGACCATCTGCCGATCGCCGCCCGCGTCAAACTCTGACGCAACGGGCCGTTTACCGGAAAGACCCTCCTCTCTGAGAGACTTTGTTCCGTACGGGAACAAGGTCGCCGGCGACGGAGCCGGTCCGCCGCCGTGCGCCCCGCCGACCGGCGGACCGCGCGGGCGTGCGTACGACCACGTCCCCTCCTGCTCCCTCCGCGTGTCCGCAGACCCCGACCGGGTCCCGCCGGGCTGCGGCGGGGGGCCCTGAAGCGGAAAGGTCTCTCCTCATGCCCCTGGCCCTGCTCGCGCTGGCCGTGAGCGCCTTCGGCATCGGCACCACCGAGTTCGTGATGATGGGCCTGCTGCCCGACGTCGCCGACGACCTCGGCACCTCCGTCCCCACCGCCGGCTACCTCGTGTCGGCGTACGCGATCGGTGTGGTGATCGGCGCCCCGCTGCTCACCGCCCTCGGCTCCCGCGTCCCGCGCAAGCGGATGCTCCTGCTCCTGATGGCCCTCTTCACCGTCGGCAACCTCGCCTCCGCGCTCGCCCCCGGCTTCGGCTGGCTGATCGCGGGCCGCCTCCTGGCCGGTCTGCCGCACGGCGCGTTCTTCGGCGTCGGGGCCGTCGTCGCCTCCCGGCTCGTGCCCGAGGGGCGCCGGGCGCGGGCCGTCGCGACGATGTTCCTCGGACTGACGGTCGCCAACATCGTCGGCGTGCCGGCCGCGACCCTGCTCGGCCAGCACCTCGGCTGGCGGGCCACGTTCCTGGTCGTCGCGGCCATCGGCGTCTGCGCGATGGCGGCCCTCGCCCGGCTCGTCCCGCAGATCCCCGTCGAGGCCCGGCAGAACGTGCGCCGCGAGCTGCGGGCGCTCGGCAACCGGCAGGTCCTGATCGGACTCCTCACCGCCGTCTTCGGCTTCGCCGGCGTGTTCGCCGTCTACTCCTACCTGTCGGCGATGACCACGAAGGCCATGGGCTTCGGCGAGTCCGCGGTGACGCCGGTGCTGGCGCTCTTCGGCATCGGCATGACCCTGGGCGCGCTGGCGGCGGGCCCGCTCACGGACCGGGCCCTGCGCCCGACCCTGTACGGCTCACTGGGCGCCCTCGCCGTCGTCCTGGCGGTCTTCCCGCTGGCGGCCCAGGTGAAGTGGGCGGCCCTGCTGATGGTGGTGCTGCTGGGCGCGGTGGGCTTCATGACGACGACGCCGCTCCAGATGCTGGTCATGAACAAGGCCAAGGACGCCCCCACCCTCGCCTCCGCCTCCAACCACTCCGCCTTCAACCTCGCCAACGCGGGCGGCGCGTGGCTGGGCGGCGCGGCGATCGCGGCCGGCTGGGGCTGGACGTCCCCGGCGCTGGTGGGCGCGGTACTGGCCCTGGCGGGCCTGGCGATCGCGATCACGGCGGGCGCCCTGGACCGGGAGGGCGGCACGTCGAAGGTGGTGGCGAGCCGCGTACGAGTCCACGCGGCGCGCAACCCGGCCCGTCCGGCGCTGGAGGACAGAACGCCGACCACAACGGACTGCACCTGACCGGCGGAGCCCGGCCAAATCCAAGCCCGTCCGGCGCTTGAGGACAAGCCCTCAGCCCCGGACGGGCTCGCGCATCGGGAAAACCGCGGGCGTCAGCCCGCCTCGCGCCAGCGGTTCGTGATCGGCAGCCGCCGGTCCTTCCCGAACCCCTTCGGCGAGATCTTCGTCCCCGGCGGGTACTGCCGCCGCTTGTACTCCGCCGTATCCACCATCCGCAGCGTCTTCGCCACCAGCGCCCGGTCGAACCCGGCCGCGACGATCGCTTCGATCCCCTGGTCCCGGTCCACGTACAGCTCGAGGATGCGGTCGAGCACGTCGTAGTCCGGCAGCGAGTCCGTGTCCACCTGGCCCGGCCGCAGCTCGGCGCTCGGCGGCTTCGTGATGGACGCCTCCGGGATCGGCGGGGTCTGCCCGCGCTCCTCGGCGGCCCGGTTGCGCCACTTCGCCAGCCGGAACACCGAGGTCTTGTACACGTCCTTGATCGGCCCGTACGCGCCGACGGAGTCCCCGTACAGCGTGGAGTACCCGACGGCCAGCTCCGACTTGTTGCCGGGGGCCAGCACGATCTGGCCCTCCTGGTTGGAGATGGCCATCAGCATCGTGCCGCGCAGCCGCGACTGGAGGTTCTCCTCGGCGAGCCCGGTGAGCCCCAGCGAACCCATGTACGCGTCGAACATCGGCTCGATCGGCACGGTCCGGAAGTTGAGCCCGGTGCGCCGCGCCAGCTCGGCCGCGTCGCCCTTGGAGTGGTCCGAGGAGTACTTGGACGGCATCGAGACCCCGTACACCTGCTGCGCGCCCAGCGCGTCGCAGGCGATCGCGGCGACCAGCGCCGAGTCGATGCCGCCGGAGAGCCCGATGAGCACGCTGTTGAAGCCGTTCTTCGCGGCGTAGGCCCGCAGGCCGACCACGAGGGCCGTGTACAGCTCCTCGTCGTCGTCCAGCCGGTCCGCGTAACCCCCGGCCAGCTCCGCCTCGTACGGCGGCAGCGGCTCCTCGGAGAGGACCACGTGGTCGATCCGCAGTCCGTCGGCGACCACGCCGGACGGCGCCTCGGCCGGGGCGGCGGGCAGCTCCAGGTCCAGGATCACGCTGCCCTCGGCGAACTGCGGGGCGCGGGCGATGACCTCGCCCTCCCGGTCGACCACGATCGAGTCACCGTCGAAGACCAGCTCGTCCTGGCCGCCGATCATCGCGAGGTAGGCGGTCGTGCAGCCGGCCTCACGGGCCCGCTTGCGGACCAGCTCCAGCCGGGTGTCGTCCTTGTCCCGCTCGTACGGCGAGGCGTTGACCGACAGCAGCAGCCCGGCCCCGGCGGCGCGCGCGGCCGGGACGCGGCCGCCGTCCTGCCACAGGTCCTCGCAGATCGCGAGGGCGATGTCGACGCCGTGCACCCGTACGACCGGCATCGAGTCGCCCGGCACGAAGTACCGGAACTCGTCGAAGACGCCGTAGTTCGGCAGGTGGTGCTTGGCGAAGTTCAGCGCGATCCCGCCGCGGTGCAGCACCGCTGCGGCGTTGCGCGGGGACCCGGCGGGCTGGCCGTAGCGCTCCGCCGCGAACTCCGAGCGGTCGAGGTATCCGACGAGGACCGGAATCTCCCCGAAGCCCTCCGCGTCGAGGCGGGCGGCGAGCGCGCGCAGCGCCGCACGCGACGCCTCGACGAAGGACGACCGCAGGGCCAGGTCCTCGACGGGGTAGCCGGTCAGCACCATCTCGGGGAACGCCACGAAATGGGCGCCCTGTTCGGCGGAGTGCCGGGTCCAGTGGACGATCGCCTCGGTGTTGCCGGCGAGGTCGCCGACGGTCGAGTCGATCTGATTCAGTGCGAGGCGTAGTTGAGGCACGCACCCCACTCTAATCGTCTGACTGACGCGATGTCCCGGCGGGCCGTGCGAAAGGGCGACGCGCGGGACCGGTCAGCCGGCGGCGGTGCGCGAGTACACCTGTTCCGCCCAGTCGGCGATCTGGTCGTCGGACAGGTGTCGGGCCAGATCCGCCTCGCTGATCATGCCGACGAGCTTCTTGTTCTCGATGACGGGGAGCCGGCGGATCTGATGACTCTGCATCTCCTCCAGCACCGCTCCCACGTCCGCGTCCGCGTCGATCCAGCGGGGCGTGCCCTGGGCGAGGTCGCCCGCGGTGACCTCGGACGGGTCCCGGCCCTCCGCGACGCAGCCGACGACGATGTCGCGGTCCGTGAGGATGCCGATCATCCGGTCCTGCTCGCCGTCGGCCGAGATGGGCAGCGCGCCGACGTGGTGCTCGCGCATCATCTGGGCGGCGCGGTCGAGCGTCTCGTGCGCCGGAATCCAGGTGGCGCCGGTGTGCATGATGTCCTTGGCGGTGGTCATGGGGGATTCCTCCTGCGTACCGAGGGGCAGCCGTGCGTACATCCCCGAGCGAACCCATCGTCATGGGCCCGTTCGGGGGATGCGACCGCTATAGCCCATTCGGGTGTATTTACGGTACGAGGGAACTTTCCGGGCGCCCCGCCCGGCGGGCCCCGGTCAGGAGCCGTCGAGCCCGCCCGTGCAGGCGGCGCCCGGCTCGGGCGTCTGCGGCCCCTGCACGTAGTGCGCGAAGAACTGCGCCACGCGCGGGTCGTCCGCGCCGTCGACGGTGACCTGCTTGCCCCAGGCGCTCAGCATGATCGCCCCGGCCTGGCCCTCGTAGGGGCTCATGAGCGAGTACGGCGTACTGGAGACCCGGTCGGCGAGCTTCTGGACGTCGGCGGCGGGGGCGTCGTCGGTGTACGTCACCCAGACCGAGCCGTGCTCCAGGGCGTGCACGGCGTTCACGTCCGGGATCGCCTTCTTGTAGACCTCGCCGTCGCAGTTCATCCAGACCGGGCTGTGGTCCCCGCCGACCGGAGGCTTCATCGGGTAGTCGACGGCGTCGGTCACGTGGTTGCGGGTGAGCTTCTTCGCGTCCCAGGACTTCTCGCCCTTGATCGGCCCGGTGGCCAGGTTCTCGTCCTTCTCCCCGGCGGAGGGCGTGCCGCCCTTCCCGTCGGCGGTCATCGAACTCTCCGCGCCGTCGGAGTCCGACTTGTCGAGGATCGTGTACGAACCGAAGGCGACGAGCCCCGCGACGACGACGGCGCTGAGGCTCACGATCAGGATCCGGTTGCGGCGGTCCCGCGCGCGGTCGGCGTTGCGCATCTGCTCTATTCGGGCCCTGCGGTCGTAGCTCATGTCGTGTGTGGTCCTTCTGCGAAGGGGGACGGGGACCGGGCGGCTCGGGGTGGGCGACGGGGCGGTTCCCGCCCGCGCACACCACGGGCGCCGATCGTAGTGGGTGGCCGAGTGCTCCATGTCACGTCGGGTGCGTAATCTGGGTGAAATCCGGGGTCGTGATACTGGAGTCTCTCCCCAGCCCCGGGAGGTGGAGCACGGACCGTCTGAACTGCAAGGATGTGGCTATGGACAAGCAGCAGGAATTCGTCCTCAGGACCCTTGAGGAGCGCGACATCCGGTTCGTACGGCTGTGGTTCACCGATGTCCTCGGGTACCTGAAGTCCGTGGCGGTCGCCCCGGCCGAGCTGGAGCAGGCCTTTGACGAGGGCATCGGCTTCGACGGCTCCGCGATCGAGGGCTTCGCGCGCGTCTACGAGTCGGACATGATCGCCAAGCCGGACCCGGGGACGTTCCAGATCCTGCCGTGGCGCGCGGAGGCGCCGGGCACGGCCCGGATGTTCTGCGACATCCTCATGCCGGACGGCTCACCGTCCTTCGCGGACCCGCGTTTCGTGCTCAAGCGCATCCTGGCCAAGACCTCGGACCTGGGCTTCACCTTCTACACCCACCCGGAGATCGAGTTCTTCCTGCTGAAGGACAAGCCGGTCGACGGCACCCGGCCCACCCCGGCCGACAGCTCCGGCTACTTCGACCACACCCCGCAGAACGTCGGCATGGACTTCCGCCGCCAGGCGATCACGATGCTCGAATCCATGGGCATCTCGGTCGAGTTCAGCCATCACGAGGGCGCGCCGGGCCAGCAGGAGATCGACCTGCGGTACGCGGACGCGCTGTCGACGGCCGACAACATCATGACGTTCCGCCTGGTCATGAAGCAGGTGGCGCTGGAGCAGGGCGTGCAGGCGACGTTCATGCCGAAGCCGTTCTCGGAGTACCCCGGCTCCGGCATGCACACCCACCTCTCCCTCTTCGAGGGCGACCGCAACGCGTTCTACGAGTCCGGCGCGGAGTACCAGCTGTCCAAGGTCGGCCGCTCCTTCATCGCGGGCCTCCTGCGCCACGCCGCCGAGATCTCCGCGGTCACCAACCAGTGGGTCAACTCCTACAAGCGCATCTGGGGCGGCTCCTCCCGCGCCGCCGGCGCCGGCGGCGAGGCCCCCTCGTACATCTGCTGGGGCCACAACAACCGCTCCGCGCTGATCCGCGTCCCGATGTACAAGCCCGGCAAGACCGGCTCGGCCCGCGTCGAGGTCCGCTCCATCGACTCCGGCGCCAACCCGTACCTGACGTACGCGGTGCTCCTCGCCGCCGGCCTCAAGGGCATCGAGGAGGGCTACGAACTCCCGGCCGGCGCCGACGACGACGTCTGGGCCCTCTCCGACTCGGAACGCCGCGCGATGGGCATCGAACCGCTCCCGCAGAACCTGGGCGAGGCGATCTCCCTGATGGAGAAGAGCGAACTGGTCGCGGAGACGCTGGGCGAGCACGTCTTCGACTTCTTCCTGCGCAACAAGAAGCGGGAGTGGGAGGAGTACCGCAGCGAGGTCACCGCCTTCGAACTGAAGGCGCTGCTGCCGGTGTTGTAGGCGCGGCTCAGGGATGTGGAGAGCACCACGCGGGCGGGGCGCCCGGTTCGGCCGAGACGCCCCGCCCGCAGTCGGATCGCCGAATCGGCGGACGTAGAAGGGGAGTCCGCCAGAATCCGGTCATCCTCGACTGACCGCTCGCCCCTTGCTGCGACTTCTCCTGCCGCAAACCTGTCCCGGCGCGGAGCGAGTTGAAGGCGGTACGGCCCCGCTGTGTTTCGGCGGGGCGGTGACGGCGCCGGGAGGTGCGGCCTACTCTGGGCGCATTGCCGAGGGGGGCCATGAGCGAGACCATCACCGGACTCTTGTCAGGGGCGACTGCGGGTGCCGTCGCGATGCTGGCCTTGTGGTTCGCCGTCAGGCAGTCCAGGCAGGCGAACGAGAGGACGTACGAACTCGCCAGGTCGATCGAGGCGATGCGGGAGAGCCTGCGTCTGCAGGAGTACGAGGCGTCGGAGGCGGCCAGGTCTCAGCGATTGGTCCCGGAGCTGCTTGAACGCCTGCCCGATGAGATCGCCTTCCGGGTGTGGCAGGACATGAAACGCCGGACGCAGCGTGTCACCAACGTGACAGCCGACGTCGTCCACCTGAGCTCGGCCGACGTGAGCGGCGAACGGGCCAGGCTGACACAGGAGATCGCCCACTCGCTCGGCACCCCGCTGGCCCAGATCGAGGCGGCGGCGCTGTCCATGGAGTCCCTTCCGGCGGGTGGGGGCGAGGCTGCGGAGCGTGCTGTCCGGCGCATCCGGGAGGGCGTCGAGCTGTGCAAGTGCTTCATCAATGCGTACAGGAACTACGGAACCCTCCAGAAGGGCGTGGGGGAATCCTTCACGGGCGCGGGTGCCGACGCGCTCAGCATGGCGCTCGACTTCTACTCGGACGCGGTCGGTAAACCCATCCGCGCAGAGGTCGGTGACATTCCGGAGTCCTTCGTCGGCTATTCGAACGATTTCGTCGTCGCCGCTCTTCTGCCGCTCCTGGAAAACGCCGTCGACGCGTCTCCGGAGCGTGGACGGATCGCGGTGAACTTCGCGAGACGGCCGGACGCCATCGCCTTCACCATCTCCAACATGTGCGCGAGCGGACCGCCGGGCGGCGAGGTGTTCGACCGGGGATACACCACCAAGAGCGGGCATCAGGGCGTGGGCCTGTCCGTGAGCAAGGGCCTCGTCGAGGGCTACGCGGGCGGCGAGATCACGATGGATGCGGTCGCTGACGAGGTCACGTTCACCGTGTCGTTGCCTTTCCGGAGAGAGGAGGACGGCGATGTACTCGGTACTGGTGGTCGATGACTCGCGCAGCATGGCCGATCAGCTCGCCGACCTGATCACCGTGCAGACCGGCTTCCGCGTACTGGCCTGCAGCAAGCCGGAGGACGCACTCGCGGCCGTGCAGGAACACCCGATCCGGGTGGTCCTGTTGGACCAGCGGATGCCGGTCAAGAGCGGCACCGAGCTCTACGGCGAGCTTCAGGAGGTGAACCCCGCGCTCAAGGCCGTCATGATCACCGGAGAGGCGAGCTCGCACGAGGTCGGTCGGGCACTGACTCTCGGGTTCTCGGATTACCTCGCCAAGGGCGAGATCGCGCGGCTGTCCGAGGTCGTCCTCAAATGGCATACCCAGTACGAGGTGGACCGGGCGGCCCAGTGGCGCGTCGGCGCCCCTGAAGTCCTCCATTCCGAACGGAGGAAGTACCTGCTCTTCGGTGACAGGGTCACGTACTACCTGTCCGGCGTCCAGGTCCTCGACGAAGCGCATGTGCTGCCGGGCAGCTGGGTCACGGTCCAGCAGATCAACGCGGGCCAGGAGAAGAAGTACACGTACAGCACCTCCGTCAAGGAGACGTTCATCGTGGAGACCTCCCAGCAGTACAACGCCAAGGGAAGCCTGGCGGCGGACGTCGCGAGGAAAACGAAGGTCGGCGCGCGCATCGAGGCGGCGGTCACCCGGATCGTGAAGAAGGCCCGGACGACCGAGACGACGGCCACGGCGTCGACGGAGGAGACGTATCGCCTTCCCGAGGAGTCGTCCGACCCGGCGGAGAACTATGTGAAGTCCCGCCACATCGAGAGCGCCCCCGTCTACAAGAAGCTACGCCTCTCCTTCGTGAAGTCGTGCAGCTGCTGCCGCGAGGACACCTCGGTCCCGTTGGTGGTGCTGGTGTTCGACGACGCCTACGCGACCAGGCACACGGACTACTACCGCGACGGAACGTCGGAGGTCATCGATACGGGCCACATCCGCCGTCCTGCCCCCGATGCCCCGTAGCCCGGACTTTTCCGGTCGCTCCGTCGGCGCCCGGCGACGAAGCGGCCGACCTCCTCCGCCGCCCCGCGCGGGAGATCGGCGTACGCCGACTCCGGCACGGCCGAGACGGCGGCCTGCAACTGTTCCGCGAGCTCCGGCAGCAGGTCCCAGACGGTCGCGGGCGCATTCACGGTGGCCAGCATCAGGTCGCCCTCAAAGAAGCAGGCGTCGAGCAGCGGGTCCTCCAGGAGCAGGCGCACGGCGAGTGGGACGACGTACGGCAGCGCCACCTGTTGGGATACGAGCACGCGCAGGTCCGCCGGGCGCAGTTCGCGCAGCGGTACGCGGCGTAGCGCGTGCACCGTCCGCACCAGGTGCGTCGTGTCGGAGGGCGGATCCGGCCAGCGCGGGGGATCCAGCTCATCGAGCGTGCGGTCGAGGTGCAGGAGAGGGCCCATGGCGTTCATTGTCGGCCTCGCTCCACGTGTGCCGCCCGGCGTGCCCGGCGAACAGACAGCAGGCGTCGCCGTCGTGCCCGGGGGCGGTGGACGGGCAGTCGGGGAGGACGCTGAGCCCGACTTCGGCGTCGTGCCACCGGAGCCACAGGGCCGTGGCGGGCCCGGACTCGTCCAGGAGTGCGTAGTGCGGGCCATCGGCGTGGCGCGGCAGCTGGCACCGTACGGCCGTGTCGACGCAACGCGAATCCGTCATCCGGCGCGCCTCGTCGGCAAGGGGCAGCGGCAGCCTGCGCCAGAGCGTGCACTGCATCACAGTGCCGTTCGGGTAGGGCTAGTGGTGCAGCGCGGGCACATGCACGGAGGGAACACGCCGGAGCCGATGGGCACCACCCGGTCGCTGTCCGCCCTTACGTCCGTCCTTGGCCCCCACGACCGGCCGGAGTCGCGGGAGACCCGGAGGGTCATGACCACCTGCGGATCGCTGCCCTTCGCCAAAGAATCTCTTCCCGCAGCCATGATCGAGCTCCTTGATGATTTCGTGTATCCCTCGTGTTCGACAACCAGGGAATCGCGCGAAGGCGCAGGTCTCCACGGCATCAATGCGGCACCCTTGATGCAGATTCGGGCATGGCGCGGTGCCGGTCGGGGTCGGTGTGAGGGAGGCGCCATGGGGCTGGCCGAGCGGCGCAGGACGCTGGGCTACAGTCAGGAGAAACTGGCTGAGCTGGTGGCCGTGGACCGTACGACGGTCGGGCGCTGGGAGCGGGGTGCGATCCAGCCCCAACCACCTCAGAGGCGTCGCTTGGCGTTAGCGCTGGAAGTCAGCCTTCCCGAGCTCGATGCCCTCCTGCTACCACCACAAGTCGCGAGCGGGAAGGCGATTGGGCACCAGTCCGCACAGTCCCACGACGCGGGAGACCCCGACGAAATGATTCGCCGTGAATTCCTACGGATACTGACCATCAGCGGGGCTCTGACCATCCTGCCGGTGGAGGAGGCTGAGGCTCTTGTCGACGGCGTACGCAGGGGAGAGGCGGCGGACTTCGCGCGCATGAACGGCCATCTCTGGCAGGTCTATCAACTGGCCCGCTCCAAGGGGTCTGTTTACCCGGTTGTCCGCGACCAGCTGGCCACTCTCACCCATGCCCTCGCCGGCCATCGTGGAAGCCCTCGTCCCCTGTTGAACGCAGCTGCCGACCTGTTTCAGCTCGCCGGTGAAGTGGCGTTCGATGGGAGCAGGTACGCCGATGCGGCAGCTTCCTACACTTTGGCGGCGTCCGTCAGCAAGGACGCCGATGCGCACGACCTGTGGGCGTGCGCACTCGTTCGACATGCGTACGTCGACATGTCGGGGTGTCGCTATCAGCGGGCCGCGCAGATGCTCGGAGCCGCCGCGAGGCTGGCGGAGCGGGGCGACAGTCAGCTCTCGACTCGCCACTGGGTCGCCTCGGTTCAGGCGGAGGCGTTCGCAGGTCTCGGCGATCTGGACGCGTGCGAGCGTGCGATGGATCAGGCCGAGCGCGTACGCGACCTGCCGGGGGACCACATCAGTGGCGGCTGGCTCAGGTTCGACGGCGCGCGCCTGGTGGAGGAGCGGGGCTCGCGGTACGTGCAACTCGGCCGTTTGGACTTGGCGGAGCAGGCGTTGCAGGAGGCGCTGGGGCAGACTGCCCTGGCGTCCGGACCGTCCTATCGGCGACGTGCGGCGGTGCTCGTGGACCTGGCCGCCATCGGCGCGAAGCGGCGCGATCCCGACCAGGTGGTCGCGTACGGAGCCGAAGCCCTTGGCTTGGCGCGCACCTCGGGGTCCGGCTACGTCGCCCGTAGACTCCGTTCCCTGTGCGACGAGCTGGGCCCCTTGCGGGGCGACCGACGTGTGGCGGAGCTCGAGGCGGCGATCGGCGTGCTCAACACACAGTGAGAAGGGGCGTTTTCATGTCGCAGACCGAAGGTGCGCGGTTGTTTCGGGAGAGTTGGATCGCCGGTGTGCGGCGGCACTTTCCCGGGGAGCCGAAGGCCGGGTACGTCACGCCGTGGGAGGAGACCCCGCAGTGGGAGCGGGACGCGGCCGGGGCCGTGTACGCGCAGGTGCGGCAGTTCGTCGAGGTGAGTGGCGGGCACGTGGCGCGGCTTTCGCGGGAGCAGAAGGGGCGGTTCGTCGCGCTGTGCTGGACGGCGCAGATGTACCGGCACTTCGAGGAACCGAAGCCCGGTTACGTCGCCGACTGGGACGCGTTGCCGGAGTGGCAGAGGGAGACCGACGCCGACATCTTCGAGGCCATCGAGGCCGTGCCGTCGCCCGTGGTGTAGCGGCGGCCGAGCAGAGCGGACCGGGGCTGCGGGAACCCGGACACCCGTGTGGGCCGTCGATACCGTAAACGTCGGTGCGCCGGGAGGACGCGTATGTCACGGGGATGGAAGGTGGCCGCTGCCCTGCTGGCCGTCGGGTGCGCTGCGGAGGTGGTGCGCAGGCGGTGGCGGGGGGACTGGGTGGCCCGGGCGAACCGGGAACTCGACGTGCGGGACCAGGTGTTGCGCCAGGAGGCGCCGGAGACCGTCGACCTCCGGTTCGAGGCTCATCGGCTGCGCGAACTCGGTGACCCGGCCGGTGCGCTGGAGGTCCACGCGCGGTTGCTGGCCGCCCGTACGGACGCCCTGGGCGCGGAACACCCGCAGGTGCTCCTCACGCGCTTCAACCACGCCGGCCACATCTGGGAGGCCGGGGACAGGGGCGGGGCCCTGGCCGCGTACGAAGAAGTCCTGGCCGACATGGTGCGCGTGCTGGGCGAGGACGACCCCGACACGCGGTGGACCCGGAAGGTGCTGGCGATCCGGCGCGAGAAGGCGGAGGGGGCCTCGTGACCGGCCGGCAGGCCACGACCACCCTGTGGCGCCCCACCGGTCCCGAGGAGTTGGCGCTCGTACGGGAGCTGAACTGGCGGGCCTGGCCGCCACGGCTTCCCGAGCAGCCGATCTTCTACCCGGTGATGAACGAGGACTACGCGATTCGGATCGCCCGCGACTGGAACGTCAAGCACAGCGGCGTCGGTTACGTGACCCGCTTCGAGGTGGAGACCGAGTTCCTGCGCCGGTATCCCGTTCAGCAGGCGGGCGGCCGGACGATCCTCGAACTCTGGGTCCCGGCAGAGGAGTTGGATGACTTCAACGCGCACATCGTCGGCGAGATCCAGGTGGTTCACGAGTTCCGCTGAGGGCACCCCCTGCCCGATAATGGGCGGACCAGGGGGAAACGGGGAGGCACACCATGCACGCGGTCCTCATTGTGTTCGGGCTGCTCCTGAGCACCATCGTGTTCCTGATCGTGAAGGTGAGCCTGCGCCAGCGGCGGCGTACGGACAACTTCGACGGCCAGGAGATCGAGCGGCACCACAGCGCGGAGATACGCCACATCCGCGCCGCGAACCGGTCGAACGCGGTCCACAACAGCTTCGTCAACGGCGGCAACGAGTACCGGCCCAGGCGGGGCTGAGACCTGAGGTAGTCTTTCGCATCCCCGCACGGGGACATGACCAAGGAGGTGGGACCCATTACCGCTGTTTCGACCCGGGTGCTCCCCTCCCGCGAACGCGTGGCCGACCGGACCTGAACCGGCCGCGGAGCACCCCTCGGCGTTCATCCGAAAGGCTCCGCACCATGCCGGTCCCGCTGTCACCGTCCGACCTCTCCGCCCTCGCCGCCACCCTCCGCGCCGCCGGGTGCGTCTTCGCCGAGGACGAGGCCGGGCTCATCGCCGCCACCGCCGCCCGCCCCGCCGACATCGAAGCCATGGCCGCACGGCGCGCCGCCGGGCATCCCCTGGAACACGTCCTCGGCTGGGCCGAGTTCGCCGGGCTGCGGATCGCCGTCGACCCCGGCGTCTTCGTCCCCCGCCGCCGCACCGAGTTCCTGATCGAGCGGGCCGTCGCCCTCGCCCCGGACCCGGCGGTCGTGGTCGACCTGTGCTGCGGCTCCGGCGCGCTCGGCGCCGCGCTCGCCGCCGCCCTGGGCCGGGTCGAGCTGCACGCCGCCGACGTCGAGCCCGCCGCCGTGCGCTGCGCCCGGCGCAACATCGGGGGCCGGGGGCGCGTCCACGAGGGCGACCTCTTCGCGCCCCTGCCCGGGGTCCTGCGCGGGCGCGTCGACGTGCTCCTCGCCAACGTGCCGTACGTACCGAGCGGCGACGTCGCCCTCCTCCCCGCCGAGGCGCGCGACCACGAACCGCTCGTCGCCCTCGACGGCGGCGGCGACGGCCTCGACGTCCTGCGCCGGGTCGCCGCCGAGGCGCCCCGTTGGCTCGCCCCGGGCGGCAGCCTCCTGGTCGAGACGAGCGAGCGGCAGGCGGAGACCGCCGCAGGGGTCCTGGCGGACGGCGGGCTCGTGACGCGCGTCGACTCCTGCGAGGAGCGGTACGCGACCGTCCTCACCGGGACGCTGCCGGTAGGGACCGCGGCCTCGTGACGGGATGCCGAAGGCGCGGTGCGATGGGATGCCGGACGCGAGGTGCGGGGAGCCATGACCGGCACGGCCGTGCGCCCGCACCCCGCCCGCTCCCGGCGCCCCGCGCCCGTACCGCCTAAACTCCGAAGGCTGGGAGCTGATCGGGCGGCGAGCGGGAGAGCGCGGGATGACCATGGTGCCGGGGCGCAGGAGCAGTACGTTCACCCGACTGCTGCGGCACGGTTTCACCGACCCGTCCGCCGCCGAGCGGCTGCTCGACCTGCCGGACTTCTCGTCCGTACGCACCGACTCCGTGCTCCTCGACGCGCTCGGCGCCACCGCCGACCCCGACCTCGCCCTGCGCGGCCTCGTCAGGCTGGTCGAGGCGGAGGCGGCGGGGGAGCGGCAGATCCTGCTCGACACCCTCGTCACCGCGAAGCCCCTGCGGGACCGGCTGCTCGGGGTGCTCGGCGCGTCCGAGGCGCTCGGTGACCACCTGGCCCGGCACCCGCGCGACTGGCAGGCTCTCGTCACGTACGAGGCCGCCGACCTGCACCCCGGGGTCGCCGAGTTCGAGCAGGAGCTCGCCGCGGCGGACGGGCCGGACGCGCTGCGCGTCGGCTACCGGCGCTGCCTGCTGTCCATCGCGGCGCGGGACGTCTGTGGCACCACCGACGTCGCCGAGACCGCCGCCGAGCTGGCCGACCTCGCCACCGCCACCCTGCGCGCCGCCCTCCGCATCGCCTCGGCCGCCGCCCCGGACGACGCCGCGCAGTGCAGGCTCGCGGTCATCGCGATGGGGAAGTGCGGCGGCCACGAGCTGAACTACGTCTCCGACGTGGACGTCATCTTCGTCGCCGAGCCCGCCGACGGCGCCGAGGAGAGCAGGGCCATGCAGGCGGCGACCCGGCTCGCCTCGCACCTCATGCGGATCTGCTCCGACACCACCGTCGAGGGCACCATCTGGCCCGTCGACGCCAACCTCCGCCCCGAGGGCCGCAACGGCCCCCTCGTCCGCACGCTCTCCTCGCACCTCGCGTACTACCAGCGCTGGGCCAAGACCTGGGAGTTCCAGGCGCTCCTGAAGGCGCGGCCGGTGGCCGGGGACCGGGCGCTCGGCGAGGAGTACGTGGAGGCCGTCTCGCCGCTCGTCTGGCAGGCCGCGGACCGGGAGAACTTTGTCCCCGACGTCCAGAAGATGCGCCGCCGCGTCGTCGACACCATCCCCGCCGACCGCGTCGACCGGGAGCTGAAGCTCGGCCCCGGCGGGTTGCGGGACGTCGAGTTCGCCGTACAGCTCCTCCAGCTGGTGCACGGCCGCAGCGACCCCGCGCTGCGCAGCGGATCGACCCTGGAGGCGCTGGGGGCGCTGGCCGAGGGCGGTTACGTGGGGCGCGTCGACGCCGTGCAGCTGGACGACGCCTACCGCTTCCTGCGCGCCATGGAGCACCGCATCCAGCTCTACCGGCTGCGCCGTACCCACCTCGTCCCCGACGAGGAGTCCGACCTCCGGCGCCTCGGCCGCTCCCTGGGCCTGCGCACCGACCCCATCGCCGAGCTCAACCAGGCGTGGCGGCGGCACGCCTCCGTGGTCCGGCGGCTGCACGAGAAGCTGTTCTACCGGCCGCTGCTCGACGCCGTGGCCCAGCTCGCACCCGGTGAGTCCCGGCTCAGCACCAAGGCCGCCACCGCGCGGCTCGTCGCCCTCGGCTACGAGGACCCGGCCGCCGCCCTCCGCCACCTGGAGGCCCTGTCGTCCGGGGTCTCCCGCAAGGCCGCCATCCAGCGCACCCTGCTGCCCGTGCTCCTCGGCTGGTTCGCGGACTCCGCCGATCCGGACGCGGGGCTCCTCGGCTTCCGCAAGGTGTCCGACGCGCTCGGCAAGACCCCGTGGTATCTGCGGCTCCTGCGCGACGAGGGCGCCGCCGCCGAGAACCTGGCCCGGGTCCTCTCGGCGGGCCGGCTCGCCCCCGACCTGCTGATGCGCGCCCCCGAGGCCGTGTCCATCCTCGGCGACCCGCACGGCCTCGCCCCGCGCAGCCGGGTCCACCTGGAGCAGGAGGTGCTGGCCGCCGTCGGCCGCGCGGACGACGCGGAGACGGCCGTCGCGGTCGTACGCGGGGTGCGCAGGCGCGAGCTCTTCCGCACGACGGCCGCCGACCTCATCGGCTCGTACGGTACGGAGGACAGCCCGGCCGAGCCCGACCCCGGCGCCCTCGTGGACCGGGTCGGCAGCGCCGTCACGGACCTGAACGCCGTCACCATCGCCGGTGCGCTGCGCGCCGCCGTCCGCGCGGAGTGGGGCGACACCCTGCCGACGCGGTTCGCCGTCATCGGCATGGGGCGGTTCGGCGGGCACGAGCTGGGGTACGGCTCCGACGCGGACGTCCTCTTCGTCCACGAGCCGCGCGAGGGCGTGGACGAGCAGGAGGCGGGCCGGGCGGCGAACCGCGTGGTCGCCGAGATGCGGCGCCTCCTCCAGCTGCCCACCGCGGATCCGCCGCTCATCATCGACCCGGACCTGCGCCCCGAGGGCAAGAACGGGCCCCTCGTGCGCACCCTTAAGTCGTACGACGCGTACTACCGGCGCTGGTCCCTCGGCTGGGAGAGCCAGGCCCTGCTGCGGGCCGAGCCGATGGCCGGGGACCTGGACCTGGGCGCGGAGTTCGTGGAGCTGATCGACCCCCTGCGGTATCCGGCGGACGGGCTGGGCGACGACGCGATCCGCGAGATCCGGCGGCTCAAGGCCCGGATGGAGTCGGAGCGGCTGCCGCGCGGGGCGGACCCGACGCTCCACACGAAGCTGGGGCGCGGCGGGCTGAGCGACGTCGAGTGGACGGTCCAGCTGATGCAGATGCGGCACGGCCACGAGGTCCCCGGCCTGCGGACCACCCGCACCCGCGCCGCGCTGGCCGCGGCGCGCGAGGCGGACCTGATCTCCGAGGAGGACGCCCAGACCCTGGACGAGGCATGGGTCCTGGCGACCCGCGTCCGCAACGCGGTCATGCTCGTACGGGGGCGCCCCGGCGACACGTTCCCCTCGGTCCCGAGGGAGCTGACCGCGGTGGGGCGGTACCTGGGGTACGAGGAGGGGCACGTGGGGGACATGCTGGACGACTACCGCCGCGTCACGCGGCGCGCGCGGGGCGTCGTGGAGGAGCGGTTCTACGGGGGGTGAGCCTCTTGCGGGGCTCTGCCCCGCACCCCGCTCCTCAATCGCCGGAGGGGCTTGAACTGCTAGTGGCGCGTCGCCGCCGGTTCGCGGCGTGGTTGCGCCCCCAACGCGCTGAGGCGAGGGCGGGACGCCTTGCGCGGGATCCACCTGGGCAGCCGGTGCGGCAGCGCCCCGTACCACGCGTACGACACCGCGTAACCGAACGCCAGGCACGCCACGCCCCCCACCGCGTCCAGCCAGAAGTGGTTCGCCGTCGACACGATGACCATCAGGGTGACCACGGGGTACAGCAGGCCCAGGACGCGGGCCCAGGGGACCGAGGCCAGGGCGAAGACGGTGAGGCCGCACCAGAGCGACCAGCCGATGTGCATCGACGGCATCGCCGCGTACTGGTTGGACATGTTCTTGAAGTTGCCCGACGCCATCGAACCCCAGGTCTGATGGACCAGGACCGTGTCGATGAAGTTCCCGCCGTTCATCAGGCGGGGCGGCGCCAGCGGGTACAGGTAGTAGCCGAGGAGCGCGACCGCCGTGGTCGCGAACAGGGCCAGCCTGGCTGCCGCGTACCGGCCGGGGTGCCGGCGGAACAACCATACGAGCACACTGATCGTGACGATGAAGTGCAGTGTCGCGTAGTAGTAGTTCATCGAGACGATGAGCCATGTCACCGAGTTGACCGCGTGGTTGACGGACTGCTCGACCGCGATGCCGAGGAACCGTTCGACCGACCACAGCCAGTCCGCGTTGGCGAGGGCGGCGGCCTTCTGCTCCGGGACCGCGTTGCGCACCAGCGAGTACACCCAGTAACTCATCGCGACGAGCAGGATTTCGAACCAGAGGCGGGGCCGCCGGGGCGACCGCGGGGAGCGCAGCCGGGACACGACGTGATCGAGTGGTCTGTCGAGCGCTCTGCCGAGCCCGTGTGTGCGACCGGACTGCTTCGTGTTCGCCTCGGGAGCCGCCTCGTTCACGATGGGTGACGGGGTGGCCTCCGTGCGGCCTTCCTGTCGTTTCACGCTCAATTCACCCATAGGCACAGAGTCTGCCAGATTTGCCTTCTCTGCCCGATGATCCTCCGGTGGAGCGCGAGTTGCACGTTCGGAGTGGGTGCCCCGGTGCGCGCGACGGGCCGGTTACGCCCCCGCGTGCGACCCTGGAAGAGCGGCCGGGGCGGTCGCGGCCGTGTCCGGGCCGGGGCCCGCCGCGGTGGAGCCGCGTACGACCAGCTCCGGCATGAAGACGAACTCGCTGTGCGGGGCGGGTGTGCCGCCGATCTCCTCCAGGAGCGTGCGCACCGCGGCCTGGCCCATCGCCGTCACCGGCTGGCGGATCGTGGTCAGCGGCGGATCGGTGAACGCTATGAGCGGCGAGTCGTCGTAGCCCACGACCGACAGGTCGCGCGGGACCTCGCGGGAGAGCCGGCGGGCGGCCCTGATCGCGCCGAGCGCCATCATGTCGCTCGCGCACACCACCGCCGTGCAGCCCCGCTCCATCAGCGCGGAGGCGGCGGCCTGGCCGCCCTCCAGCGTGTAGAGGGAGTGCTGGATCAGCTCCTCGACCTCGTCCGCCGTGAGGTGCAACTGCTCGCGCATCGTGGCGTGGAAGCCCTCGATCTTGCGGAGCACCGGCACGAAGCGCTTCGGGCCGACCGCGAGCCCGATCCGGGTGTGGCCGAGCGACACCAGGTGTGTCACCGCCAGCCGCATCGCGGCCCGGTCGTCCGGCGAGATGAAAGGTGCCTGCACCTTGGGCGAGAAGCCGTTCACCAGCACGAAGGGGACGCCCTGGGCGCGCAGTTGCTCGTAGCGCCCCATGTCGGCGGAGGTGTCGGCGTGCAGCCCGGAGACGAAGATGATCCCGGAGACGCCCCGGTCGACCAGCATCTCGGTCAGCTCGTCCTCGGTGGAGCCGCCCGGGGTCTGGGTCGCAAGGACCGGGGTGTAGCCCTGCCTCGTCAGCGCCTGCCCGATGACCTGGGCGAGCGCCGGGAAGATCGGGTTCTCCAGCTCGGGCGTGATCAGGCCGACGAGCCCCGCGCTGCGCCTGCGCAGGCGTACGGGCCGTTCGTAGCCGAGTACGTCGAGCGCGGCGAGGACGGATTCGCGGGTGGCAGCGGCTACCCCGGGCTTGCCGTTCAGTACGCGGCTGACCGTCGCTTCGCTGACCCCCGCCTGAGTTGCGATATCGGCAAGCCGTGCGGTCATGGCAATGGACTGTACCGGGAGCGGGTCGGATTGCCCACCATGCACAGGAATCGGGCGGGACCGGCCGCCTTGGGGCGCCCGGCGCGGCGCCCCGCCGCATCCGACGGCAACATCTTGCAAGCTCTTGCGGGCCCGGATTGCCGGCTGCGGTCAGATCGTCGCACTGCGGAATCGGGGCTGGTGGGCCCGCTGTGGCAGGGATCGGACAGATTCGTCAAGTGGCTTGACGGCAACCTTGAGGACACGCCAATGTAACGATCGCCGGAGCTTGCAGAAATCTTCCGCAAAGTCTTTCGGTCGTCTTTCATCCTTGTTACGTTCACGTCGACCCGGCGCCGCGACGGAGCGGTACGGCAGTTGAAGGAGTTCAGATGCGACGTGGCATAACGGCCACCGCCCTGGTCGCGGCCCTGGCGCTCGCGGCGACCGCCTGCGGCAGCGACGACAAGTCCGACAGCGGTTCCAAGAGCTCGGGCGAGCTCTCCGGCACCGTGACGTGGTGGGACACCTCCACCGCGGGCAGCGAGGACAAGGTCTTCAAGAAGATCGCCGAGGGCTTCGAGAAGCTGCACCCGAAGGTCGACGTCAAGTACGTCAACGTGCCCTTCGGCGATGCGCAGAACAAGTTCAAGAACGCGGCGCAGGCCGGCTCCGGCGCCCCCGACGTGATCCGCTCCGAGGTCGCCTGGACCCCCGAGTTCGCGGACCTCGGCTACCTGGCCCCGCTGGACGGCACCCCCGCCCTGCAGAAGCAGGACGACTTCCTGAAGCAGGCCGCCGCGTCCACCAAGTACAACGGCAAGACGTACGCGGTGCCGCAGGTCATCGACTCCATGGGCATCTTCTACAACAAGAAGATGTTCAAGGAGGCCGGCGTCGAGGTCCCGACCACCATCGACGAGCTGAAGACCGTCTCCAAGAAGATCAAGGCGAAGACCGGCAAGACCGGCTTCTACCTGCGCGGCGACGACGCCTACTGGTTCCTGTCCTTCCTGTACGGCGAGGGCGGCGACATGGTCAGCGCGGCCGACAAGAAGGTCACCATCGACGACGCCGCCGGGGTCAAGGCCATGAAGGTCGTCAAGGACCTGGTCGACTCGGGCGCCGCCAAGACGGACGCCACCGACGGCTGGGAGAACATGCAGGCGTCGTTCAAGAACGGCGACGTCGCGATGATGATCAACGGCCCGTGGGCCGTCGCCGACACCTACACCGGCAAGGAGTTCAAGGACAAGGCCAACCTGGGCGTCGCCCCGGTCCCGGCCGGTTCCGCCGCGCAGGGTGCCCCGCAGGGCGGTCACAACCTGGCCGTCTACGCCGGTTCCAAGAACCTGGACGCCTCCTACGCCTTCGTCGACTACATGACCTCCGTCAAGACGCAGGCCCAGGTCACCAAGGAGCTGAACCTCCTGCCGACCCGTACCTCCGCCTACGCCGAGGAGCCGGTCGTCAACAACGAGATCGTCGGCTTCTTCAAGCCGGTCGTCGAGAGCGCCGTCGAGCGCCCCTGGATCCCGGAGACCGGCAGCCTCTTCGCGCCGCTCGTCACCGAGTACACCAAGGTCCTCACCGGTCAGACGACCCCGGAGAAGGCGGTCAAGGCGACCGGCGACTCCTACCGCAAGCTCCTCAAGGGCTGGAAGTAACTCAGGAAGGCAGGCCGGCTGATGGCTGTCCACACCAGCCAGTCGGTGGTGAAGGCCGCGGGCGACGACGTCGCCCGCGGCCGGAGCCGCGGAACTGGTAACCCCCCGCCGCCGGGACGGATACGGCGGGCCCTGTCGACGCACTGGTACGCCTGGACGATGGTGGCCCCGGTCGTCGTCGTGATCGGCGTGATCATCGGTTATCCCCTGGTCCGCGGCATCTACCTGTCGCTGACCGACGCCAACGAGCGCAACGTCGCGCGGTCCATCGGTGTCAACCACCTGCCCGCCACGTACAAGTTCGTCGGCCTGGACAACTACGCCGACGCGCTCACCGGCAACCAGTTCCTCGGCACACTCGGGTGGACCCTGGTGTGGACGGTCTCCTGCGTGGCCATCACCTTCGGCCTCGGCATGGCCCTGGCCAACATCCTCAACCGGAAGATCGCCGGCCGCTCCGCCTACCGGATGGCGCTCATCCTGCCCTGGGCCATCCCCGGCTTCGTCTCCGTCTTCGCCTGGCGCTTCCTCTACAACCAGGACCGCGGGCTGCTCAACAAGATCCTCGCCGGCGGCGGCATCGACGGCATCGACTGGCTGGGCGACCCGACCATCGCGAAGATCTCCGTCATCGTCGTCAACGTGTGGCTCGGCGTGCCGTTCATGATGGTCGCCCTGCTCGGCGGCCTCCAGTCCATCCCCAGCGAGCAGTACGAGGCCGCGGAGATGGACGGCGCCACCGCCTGGCAGCGCTTCCGCCACGTCACGCTGCCCGGACTGCGGCCGGTCTCCACGACCGTCATCCTGCTCTCCACCATCTGGACCTTCAACATGTTCCCGGTGATCTTCCTGCTCACCCGCGGCGGACCCGGCGAAGCCACCCAGATCCTGGTCACCCAGGCGTACAAGTTCTCCTTCGAGATCAGCCCGCGCGACTTCGCGCAGTCCTCCACGTGGGGCGTGCTGATCCTCGTACTCCTGCTGATCTTCGCCGCGGTCTACCGGCGAGTCCTGCGCACCCAGGGAGACGACTGGTGACCACCGCACCCACCCCCACCGCGCGGCACTCCGCGCCCCGCCCGGCCAAGGTCCGGCTGCGCGGCGAGCGCTCGCCGCTGGCCTCCACCGCACTGCACCTGACGCTGATCGTCGCGTCCGTGATCGCCGTCTTCCCCGTGCTGTGGGTCCTGCTCACCTCGCTGAAGCCCGCCGAGTTCGCCACCACCACGGACTTCTTCAAGGACACGACGTTCGAGAACTACACGAACCTCATCAAGGACACGAAGTTCCTGACCTGGTTCGGCAACTCGCTGGTCGTCGCGGGCCTCACCACGCTCATCGGCGTCATCGTCTCGGCCTCCACCGGCTACGCCGTCAGCCGCTTCCGGTTCCCCGGCAAGCGCGGGCTGATGTGGACGCTGCTGGTCACCCAGATGTTCCCGGTCGCCGTCCTCATCGTGCCGATCTACAACATCATGGCGGGCATGGGGCTGCTCAACAAGCCCGCCGGTCTCGTCATCACGTACCTGACCATCTCGGTGCCGTTCTGCGCCTGGATGATGAAGGGCTTCTTCGACACCATCCCGCGCGAGATCGACGAGTCCGGGCAGGTCGACGGGCTCACCCCGTTCGGCACGTTCTGGCGGCTCATCCTGCCGCTGGCCAAGCCGGGCCTCGCGGTCACCGCGTTCTACTCCTTCATCACCGCCTGGGGCGAGGTGGCGTACGCCTCCGCCTTCATGGTCGGCGAGGACAACCTCACCCTCGCGGGCGGCCTCCAGCTGTTCGTCAACCAGTACGGCGCCCAGTGGGGCCCGATGACCGCCGCGTCCGTACTGATCGCGATACCCGCGGCCCTGGTGTTCCTGTTCGCGCAGAAGCACCTCGTCACCGGCATGTCCGCCGGAGCCGTCAAGGGCTGAGCAACGCCCGTACGACCCGCACGCACGCACCAGTCACGGTGGCGCCGGAATCCCGACCCGGTCCCGGCGCCACCCCCCACCCAGACACCCCAGGGACGACATGACCCAGCACCTCGCTGCCCCCTCCACCGGCACGTCCGACGACGCCGCCGGCCACCGCACCGGCTGGTGGCAGGACGCGGTGATCTACCAGGTCTATCCGCGCAGCTTCGCCGACGGCAACGGTGACGGCATGGGCGATCTCGCAGGCGTACGCGGCAGACTCCCGTACCTCAAGGAGCTCGGCGTCGACGCGGTCTGGCTCAGCCCGTTCTACGCGTCCCCGCAGGCCGACGCCGGGTACGACGTCGCCGACTACCGGGCCATCGACCCGATGTTCGGCAGCCTGCTCGACGCCGACGCGCTGATCCGCGACGCCCACGACCTCGGCCTGCGGATCATCGTCGACCTGGTGCCCAACCACTCCTCCGACCAGCACGAGTGGTTCAAGCGCGCGCTCGCCGAGGGCCCCGGCTCCGCCCTGCGCGACCGCTACCACTTCCGCCCCGGCAAGGGCGTCGACGGCGAACTCCCGCCCAACGACTGGGAGTCCATCTTCGGCGGCCCGGCCTGGACCCGTACGACCGACCCGGACGGCACGCCCGGCGAGTGGTACCTCCACCTCTTCGCGCCCGAGCAGCCCGACTTCAACTGGGAGCATCCGGCCGTCGCCGACGAGTTCCGCTCGATCCTGCGCTTCTGGCTCGACATGGGCGTCGACGGCTTCCGCGTGGACGTCGCGCACGGCCTGGTCAAGGCCGAGGGGCTGCCGGACCTGGGCACCCACGACCAGCTGAAGCTGCTCGGAAACGATGTCATGCCGTTCTTCGACCAGGACGGGGTGCACGAGATCTACCGCAGCTGGCGCACCATTCTGGACGAGTACCCCGGCGACAGGATCGCGGTCGCCGAGGCGTGGACGCCGACCGTCGAGCGCACCGCCAACTACGTGCGCCCCGACGAGATGCACCAGGCGTTCAACTTCCAGTACCTGGCCACCGCCTGGGACGCCGCCGCGCTCCGCGAGGTCATCGACACCTCGCTCGACGCGATGCGGCCCGTCGGCGCCCCCACCACCTGGGTGCTGTCCAACCACGACGTCACCCGGCACGCCACCCGGTTCGCCAACCCCGCGGGCCTCGGCACCCAGATCCGCACCCCCGGCGACCGCGAGCTCGGCCTGCGCCGGGCCCGCGCGGCGAGCCTGCTGATGCTGGCGCTGCCCGGCTCCGCCTACGTCTACCAGGGCGAGGAGCTCGGCCTGCCCGACGTCACCGACCTGCCCGACGAGGCCCGCCAGGACCCCTCGTTCTTCCGGGCCGACGGCCAGGACGGCTTCCGCGACGGCTGCCGCGTCCCGATCCCGTGGACCCGCGAGGGCTCCTCGTACGGCTTCGGTGCGGGCGGCAGCTGGCTTCCGCAGCCCACCGGCTGGGGGGAGCTGAGCGTCGAGGCGCAGACCGGCGTGGCCGGCTCGACCCTGGAGCTGTACCGGGCCGCCATCGCCGCCCGCCGGGCGCACCCCGGTCTCGGCGCGGGCGCCGAGGTGCGCTGGCTGGACGCTCCGGAGGGGCTGCTCGCCTTCGCGCGCCCCGGGTTCGTCTGCACCGTCAACACCACGGGTGCCCCGGTCCGCATCCCCGTACCGGGCACGGCCCTGCTGTCCAGCGCGCCGGTCGCCACCGACGGCGACACGGTCGAGCTGCCCGCCGACACCACGGTGTGGTGGACGGTGTGACGACCGTCCCCCTGCCGCGGGGCCCCGGCGCGGGCGGTGCGCTCAGGCTGTCGGACATCGCCGGTCAGGCGGCCGTCAGCGAGGCGACCGTCAGCCGGGTGCTCAACGGCAAGCCGGGCGTCGCGGACACCACGCGTCAGCGGGTGCTCGCGGCGCTCGACATCCTGGGCTACGAACGGCCCGTGCGGCTGCGGCAGCGCAGCGCCGGGCTGATCGGGCTGATCACCCCCGAGCTGACCAACCCGATCTTCCCGGCGTTCGCCCAGTCCGTGGAGCAGGTCCTCGCCGGGCACGGCTACACGCCGGTTCTCTGCACCCAGCTCCCGGGCGGCGCCACCGAGGACGAGCTGGTCGAGCAGCTGGTCGAGCGGGGCGTCGGCGGCATCGTCTTCCTGTCCGGGCTGCACGCCGACACCTCGGCCGACCCGGCGCGCTACGCCGCGCTGACCGAGCGCGGGGTGCCGTTCGTCCTGATCAACGGCTACAACGAGCGGATCAGCGCCCCGTTCGTCTCGCCCGACGACACCGCCGCGGTGCGGATGGCCGTGAGCCATCTCGCCGAACTCGGCCACCGCCGGGTGGGCCTGGCCATAGGGCCGCAGCGCTATGTGCCCTCGCGCCGGAAGCGGGACGGCTTCGTGGACGCCGCGGTCTCGGTGCTCGGCCTGGACCGCGCGGACGCCGAACTCCTGGTCTGCTCCACGCTGTTCAGCGTCGAGGGCGGCCAGGTCGCGGCGGGCGCGCTGCTCGACCGCGGGTGCACCGGCATCGTCTGCGGCAGCGACCTGATGGCGCTGGGCGTCGTCCGCGCGGCCCGGGACCGCGGGCTCGACGTGCCGCGCGACGTGTCCGTGGTGGGCTTCGACGACTCGCAGCTCATCGCGTTCACGGACCCGCCGCTGACCACGGTCCGCCAGCCGGTCCAGGCGATGGCGGCGGCCGCGGTGGGCGCGCTGCTGGAGGAGATCGGCGGCAGCCCCGTGCAGCGCACGGAGTACGTGTTCCAGCCGGAGCTGGTGGTCCGGGGCTCGACGGCGGCGCTGCGCAGCGCGTGAGCGGGCAGACGAAGAGGGCCGGGTCCGGAGGGGGGACCCGGCCCTGGCCGTACCGGGGGGAGGCCGTGGCGGCGCGGGTACGCATGGGTCAGTCCGCGCCGTCGCCGTCCTTGTAGAGGCGTACCGTGCCGAGGATCCGGCGGATCGTGGCGTCGGAGACCTCGTCCGGGACGCCGTGGGCACCGACGTAGGTCCACGAGACGAACCTGCCCTCCGCGTTCTTGAAGGCGAACGTCACCGCCTTGCCGTCGCTGTCGCACTTGCCCTTCTTCGGCGTCCCGGACGAGGTGACCGTGACGAGGCTGCCTTCGATACCCGACTCCGTACGGAACGACTCGGGCTCACCGACCGTCAGGCGGGAGCGGTCGGGCTGGGTGTAGAGGCCGTAGACCCAGGTCTCGGCGGTGTCCTCGGCGGCCTCGGCAGCGCTCTTGGCGCCCTGCTCCCCGGTGGTGCCGACCGAGGCGAGCGAGGACTCCTCGGGGGTGCCGTCCTTGTCGTCGTCGGACGTGCACCACTTCTCCTCGAGGACCGCCGGGGCCATCATCGCGACCAGCGGCTTCTCCTTCGGGTCGTCGTTCTCCGTGACGTAGCTCACCCAGTCCGCGGACTGGCGCTTCCAGGAGGCGGGCACGTCGAAGGTGATGCCGCGCTTGGCGTTGACCACGGTGTTCCAGCCGGGCACGAGCGGGGCGGAGCCGCCGCCTCCGGTGCCCCGGTCCGTGCTGCCGTCGCTCGCGGACGCGCTCGGGGTGGGCGTCGGCTGCGGGCCGGCCTCGGCGTCCCCGTTGTCCCGGAGGGCCAGGTAGCCCACGGCGGCGCAGGCCACGACGACGGCGGCGGACGCGGCCACCACGGCGACCGTGGTCCGGTTGCGGCGGGGACGGGGCGGTTCGGGGGTGCCCATGCCCATCGTGGGCGCGGCGTGCCAGTCGGGTGTGCCGCGATCGGGCTGCGCCCGGGGTGAACCGGGTTGCGCGCCCGGCGTGTTGGGGTGATCGGGGTGCGACTGCTCTCCTGGTCACATGGGGCGAGCCTAGTCACGGGCCGGGAAGGGCCCGTGGCCCGGGGCGGCCGTGCAGGAAGGGCGCCGGAAGTCGGCCCGGTCGGGCCGGCGGGGAGAGTGACCTCCGGCGCCCCTCTTGTTCTGCGACCGGCCCGGCCGCCCGGGCGCGTGGGGCCCGGGGTAACGGGACCCCCGGCCGGCCGGACCGGAGTCGGGAGAAACGTAACAGGGTTGCAATGTTTTGCGTAAGACCTTGCAGGAAGAAATCTGCGGTATTTCGTGGATGTGAGCGGGCGGTGTCCAAAGGGTTGACCGGGACCTGTCGGGCTCGTACGGTCTCGCTGCGGCAAGGTTTGCATTCTTGCAGCAAGAACCTTCAGAGCCTTTGAGGGCAGGGCGCGTTGCCGTACGAGGCTGAGGGTGCCGGGTTGTCTCGGATCGGACAGCGGACGCGGTCTGGTGCGTGCGATTCCAAGGCGGAGGAGGGAGTCAACGCGGAGCGTTGGCGAGCGACGACAACGCCGGAAGCGTGCGTGCCAGGCCGTGGCCGCCCGGTCCGAGACAACCCGGCACCCTCCGAACCGTCACCCGCATTTCCCCCACAGCAGGAGGAAAACATGGCCAGCAGACCCCTGTCTGCCGCGCTCGCCCTCGTCGCGGGAGCCGCCGCCCTCGTGGTCCCCGCCACGACGGCCCAGGCGTCCGCCCCGGGCACCAAGGA
Organism: Streptomyces sp. NPDC052299; assembly: GCF_040679335.1. Taxonomy (NCBI): domain Bacteria; kingdom Bacillati; phylum Actinomycetota; class Actinomycetes; order Kitasatosporales; family Streptomycetaceae; genus Streptomyces; species Streptomyces sp. NPDC052299. The sequence goes on along the minus strand of NZ_JBFAUP010000005.1, from coordinate 23,284 downwards.
CGTCACCGCCGTGCTCTTCGAGTGGAAGTTCGACTCCGTCGCCAAGGCGTGTACGGACACCCTCGGCCCGGCCGGATACGGCTTCGTCCAGGTCTCGCCGCCCCAGGAACACATCCAGGGCGGCCAGTGGTGGACCTCGTACCAGCCGGTCAGCTACAAGATCGCCGGGCGGCTCGGCGACCGCACGTCCTTCGCCCGCATGGTCAGCGCCTGCCACAGCGCGGGCGTCAAGGTCGTCGCGGACTCGGTCATCAACCACATGACCAGCGGTTCGGGCACCGGCACGGGCGGCACCTCGTACACGAAGTACAACTACCCCGGGCTGTACTCCTCGTACGACATGGACGACTGCACCTCCGAGATCAACAACTACGGCAACCGCGCCAATGTCCAGAACTGCGAGCTGGTCGGGCTCGCCGATCTGGACACCGGCGAGGACTACGTGCGCGGCAGGATCGCCGGCTATCTCAACGACCTGCTCTCGCTGGGCGTCGACGGATTCCGCATCGACGCCGCCAAGCACATGCCCGCCGGGGACCTCGCCAACATCAAGTCCCGGCTGACCGACCCGAACGTCTACTGGAAGCAGGAGGCGATCTACGGCGCCGGCGAGGCCGTCTCGCCCGACGAGTACGCCGGGAACGGCGACGTCCAGGAGTTCCGCTACGCCCGCGGCCTGAAGCAGGTCTTCAAGAACGAGAACCTCGCCAACCTGAAGAACTTCGGCGAGGGCTGGGGCTTCATGTCCTCCTCGAAGGCCGCGGTGTTCGTCGACAACCACGACACCGAGCGCAACGGCGAGACGCTGAACTACAAGGACGGCGCCGACTACACGCTCGCCAGCGTGTTCATGCTGGCCTGGCCCTACGGCTCGCCCGACGTCCACTCCGGCTACGAGTGGTCCGACAAGGACGCGGGCCCGCCCAACGGCGGCACGGTGAACGCCTGCTACAGCGACGGCTGGAAGTGCCAGCACGCCTGGCGCGAGATCTCCTCCATGGTCGGCCTCCGCAACACCGCGCGCGGTGAGGCCGTCACCAACTGGTGGGACAACGGCGGCGACCAGATCGCCTTCGGACGCGGCTCCAAGGCGTACGTGGCGATCAACCACGAGGGCTCCTCGCTGACGCGCACGTTCCAGACCTCGCTGCCCGCCGGCGACTACTGCGACGTCCAGTCCGGCAAGGGCGTCACGGTCAACGGCTCCGGCCAGTTCACCGCGACCCTCGGCGCCAACACCGCGCTCGCCCTGCACACCGGCGCCCGCACCTGCGGCGGAGGTTCCACCGACCCGACCGACCCCGGCACGGAGACCGGCAGCTCCGGCGCCTCCTTCGGCGTCAACGCCACCACCCAGCTCGGCCAGAACATCTACGTCACCGGCAACCAGTCCGCGCTCGGCAACTGGAACACCGGCAGCGCGCTGAAGCTGGACCCTGCGACGTACCCGGTCTGGAAGCTCGACGTGAACCTGCCCGCGGGCACCACGTTCGAGTACAAGTACATCCGCAAGGACGCGAGCGGCAACGTGACCTGGGAGAGCGGTGCCAACCGCACGGCCACGGTGCCGTCCTCCGGCAGGGTCACGCTGACCACGGACGTCTGGCGCGGCTGACCGGCCCCAGCGGCTGACCCGCCGGCCCCAGCGGCCGGCCTCCACCCCCCACCCGCCGGGCGGGCCGTCCCCCAGCGGCCCGTCCGGCCCCGCACACCCTCGTACCCCCGCTAGGAGAGCCCGAGTGAAACGTCCGTACCCGCGCGTGCCCGCACGCAGAACGGCGACCGCCGTCGTCGCGGCCGCCCTGTGCGCGGCCCTGGTGCCCGCGCTGCCTGCCGCCGCGGCCCGGCCGCCCGCCGCACCCTCGGACGCCAAGCTGGCCGCCCAGGCCACCCGGCACGACCTGACCCGCGAGCAGTTCTACTTCGTGATGCCCGACCGGTTCGCCAACGGGGACACCGGCAACGACCGGGGCGGGCTGACCGGTTCGCGTCTGGAGACCGGCTTCGACCCCACCGACAAGGGGTTCTACCAGGGCGGCGACCTCAAGGGGCTGACCGACCGGCTCGACTACATCAAGGGGCTCGGCACCACCGCCATCTGGCTGGCGCCCATCTTCAAGAACCGGCCCGTCCAGGGCACCGGCAAGGACGCCTCGGCCGGCTACCACGGCTACTGGATCACCGACTTCACCCAGGTCGACCCGCACTTCGGCACCAACGCCGACCTGACGAAGCTGATCGACAAGGCCCACCGCAAGGGCATGAAGGTCTTCTTCGACGTCATCACCAACCACACCGCGGACACCGTCGACTACGCCGAGAAGACCTACGGCTACAAGCCCAAGGGCGCCTACCCCTACCTCGACCGCGACGGGCGCCCCTTCGACGACGCCGCCGGCATGGCGAAGGTGGACGCCGACTCCTTCCCGTACAAGCCGGTCAGCGGCGGCGGCAAGACGCCGGCCTGGCTCAACGACCCCACGATGTACCACAACCGCGGGGACTCGACCTACGCCGGCGAGTCCACCACCTACGGCGACTTCTCCGGGCTCGACGACCTGTGGACCGAGCGGCCCGAGGTCGTCTCCGGCATGGAGAAGATCTACGAGAAGTGGGTCCGCGACTTCGACATCGACGGGTTCCGGATCGACACCGTGAAACACGTCGACCTGGACTTCTGGACCCAGTGGGCCACCGCGCTCGACGCCTACGCGGCCAAGCAGGGGCGCAAGGACTTCTTCATGTTCGGCGAGGTCTACTCGTCCGACACCGCGATCACCTCCCCGTACGTCACCCGGGGCCGCCTGGACGCCACGCTCGACTTCCCCTTCCAGGAGGCGGCCCGGCAGTACGCCTCGCAGGGCGCCCCGGCCTCGAAGCTCGCCGCCGTCTTCGGCGACGACTACCGGTACACCACCGACAAGGCCAACGCCTATGAGCAGGTGACCTTCCTCGGCAACCACGACATGGGCCGCATCGGGACCTTCCTCAAGCAGGACAACCCGAAGGCCGGCGACGCGGAGCTGGTCAAGCGCGCGGAGCTCGCCAACGAGCTGATGTTCCTCAGCCGGGGCAACCCGGTCGTCTACTACGGCGACGAGCAGGGCTTCACCGGCGCGGGCGGCGACAAGGACGCCCGCCAGACGATGTTCGCCTCGAAGACCGCCGACTACCTGGACGACGACGAGCTGGGCACCGACCGCACGCACGCCTCCGACGCGTACGACGAGACCCACCCGCTCTACCGCGCCATCGCCGCCCTCTCGAAGCTGACCCGGGACAACCCGGCGCTCCGCGACGGCGTCCAGACCGAGCGGTACGCGGAGGGCTCCGTGTACGCCTTCTCGCGCACGGACGCCGAGCGCGGCACCGAGTACGTCGTCGCCACCAACAACGGCACCTCCGCGAAGACGGTCGAGCTGCCCACCGGGTCCGCCGGGATGGACTTCCGTACGCTGTACGGCGGTTCCGGTACGGTCCGCAGCGGCGCCGACCGGAAGGTCACCGTCACCGTTCCGGCCCTGTCGAGCCTGGTGCTCCGCGCCGCCGGACCGCTCGCCGCCCCGGCGACCAGGCCCTCCGTCACCCTGAAGGCCCCCGCCGCGGGCGCCACCGGCACCGTCGAGCTGACCGCCGACGTGGACGGCGGTTCGCTCAACCGGGTCGTCTTCGCCGCCCAGACCGGCAACGGCAAGTGGACCACCCTCGGCACCGCCGACCACGCCCCGTACAAGGTCACCCAGACGCTGAGCGACAAGACCGCCGCCGGAACACCGCTGCGCTACAAGGCCGTCGTGGTGGACCGCACCGGCCGCACTGCGAGCGCCACCGCCTCCTCCACCGCCGGACAGGCGCCCGCCCCCGCCAGGCCCGTCGCCGTCGAGCGGGACTACGCGGTCGTCCACTACAAGCGCGCCGACGGCGACTACGACGGCTGGCAGGCCAGGTCCGGCGAGGCCACCGCCGCGTTCGCCGGGCGCGACGCGTACGGCGCGTTCGCCTGGATCGAGGTGCCCGAGGGCGCCGCCACCGTCCCGTACACCGTCGAGAAGGCCGGGACCGCCGACGGGCCCGAGCGCACCGTCGACCTCGCGAAGACCGGTGAGGTGTGGATCGAGCAGGGCGAGGACGGCCAGGCGGAGACCGCGCCGGACGGGGCCCGCCCGGAGCAGGACACCACCAAGGCCGTCCTGCACTACTACCGGGCCGACGGCGACTACGACGGCTGGGGCCTGCACACCTGGACCGGCGCCAAGGAGCCCACGGACTGGGCGAAGCCGCTCCAGCCCGTGAAGAAGGACGCCTCCGGGCTCACCTTCGAGGTCCCGCTCACCGACGGGGCGACCTCGCTCAGCTACATCCTGCACCGGGGCGACGAGAAGGACCTGCCCAGCGACCAGTCCCTCGACCTCGCCACGTACGGCCACGAGGTGTGGATGCTCGGCGGCCGGGGCGGCTACCTGCTCCCGCAGGCCGGAGGCGTGCCGACGCCCGACCTCACCAAGGCCGAGGCGCAGTGGATCGACGCCGGGACGGTCGTCTGGAAGGTGAAGGCCACCGAGGCCACCAGCCAGCAGCTCGTGTACGCCGAGAAGGGGGGCATCACCGTCGAGGACGGCGCCCTCAGCGACGAGGGGCAGTGGCTCCGCCTCACCCCGGCCGCACTGACCGACGCCCAGAAGGCGAAGTACCCGCACCTCAAGGACTACCCCGCCTTCACCGTCGACGCCCGGGACCGCGACCGCGTCCGCGACGCCCTGCGCGGCCAGCTCATCGCCACCCAGCGCGCCGCCAACGGAGCCCTGCTCGCCGCCACCGGGGTGCAGAGCGCCGGAGTCCTGGACGACCTCTACGGCGCGAAGGCGAGCGGGGCCGCGCTCGGCCCGGTCTTCCGCCACGGCACCCCCACCCTCTCGGTGTGGGCGCCCACCGCCCGTACCGTCGCCCTCGAACTCGACGGGAAGACCGTGCCCATGCGGCGCGACGACCGCACCGGCGTCTGGTCCGTCACCGGGAAGAAGAGCTGGACCGGCAAGCCCTACCGGTACGTCGTGAACGTCTGGGCACCCACCGTCCAGAAGCTCGTCACCAACAAGGTCACCGACCCCTACTCCACCGCCCTGACCGCCGACTCCGCCCGCAGCCTCGTCGTGGACCTGGCGGACCGCAAGCTCGCCCCCAAGGGCTGGGACACCCTCCGCAAGCCCGCCGCCGTGCCGCTGCGCGACGCGCAGATCCAGGAGCTCCAGATCCGCGACTTCTCCATCGCGGACCCCACCTCCGGGCACCCCGGCGAATACCTGGCCTTCACCGACACCCGCTCCGACGGGATGAAGCACCTCAAGCAGCTCGCGGACTCCGGCACCGGCTACGTCCACCTGCTGCCCGCCTTCGACATCGGGACCATCCCCGAGAAGAAGAAGGACCAGCAGAAGCCCGCCTGCGACCTGTCCGTCTACGCCCCCGACTCCGCCGAACAGCAGGCGTGCGTCGCGAAGGCCGCCGCGAAGGACGGCTTCAACTGGGGCTACGACCCGCTGCACTACACCGTGCCCGAGGGCAGCTACGCCTCCGACCCGGACGGCACGAAGCGCACCGTCGAATTCCGGCAGATGGTCCAGGGCATCAACGGCGCCGGACTGCGGACGGTCATGGACGTCGTCTACAACCACACCGTCGCCTCCGGCCAGGACGACAAGTCGGTCCTCGACCGGATCGTGCCCGGCTACTATCAGCGGCTCCTGGAGGACGGCACCGTCGCCACCTCCACCTGCTGCGCCAACACCGCCCCCGAGAACACCATGATGGGCAAGCTCGTCGTGGACTCGGTCGTCACCTGGGCCAAGGAGTACAAGGTCGACGGCTTCCGCTTCGACCTGATGGGTCACCACCCCAAGGCCAACATCCTGGCCGTCCGCAAGGCCCTCGACGCGCTGACCGTCGCCAAGGACGGCGTGGACGGCAAGAAGATCATCCTGTACGGGGAGGGCTGGAACTTCGGTGAGATCGCCGATGACGTCCGCTTCGTCCAGGCCACCCAGAAGAACATGGCCGGCACCGGCATCGCCACCTTCTCCGACCGGGCCCGCGACGCCGTGCGCGGCGGCTCCCCGTTCGACGAGGACCCCGGCGTCCAGGGCTTCGCCACCGGCCTCTACACCGACCCCAACAACTCCACCGCCAACGGCACACGGGCCGAGCAGAAGGCCCGCCTGCTGCACTACCAGGACCTGATCAAGGTCGGCCTCAGCGGCAACCTCGCCGACTACACCTTCACCGACACCTCCGGGAACACGGTCAAGGGCTCCGGCGTCGACTACAACGGCGCCCCGGCCGGTTACGCCGCCGCCCCCGGTGACGCCCTCGCCTACGCCGACGCCCACGACAACGAGACCCTGTACGACGCGCTCGCGTTCAAGCTCCCGGCCGGCACCCCGGCCGCCGACCGGGCCCGCATGCAGGTCCTGGCCATGGCGACGGCGACCCTCTCGCAGGGCCCCGCGCTCTCCCAGGCCGGCACGGACCTGCTGCGCTCCAAGTCGCTGGACCGCAACTCCTTCGACAGCGGCGACTGGTTCAACGCCCTGCACTGGGACTGCCGGGCCGGCAACGGCTTCGGGCGCGGACTGCCGCCGGCCGCGGACAACGAGGCCAAGTGGCCCTACGCGAAGCCCCTGCTGACCAATGCCACGGTCACCCCGGGCTGCGCGCAGATCAACGGCGCCTCGGCCGCGTACCAGGACCTGCTCACCATCCGCACCACGGAGAAGGACTTCGACCTGTCCAGCGCCGCGCAGGTGCAGTCCCGGCTCACCTTCCCGCTGTCCGGCAAGGACGAGACGCCCGGCGTGATCACCATGCGCCTCGGCAAGCTCGTCGTCGTCTTCAACGCGGCCCCCGCCACCACGACCCAGAAGGTCGCCGCGCTGGCCGGTGAGGACTACGTCCTGCACCCCGTCCAGGCGAAGGGCGCGGATTCTACCGTCAAGAAGTCCTCGTACGAGCGGAGTTCGGGAAGCTTCACCGTTCCGGGACGCACGGTGGCGGTGTTCACCCTGCGCTGACCGTTACGGGACTACCGTGTGGGCAGCCGCCCGGGGGTGTCGCTCCAGACACCCCCGGGCACGCCTTTCACTCCACCTGTGCAGCGACGGTGACGATGGCCAGCAACCTCCCCGAGGAGACCACCAGCTTTGTCGGACGGACGGCCGAGCTCACCGGGCTCGAACACGCCCTCGCCACCGGCCGGCTGACCACCCTCACCGGCACCGGAGGCGTCGGCAAGACCCGGCTCGCCCTCCGCGCCGCCCGTCGCGCCGCCCCCGGCCACCGCGACGGCGTCCGGTGGGCCGACCTCGCCCCCCTGCACGACGACGAACTCCTCCTCGCCACCGTCTCCGACGCGGTCGGCCTCAGCGACCACACCGTGCGCCCGCCCATCGACGTACTGTGCGAATGGCTCGCCGACAAACAGCTCCTGCTCGTCCTGGACTCCTGCGAGCACCTGCTCCCCGCCTGCGCCCACCTCCTCGGCGAGATCCTCACCACCTCGCCCGGGCTCACCGTCCTCGCCACCAGCCGCCAGCCCCTGGACCTGCGGGGCGAACAGCTCGTGGAGGTCGACCCGCTGCCCGTCGACGGCGCCGCCGACGCGCTCACGCTCTTCCGGGAACGCGCCACGGCCGCCGCCCCCGCCACCCCCTTCCGGGAACCGGGCACCGCCGAGGCCGCCGCCGACATCTGCCGCCGCCTCGACGGCATCCCGCTCGCCATCGAGCTCGCCGCCGCGGCGGTCGGCCGGCAGAGCGTCCAGGAGATCGCCCAGCGCCTCGGCTCCCGGCTCGACGTCTTCGCCGACGCCACGCTCCGCCCGGTCCGCCACCGCACCCTGCGCACCGCCATCGGCTGGTCCCACGAGCTGTGCACCCCGCTCGAACGGCTCCTGTGGGCCCGGCTCACCGTGCTCCGCGGCGACTTCGAGGAGGACACCGCCGTCACCGTCTGCACCGGCGGACCCCTCACCGAGGACGGCGTCCGCACCGCCCTGCGCGGCCTGGCCGCCAAGTCCGTCGTCACCCGCGAGGGCACCCGACACCGCATGCTCGACACCCTGCGCGAGTACGGCCGGATGTGGCTCGCGGAGCTCGGCGAGGAACGGGAGGCCGCCGACCGGCACGCCGCCTGCTTCCTGAGCCTCGCCCGCAACGCCCACGCCGGGTGGACCGGCGACGACCAGATCCTCTGGTACCACCGCATCGCCGACGCGCACGCCGACCTGTGCGCCGCGCTCGACCACCTCCTCGCCCACGACCCCGCCGCCGCCCAGGAGATGGCCGGCCGGATCGGCTTCTTCTGGTGCTGCTGCGGCCACCTCCCGCAGACCCGGGGCTACGCCCAGCGCGCCCTGGACACCGGACCGGCCGAAGGCCCCCACCGCACCCGGGTGCTGTGGGTGCTCGGGATCTGCGTACTGCTCCAGGGCGACTACCCGGCCGCCGAGCGCATCGGCCGCGAGTGCGTCCGCGAGGCCGCCGCCGACGGCACCGACGAGGGCATCCTCGCCGCCGCCTATCTGCGCGGACTCACCCACCTGATGACCGGCGAGCCCGAGAAGGGCCTCCGCGAGGCGCGACGGGTGCTGCGGATCACCGCGACCGGGACCCGGCTCGAAGCCGCCTACCGGCTGCGCTGCCACCTCATCACCGTCTTCGCCCTCACCGGCCTCGGCCGGCTGGAGGAGGCCGCGTCGGCCGCCGTGGTGCTGCGGGCGGCCTGCGAGGCGCAGGACGAGTGCTGGACCCGGTCCTACGTGGACTACCAACTCGCCCTGATCGCCCTGCTCCAGGGCCGCGCCGAACCGGCCGCCGCGCACGCCCGGGCCATGCTCGCGGGCAAGCACCGGCTCCGCGACCGCTTCGGCATCGCGCTCGGCCTCGACATCCTGGCCGCCGCGATCGCCGCCCAGGGGGAGGGGGCACGGGCCGCCCGCGTCTACGGCACCGGACAGGTCTACTGGCGGATGGTCGGCCACCCCCAGCGCGGCACCCCCGAGCTGGGTCCGGTCCGCGAGACCTGCGAACGGCGCGCCCGGGAGGCGGTCGGCGACGCGGCGTACCGGCGCGCCTTCGAGCAGGGTCGGGCGGACAGCGCGGAGGCGGGCCTCGCCCTGGCACTCCACGGCGAACTGCTCACATAGTGAATCCTGGTTGTGCGCCTTCGCCGGTACGGGAAGGCTGGGCGGCGTCCCTCCACGCCCCGACCGCCCCGGAGACCGCCATGCCGCAGATCACCGTCGACTACTCCGCCGAGCTCGGCGACGCCTTCGACCGCCCCGCGTTCGCCCTCGCCCTGCACCCGGTCGTCGCCGAGACCGTCGACACCAAAATCGCCGCGTGCAAGACCCGCTTCCGGCGGGCCGAGGAGACCGTGGTCGCGGACGCACCGGACGGCGACGCGCTCGTGCACGTGGACATCTCGCTGCTGCCCGGCCGCACCCCGGAGACCAAGGCCCGGCTGACCGAGGCCGTCCTGGCGCTCCTGCGCGCCCACCTCGGCGCGGTCACCGGACCCACGCTGCACCTCTCGGTGGAGGCCCGGGACCTCGACCCCTCCTACCGCAAGGTCTGACCGCCCGGGTGCAACCCGGCGGGCGGTCCACGGCACTTACCGGGTGAGATCGTCTCCGGAAGGAACCACCCTGTGCTGAAGTACAGCCGCCGCTCACTGCTCCACGCCGCCGTGGCCACGGCCGCCCTGACCGTCGCCCTGTCCGCTCCCGTGCCCGCCGCCGCGCTGGACGGGGCCGGGCGCACCTGGGCGGGCGAGGCGGCACCGTACAGCGACGCCACACTCCTCGACGTCGCGAACGTGGGGCGGGGGAGGACCTGGGCGGCCGGGTTCACCATCCACAACGAGGGCCAGGTGACGCGCTTCCGGCCCGTCGTGGCCGAACGCGCCGAGCCCGGCGCGGCGTGGAAGCCCGTGCCCTCGGCGACCGCGGCCGCCGGTGAGGTCAGCAGCCGGGTCAACGCCATGGACGCGGACGGCGGCCGTGACGTGTGGCTCGTCGGCGACGACTCCGCGGTGCTGGACGGGAAGGTGTACACCCAGCACTTCGACGGCAAGCGCTGGCAGGTCGTGCCGGCGGAGCTGCCGGAGAAGTCGGACGCCGGTTCGCTGCTGGACGTGGACGCCCGCCCGGGAGGCGCCTGGGCCGCCGGGCTCGCGCAGATCGAGGTCTCCCGCACCTGGAACGAGGCGAAGGGGACCTGGAACATCCAGTACCGGACCGCCGGGATCGTCCGCCACTTCGACGGAGCGGCCTGGCGTGACGTGCCGCTTCCCGCACTGCCCAGCGAGTACTGGTACCTGAACGGCATACAGGCGGTCGCCGACGACGACGTCTGGGCGGCCGGTTACGAGGGTGACACCGGCCGCCCCCTGCTGCTGCACTACGACGGTGCCTCCTGGCAGCGGGTGGACGCCCCCGGCGTCACGGACATCCCCGGCCAGGCCCAGAAGTTCGCGGTGACCGAGGACGGCGCGGTGTGGCTGGTGGGCGAGGACTGGTCGCCCGAGGACGGATCGACGCGCGCCCTGGTCGCCCGCCACGACGCCACCGGCTGGCACAAGCTCGCCGTGCCGGACGTGCCCGCACGGCTCTTCGGCGTCACCGCACGCTCCGGAGGCGGCATCGCCGTCGTCGGCCAGACCCTCGGTGAGCGGCGGGACGCACTGGCGTGGGCGTGGCAGTCCGGGAGCCCGGGCCGCTGGAAGGACCTCGGGCTTCCGCAGCCCGCGGCGACGGGCCCGGTGGAGAACGTGGCGAGCGCGGTGACCGGCGGCCGGGCCGGGCTGACGGTGGTCGGCACCTCGACCGCCGAGGGCGCCGAGCCGCAGCCGTTCGTGTCCGTACGACGCTGAACACCCCCGGGGGCGGCGCGTGACACCGCGCCGTCCCCTACGGCAGCCGCTGCGCCGGAACCGCCGGAACGGCCGGTGCCAGCGCGGAGAGCCGGGCCAGCAGGTCCCCGAACGGCCCGTCCGCCGGCTCCTGCGCCAGCACCCGCAGCACGATTCCCGCCATCTCCTCGTCGTACGCCGCGCTCACGGCGGCCAGTGCGGCGAAGTCGTGCACGAGCTGCAGCTCCAGCTCGGCCCGGGGCACCCGCCGCCCGTCCAGCCAGAGGAGCGCCGTCGACTCGGCGAGCGACACCCAGGACCGTACGACCAACTCCAGCCGGGCCGGGGGCTCCCCGACGTCCAGATGGGCCAGGATCTGTTCGCAGGCGGCCTGGCGCACCCCGTCGATCATGGCGTTCGCCGTGGACGAGCCCACCGCCGGACCGCCCCGCATCAGCGCGGCGAACCCGGGCCCGTGCTCCTCCACGAAGTCGAAGAACCGGCCCATCACCCGCAGCAGCCGTGCGCCGAGCGGTCCTTCGCGCGGCTCCAGGAACCTCGCCGCCAGCTCGTCGGCGGCCAGGCGCAAGGCCGCCTCGTACAGGCTCTGCTTGCCCGGGAAGTAGTGGTAGACCAGGGGCCGCGAGATCCCGGCCGCCGACGCGATCTCGTCGATCGACACCTCGTCCGGCGCCCGGTGGCTGAACAACTCCAGCGCGACGCCGATCAGCTGCTGCCTGCGCTCCTCGACGCCCATCCTGCGCCGCACCCCGGTCGTCATGCCGTCCAGCGTACCGACCGGTGGGTCCGGGCCGGATCAGAGGTCCAGCACCAGCCGGCCGCCGCCCCGGCACCGGGAGACGCAGATCAGCATGGAGTCTGCGCGCTCCGCGTCCGTCAGCAGCTCGTCGTGGTGCTCCACCTCGCCCGCCAGGACGCGCTGTTGGCACGTCCCGCAGAAGCCCTGCTCGCAGGAGTACGCGACGTGCGGGAGTTCGGCGCGCACGGCGGCCAGCACCGACTGGTCCGCGGCGACCGGCACCGTGAGCCCCGAGCGGCGCAGCTCCACCTCGAACGGGGCCGCCCCGGCCGTTCCGGGGCCCGCCGCCGTGAAGCGTTCCAGGTGCAGTGTGCAGCCGGGCGGCAGGGCGGCGGCGACCGCGTCCATCAGGGGCTGCGGTCCGCAGCAGTGGACCGCCGTGCCGTCGGCCGCGTCCGCGAGGGCGGCGGCGAGGTCCGGGTGCCCCGCCTCGTCCTGCGGGACGACCGTGACCCGGCCGCCGTCCGCGCCCAGCTTCTCGACCTCCGCCAGGAACGGCATCGTTGCCCGGCTCCGGCCCCCGTACAGCAGTCGCCAGTCGGCGCCCTCGGCGGCCAGCCGGCGGACCATCGGCAGGATGGGGGTGATGCCGATGCCGCCGGCGATCAGTAGGTGCGCGGGGGCGGCGGCGAGCGGGAAGCGGTTGCGCGGGCCGCGCACCTCGACCTCGGCGCCCTCGTGGAGCGCGGTGTGCACCTCGCGGGAGCCGCCCCTCCCGTCCTCCACCAGCCGGGCGGCCACTGTGTACGAGCCGGTGTCGGCGGGGTCCCCGCACAGCGAGTACTGCCGGACCAGGCCGGAGGGCAGCACCAGGTCCAGATGGGCGCCGGGTTCCCAGGCGGGCAGGTCCGGCCCCTCCAGGCGGAGCTGGACGACGCCCTCGGCGGGACTGGTCCGCCCGGTGACGAGCAGCCGCCGCCCGGTGGTCGAACGGCGCGTGTTCCGGCCGGACACGGGCTCCTCCAGCGCCGGCATCGGCCACAGCGGCGACTTCCGTATGCGCCGCCGCATCGCCCGCCGGGCGAGCAGCACGGCTCCGGCCGCCACGGCGACCGTACGCAGGCGGGGCAGGGGCAGGGAACGCGGCATGGTCAGCGGGCTTCCGTCGTACGGGCCTCGGCCGCGACGGCGGCGGGCGAGCGGGTGAGGTAGTCGACGGCCTGGGCCGTGCTGCCCTCCTGCGAGGGGTGGTACGTACGGCTCAGATAGCGCGGGATCGACCGCAGCATGGCCGGGGTGCTGGGCAGGGTGCCGCGCCGGCCGCTGCGGTAGAACTGCCCGAAGGACGCCTTGCCGTCCAGCAGGCTCGGGTCGTTCTCCATGAAGAACCGGGCGCCGCGCTGCCAGAGGAAGAGCAGCGCGGTGAACGCCGTCGCCCAGGTCCGCACCCGCCGCCGGTAGCCGCCGTCGACGTGCATGAAGACGTCGAAGGCGACCGAGCGGTGCTCGACCTCCTCGGCGCCGTGCCAGCGCAGCAGGTCCAGCATGGTCGGGTCGGCCCCGCGCCGGTCCAGCTCGTCGGCGTTGAGTATCCAGTCGCCGAGGAACGCCGTGTAGTGCTCGATCGCCGCGATCGTCGCCACCCGCTCCTTCAGCCACCAGGTGCGTGCCCGGCCCGGCGGCAGCGTCCGGTCGCCGAGCAGCTTCTCGAAGAGCCAGTCGACCTGCGCGGTGTACGGCGTCGGGTCGAGCCCCAGCTCCTTGAGGTGCGGCAGCACGTCGTCATGGGCCTGGGAGTGCACCGCCTCCTGGCCGATGAAGCCGATGACGTCCTGACGCAGTTCCTCGTCGTGGATGTACGGGAGCACCTGGCGGTAGACGTGGATGAACCAGCGCTCCCCGGCGGGCAGCAGGAGGTGGAGCACGTTGATGGTGTGCGTGGTGAACGGGTCGCCCGGCACCCAGTGCAAGGGCGTCCGGTCCCAGGCGAAGCCGACCCGGCGGGCCTTGAGGGGGGTCCGCTCCGACGCGACCGCCGCAGGCTGCTTGTTGGACATGTTGTCAAAATACTGAGCGGTAGGCGCGGGGAACAGGGGCGTGCGCCGAATTCCCGGGCCCCCGCGCCGGACCGGCCGTTCAGTGCAGCGCGTCGACCCGGCTGCCGTCCTTCAGCAGTCCGTGGAGCCGCGGCCGGATGCCCTCGGCCGCGGGCACGGCGAGCAGCCACCCCCGGACGGTGCCCGTCACCCCGCCCGACGTGGACAGCGAAGCGAACTGCCCGCTGCCCGCCGCCAGGACGTACCACCGCCCGCCCGGCGACTGCCACAGCACGCCCGCCAGCACCCTGGGCGTCCGCGCCCCGCACTCCGGCGCGTCCTCGCCCCGCGCCGCGACCGCGCCGGACGCCGCCGGACGGGCCGACGGGGCCTGGAACTGCGCGATGACCCTGCTCCCCGCCCCGCGCCAGGTCTCGGCCCGGGTGCACACCCAGCGCGCCGTGCCCCCGCCCTCGGGCAGCGGCTGCCGGGCGTACGCCCAGGAGTTGACCGACCGGACCCCGTGCGACCGGACCGTCCGCAGCAGACACGCGGTGCGCGCCCAGCTCTCCCGCTCGGCCCGCCCCGTGACGTCGTGCGGGCTGCCCGGGGCGCCCGAGGTGAGCCTGGCCGGGGCGAGTTCGCCCAGGTCCGTGACCAGCCGCACGGACGGGCCCCCGGTCAGCTCGACGGCCTTCCAGGACCGGCAGCCGGAGCCCGCCGCCGGGTCGGCCAGCGGGCCGGTCACCCCGTCCGGGGAGAGGTCCAGCGGGCGGGCCGCCCGGTCCGGCGCGAGCAGGTCCCGCACCCCGGCCCCCCGCACCCAGGGCGCCGTCAGATACCGCACCCCGTCCGCGGTCCTGGCCACCACCAGCGCGCCCGACGACGCCTCGTCCGCCCCGTCCACCCGTGCGAAGTCGAGGGCGGCGCCCAGCGCGGGGTCGGCGTTGCGCGGTTCGGCGTACCGCACGACGCGCAGCCCGTCGTGGAACAGCACCACCGCGGAGTTCCCCACCTCACCCGCGTACAGCAGTTGCGGAGCGCCCATCGGCGGGCCGGTCGGGGTGTCCGGTGTCGCCGATGTCCGGACGCCGCCGCCGGGCCGGGCCCACACCCCCAGGGCGCGCCGCAGCAGCCGGGTGTCCTGGGTGCGGTCGCCGCGCGTGGGCCAGGCGGTGAAGTCCGCGCGCGCGGAGCGGCGCCAGTACGTCGCGGGCACCCGGCGCAACGCCCCCGGGTCCAGGGCCGCTTCGGACGCCGGATTGCGCGCGTACACCGGGGCGGTCAGCCCGCCCTGCCCCCAGCCGCCGCCGGGCAGCCCGAACAGCGCCCCGCACACCAGGAGCGCGGCACCGGCCGCGAGGGCGGTGCGGGCGCGTCTGCGGCGGCCCGGCAGATCGGGCGGCCGGGCCTGGAGCGAGCAGGGGTCGAACTCCGGGGAGCCCAGGAGCGCGTGGCTCGCCCGCACCCCGTCCGCCTCGGTCAGGGCCGCGTGCGGATCGGTCACCCCGGCGGCGGCCAGCTCCCGCCGGACCTCCCCGTCCGCGAGCCCCTCCAGGCCGCGCAGGACGAACGCGGCCCGGGCGGGGGCGGTGAGCGCCGCCAGCTCCCGCTCCAGGGCGAGTTCACCGGCGCCGCCCGGATGCGGGAGCAGGCGCAGGCCCCACACCGACGGCAGGACGGGCGGCAGCGCGGCGCGGCGAGGCCGCCACCGGAGGCGCCGGGAGCGCCCCGCCGCCAGCACCCTGCGCAGCAGCTGGCGCCGCACGTAGGTGTACGCGGGGTCGGCGTCGCCGGTGCGGCCGGGGCGGCGGGGGAGGGGGACGCTCGCCGCCCCGGCGCGGTGGGCGGCCTGGAGGGAGCGCTGGGCGAGGGCGTGGGCGGCGAGCACCCGCCGGGCGCGGCTCCGCGAGGGCGGGAGCAGGAGATAGCCGATCCGCGCCAGTCGCGGGTAGTGCTCGACCAGGGCGGCCTCGGCCTGTTCCGCGTCGACCGGGACGACGGCCTGCGGTAGCTCTGTCGGTGGGCGCACATTCAGCTGAACGAGCGAATGGTGCGATGGTCACTCCGGGGCCCTGCGCCGGGGCCCTGCGCCGGGTTCCGCGGGCGTCAGGAGAAGCGAGCTAGTGGGCCGTCGACCGGCGCTCCGGTCATCCGGTTGGCGAAGGTGGACAGGGTGTAGGTGGCGATGCCGAGGGTCACCTCCAGCGCGTTGCGCGCGGTGTAGCCGTGGGCGGTGAACGCCTCGATCGCCGCGTCGTCCACGGCCCCGTTCACGGCGAGGACGGCCAGGGTGAACCGCCGCATGGCTTCCAGTCGTTCGTCCGGGAGCGGGGTGCCCTCGCGCAGGGCGGTGACGAGGGCGGGCTCGGCGTCCAGGGCGGTGAGTATCCCGGTGTGCATCGCCACGCAGACGTGGCAGCCGTTCCGGGTGGCCATGGTCATGCTCAGGACCTCGCGCGAGAGCTTGTCCAGGGTGGTGGACTCGAAGAGGGCGTTCATCTTCAGGAAGCCGCTCAGCACCTCGGGCGAGGCGGCCATCCGCCCGGCGGCGGCGGGCAGGAAACCCTGCTTCCGTGCGATGGCCGACAGCCCGGGGCGGGCGGCGGCGGGGGCGGATTCCAGGGTGTGGTCGGGGAAGGCGGTCGCGGGCATGGCGGGGCCCCTCGGGTAAACTCGACAACGTGATTGACGAAAAAAACGTAAACCAGGTTGTCGAGTTGCGCAATGGCTGAGCGTGCGGGCGGCCACGGAGAGGTGCGCCCCGAAGCGCGCCCCGAGGAAGGCGGCAGGGGATTCGAGCTGCCCCTGCTGCTGTTCGCCGGCTTCCGCACGGTCATCGACGCGCTCCACCGCGAGCTGGCCGAGCAGGGACACCCCGACATGCGGCCCGCGTACGGCTACGTCCTCCAGGCCGTCGGCGTCCAGGGGGCGACCGCCAGCGAGATCGGCCGTCGCCTCGGCGTCTCCAAGCAGGCCGCGGGCAAGACCGTCGACCGGCTGGAAGGGCTCGGCTACCTGGAGCGCGCCGACGACCCGGCCGACGGGCGCCGCAAGCTGGTCCTGCTGACCGCGCGGGGCATCGACGTGCTCCGGCGGTCCGCCGAGGGCTTCGACCGGCTGCGCGCCGAGTGGGTCCGGACCCTCGGTGCCGAACGGGTCCGCGCCCTGGAGGACGACCTGCGCACGATGGCCCCGGACGGCGCCTTCCGGCTCGACGTGGCGGCCTGGTTCAACGGCTGAGCGCAGCCGCCGTCCGGCAGCTAACCCCGGTCCAGATACGCCAGTACGGCCAGAACGCGGCGGTTGTCGTCGTCGGACGGCGGCAGGCCCAGCTTCCCGAAGATGTTCGAGGTGTGCTTGGCCACCGCCCGCTCCGTGATCACCATCTGCGAGGCGATCGCCGCGTTCGACCGGCCCTGGGCCATCAGCTCCATGACCTCCCGCTCGCGCGGCGTCAGCCCGCCCATCGGCTTGTCCTGCGAACGCCGCGTCAGCAGCTGCGAGATGACCTGCGGGTCCATCGCCGTACCGCCCGCCGCGACCCGGCGCACCGCGTCGATGAACTGGTCCGCGTCGAACACCCGGTCCTTGAGCAGATATCCGATCCCGCCGTTGCCGTCCGCCAGCAGCTCGCGCGCGTACAACTGCTCGACGTGCTGGGAGAGCACGAGGACGGGCAGCCCCGGCCGCGCCCGCCGGGCCGCCAGCGCGCACTGCAGGCCCTCGTCCGTGTGGGACGGCGGGAGCCGGACGTCGACCACCGCGACGTCCGGCTCCAACTCGGCGAGGGCCTTGGTGAGTTCGGGCCCGGTCTCGACGGCGGCCGCGATCTCGAAGTCGTACGCCTCCAGCATCCGCACCAGGCCGTCGCGCAGCAGGAAGAGATCTTCGGCTAGGACAACTCGCAAGGGATCTCCATGGTCACCATGGTGGGACCGCCCGCGGGGCTGCTGACGGCCATGACGCCGTCGAATGTACCGAGCCGCCGTTCGATTCCGCTCAGCCCCGAGCCCGCGCCCACCGAGGCACCGCCCCTCCCGTCGTCCGTGACCGAGAACCTGAGCGCCCCGTCACCGTGGCGCAGGTCCACCCATATCCGCCCGGCCCCCGAGTGCTTCGCCGCGTTCGTCAGCGCCTCGCTGATCGCGAAGTACGCCGCCGACTCGACCGGCGCCTCCGCCCGACCGCCCAGCTCGACGTCCACGTCGCACGGGATCGGCAGCCGCAGCGCCAGCGCCTTCACGGCGTCCCCGAGACCACGCTCCGCGAGCACCGGCGGGTGGATGCCCCGGACCAGGTCGCGCAGCTCGGTCAGCGCCTCGGCCGAGGACTCCCGGGCCATCGCCAGGAGCTTCTTCGCCTGCGCCGGGTCCTTCTCGATCAGGGCCTCGACGGTGCCGAGGTTCATCCCCATCGCGACCAGCCGCGCCTGCGCCCCGTCGTGCAGATCGCGCTCGATGCGCCGCAGCTCGGAGGCGGCCGTGTCCACCGCCTCGTGCCGGGTCTCGGTCAACCGGTCGATGCGCAGCGCGAGTTCCTGCTCCTGGGTGGGGGCGAGCACCGAGCGGGCGAGCACGAAGTGCGCCCGCAGCAGCCGCTCGCTCACCAGCACCCCGAAGGCGAACAGCACCACGCCGAGCGCCGCGGCCAGCAGCCCCGTCGCCTGGCTGTCGACCGGGACGAACGCGTACCAGTACCGGTCGTCCGTGAACACCCGCCACAGGCCCGCCGCCAGCACGAACCCCTCTACCGGGTAGACCATCAGCGCCGCCGCCAGGATCGCCACGGTGTAGCCGGCCGTCATGTCGACCGCCATCCACCGCATGTCCCGCCAGGTCGCCGGGTCCTTCAGCATCAGCGTCGTCCGCTCCACCTGCCCGGTGAACCCACTGCGCACGTCCTTCGGGAACGGCCGGTACGGGACCGGGATGCGCACGTCCGACCAGGTGATCGCGAGCAGCCTGCGCTGGTTGGCGTGCTTGCGAACCGCCTCCAGGATGTACGGCGTGGTCACCAGGCCGATGCCCAGCGGGATCATCGAGATGGAGAGCAGCGCCAGTACGAACAGCGTGCACGACCCCGCGAGGGCGGCGAACGACACCACCAGCCCGCGCCACGCGGCCAGCAGTGCCGCCCCGATCCGTCCCCGCATCGCGTTCATCCCGGTCCCTCGTTCCCTCGCCGGGCCCTGTGCCGGCCCCGTGTCGCACACAGTCTGACCCGGCGCGCCCCGCGCACGTCAGCCGGTTTCCCACCCGGCGGGGGTGTACCCAGCACCACCCCCGCCCCCTCGCCCTGTGTGCCGTGCCACCGGGGGTTTCACCGGCTGGGGCGCCCGGCCCGGCGTTCCTAGATTCGAGGGGCATCGTCGGACTTCCACCAACAGGGGGCGAACCCGCCATGAGGCGTAACCTCGCGGCACGTATCGGTGTGTGGAGCGCACACCACCGCAAGACGGCCATTCTCGGCTGGCTGCTCTTCGTCGTACTCGCCGCGGGCATCGGCGGTGCCTCGGGCATGGTCGAGATGACCGACGCCGAGAACGGCGCGGGCGACTCGGCCCGCGCCGAGCAGATCCTCTCCGACGCGGGGCTCGGCCACCGGGCCGGCGAACTCGTCATGGTGTCGTCCGCCGAGCCGGACGGCTGGCGCACCGCCGTCCGCGAGCTGACCGCCGCCGTCCGGGACACCGGCGAGGTCACCGGCCTCGCCGACCCGGTCGCGTCCAAGGACCGCAAGGACGCGCTGATCACCTTCGAGATGAAGGGCGACCCGGACACCGCCCCCGACCGGGTGCAGCCCGTGCTGGACGCCGTCGCCGGTGTCGAGAAGGGGCACCCGGACGTCACCGTGAGCCAGTTCGGGGACGCCAGCGCCGGCAAGTGGCTCGGCGACCTGCTCGCGGACGACTTCAAGAAGGCCGAGTTCACCGCCGTACCGCTGGCCCTCGGCATCCTGCTGGTCGCCTTCGGCGCCGTCGTCGCCGCCCTGCTGCCCGTCGGGCTCGCGCTCACCGCGTGCATGGCCGCCTTCGGCCTGCTCTCGCTCGCCAGCCACCAGCTGCACCTGTTCCAGACCACGTACTCGGTGATGTTCCTGATGGGCTTCGCCGTCGGCGTCGACTACTGCCTGTTCTACCTGCGCCGCGAACGCGACGAGCGGGCCGCCGGACGCGACGCCGACACCGCCCTGCGCATCGCCGCCGCCACCAGCGGCCGGGCCGTCCTCGTCTCCGGGATCACCGTCATGGTCGCCATGGCCGGCATGTTCCTGTCCGGACTGATGCTCTTCAAGGGCTTCGCCCTCGCCACCATCACCGTCGTGTGCATCGCCATGCTCGGCTCCGTCACCGTGCTCCCCGCCCTGCTGTCCTGGCTCGGCGACCGCGTCGACGCGGGCCGGGTGCCGCTGCTCAACCGGCGCGGCAAGCGGAGGAAGGGCGAGAGCGGCCGCATCGCCGGGCGGGTGCTGCGCCCCGTCCTCGACCGCCCGAAGCTCTTCGCCGCCGCGTCCGTCGCCGTCCTGCTGGTGCTCGCCGCGCCCGCGATCGGCATGAAGACCGAATCCCTGGGCCTGGAGAAGCAGTTCGGCTCCGATTCCACACTGTCCGTCGCCTACCGCCACATCAGTGAGACCTTCCCCGGCGGCCCCGCCCCGGCCCAGGTCGTCGTGGAGGCCGACGACATCACCGCCCCGGCCGTCCGCGAGGCCCTCGCCGGCTTCGACGATGTCGCCGTGCACCGGGCGCAGAACATCGCCGAGTTCGAGGTCCCGCTGCCCGGCGGCGAGAAGGACCTCGCCGCCCTGCGCGACGACCGCCTGCCCGCCGCCTTCGACTCCAGCGGCGCCCACGCCTACGTCACCGGCGAGGTGGCCGGGTCCGTCGACTTCAACGACCAGCTGAAGCGCGGCATCGCCCCCGTCTTCCTCTTCATCACCGCGGTGACGTTCCTGCTGATGCTGTTCTGCTTCCGGTCGTACGTGATCGCCGTGACGTCCATCGTCCTCAACCTGCTCTCCGTGGCCGCCGCCTACGGGGTGATGACCGCGGTCTTCCAGGACGGCTGGGGCGCCGGACTGATCGGCTCGGAGGGCGTCGGCGCGGTCGAGTCCTGGATGCCGCTGTTCGTCCTCGTCGTCCTGTTCGGGCTCTCGATGGACTACCACGTCTTCGTGGTCTCCCGGATTCGCGAGGCGCACGGCCGGGGGATCGGCAACCGGGCCGCGATCGACGAGGGCATCCGCCGCACGGCCGGAGCGGTGACCGGCGCCGCCGTGATCATGGTGGCGGTGTTCTCGGTCTTCGCGACCCTGTCCATGCAGGACATGCAGCAGATGGGCGTCGGCCTCGCGGTCGCGGTCCTGCTGGACGCCACGCTCGTACGGATGGTGCTGCTGCCCTCCGTGATGGCGCTGCTCGGCGAGCGCAACTGGCGCACCCCGCGCGGCCTCGGCCGGCTGCCCGGCCTGGACCACAGCGAGCCCGCGCCGGCCCCGGTGCCCGCGCCGGCACCGGTCGGACCGGGACCGCGCTGAGGCGAGGCGTACGACGGCGGGCCCCGGTACCGGTGAGCACTCACCAGTACCGGGGCCCGCCCCTTTCGCCGTGTGTCAGGGCGTGTACTTGTACCCCACCCGGCGCACGGTCTGGATCGAGCGGCGGTGCTCGGCGCCCAGCTTGCGGCGCAGCCGGGCGACGTGGACGTCGACGGTGCGGCCGTCGCCCACGTGCCCGTAACCCCAGACGGTGGTCACCAGCTGGTCGCGGGTGTGGACGCGGTGGGGGTGGGCCACCAGATGGGCCAGGAGCTCGAATTCCAGGTAGGTGAGGTCCAGCGGTCGCCCGTTCACGGACGCGGAGCGCTGCACGGAGTCGATGGTCACCGGACCCGCCGCCGCCTCCGGGGCGGGCTCCGGCACCGCGTACTGCGCCGCCGCGGCGGCGAAGGCGGGCTGCTGGTCGGCGGGCACGAGCACCAGGTAGCCGACCATCGGCGGGCGGCCCGGCAGGCTGGGCAGGGTGTGCTGGGGTGCGGGCAGCCAGGTGGCACCCGGCGTCAGGAGCGCCGAGACGTCGGCCTGCTGGGCGACCTCGTCGGGGGCGACGGCGCGCAGCCGGTGCCGGTTGGGGGAGTGGGAACGGACGGGAGCGGTCGCAGCGGCCACCGCCGGAGCCGCGGTGGTGGCGGCGGCGGAGAAGGTACGGGTGTTCGCCATGAGGGGTCAGCTCTTTCGCGCGAGGGAGTCGTCGATGGACGGACTTGCTGCGTGCGCGCGGACCGAAGGCCGGGTGAGGGCTCTACTGGGCCGGCGCGTTCAGCGCGCGGCAACACACCCGGTCGAAGTCGTGGTGCTGACGGGAGGGCCAGAACGGCTCGAGGTCGCTGCGACCTGTCGAGGTGTGCGGGAAGCTGGCCATGCCCCCATTGAAGCAGAGAACACGGCCCGGGAGCAGACCTCTCTCACCCGTCGATACGGACCCTTTGCGTTACGTTCCTCACTCCGGCCCGATCCAGAGGAGAAAGCTCTAACCCACCAGCCGCTTGCGCCAGTCCAGGCCCGTCAGCTCGATCGCCTTGTCCGGCGAACCGTCCCACTCCGCCGTCAGCCCGGCCTCGCCCAGCGCGGCCACCACCTCGCGGCCCACCGCGGCGGTCGTCTCCGGGGAGTCGTCGAACCCGCCGTAATACAGCGCGAGGCTGTGCCCCGCCGCCGCGCTCTCCGTGCCCTGGCCGTGGAAGAAGACGAAGCCCCGGGCGTCCTCGCGTCCGGCCGCCCCGATCTCGCTCATCCCGCAGGAACGGCAGCAGGTGAAGTTCTCCCGGGCCGTGATGCCGCCCCGGTCGAGCCGGGCGAACGCCCGCTCCAGCCGGTCGGGGTCCGTCATGTCGTCCGCCCAGCCCCGCTGCTCCTCGACCCGCTCCAGCCAGAGCCGCTCCACCAACTCCCGTGCCTGGTCCCGGGAGACCGGCCGCACCCCGTCCTTCACGAGGTAGTCCTCGGCCGCCTCGGTGAGCGTCAGCACGGTCCCGTAACCGCCGCGCAGCAGCTCCCGGACCCGGGGCTCCAACTGCTGCCGGATCTCCTCGGCGAGCTCCGGCACGGGCTCCGGCTCCGGGATTCCGGCGCTCTCCCAGTCGGTGCCCGCGTCCCAGCCGGGCTCCTCGCGCGCCCAGCGCGTCATCAGCGCGAGGACCCGCTCGGGGTCGCCGATGACGGTGCGGACCTGGCTCGTCGCCGTACCCGTACGGTGCTCCAACTCGTAGTCCCCGCCCGCCTCGTGCCACACCTGGATGAAGGTGCCGGGGATGTCGGGTATCCGTTGCACCACCAGGAAGTTGTCCCCGGGTGCGCCGATGCGGTGCACGAGGTCCCCGAGCCGCTGGGCGGAAACGCGGGTGTGGGTCTGCTGGTTCTCGGTCTCGACCTTGATGCTGAGCATGGGATCAGCCTGGCACACGGCACTGACAACGAAGGGCGCCCACCGCACGTGCGGTGGGCGCCCCACCCCTGACCGGGGGCGGGTGATTCCTGGCCGGCCTTATCCCGGGCCGTGGCGCAGGTGTCCACGATCAGCCGCGTT